>DATNEJ010000331.1:0-4947 GCA_035606775.1 Acetobacteraceae bacterium | reverse complement strand
GAGCCGGCAGAGAGGAACAGCAGCGCCTTGAAGAAGGCGTGCGTGATCAGATGGAAGATCGACGCCTGATAGACGCCCACACCAGCCGCCGTGAACATGTAGCCAAGCTGGGAACACGTGGAATAGGCGATCACGCGCTTGATGTCGGTCTGCGTGCAGGCAACGGTGGCCGCGAACAGCGCGGTGGAGGCACCGATAAAGGTGACGAACCCGAGTGCGTAGGGGGCGTATTCCATCAGCGGCGACATGCGTGCCATCAGGAACACGCCGGCGGTGACCATGGTCGCGGCGTGGATCAGGGCGGAAACCGGCGTCGGCCCTTCCATCGCGTCCGGCAGCCAGACATGCAACCCAAGCTGCGCGGACTTGCCCATGGCGCCGATGAACAGCAGGAAGCCAATCACCTCGATCGCCGGGAAGGTGCCGCCGAGGACCGAGTAGGTGTCCGTGCCGTGCTGCGCGACGGCGGGAAAGATCGACTGGAATTCCAGCGAGCCGAACTTGAAGAAGATCAGCGCGAGCCCGACGGCGAACGGGAGGTCGGCGATGCGGTTGACGATGAACGCCTTGATAGCAGCGGCGCAGGCGGAGGGACGGTCGTACCAGTAGCCGATCAGCAGGTAGGAGCAGAGGCCGACACCTTCCCAGCCGAAGAAAAGCTGCGCCAGGTTGTCCGACGTCACCAGCATCAGCATGGCGAAGGTGAACAGCGAGAGGTAGGCGAAGAAGCGGTAGCGCGGATAGGCGTCGTGACCCATGTAGCCGATCGAATAAACGTGGATCAGCATGGAGACGAACGACACCATCGCCACCATGACCGCGGCCAGGATGTCGTATCGCAGCGCCCAATCGACATGGAAACGGCCGGCCTCGATCCAGGTGCCCAGGTCCACGACCGCCGGGCCGGACGCGCCCACCGGCGGGCCGCCGACCAGTTGAAAGAACGCCAGCGGGCCGCAGATCGCGGCGACGACCATGCCAAGGATGGACGCGCCCATGGATGCCTTATCGCCGATCGCCTTGCCCAGCAGGCCGGAGATCAGCGCGCCGGCGAGCGGAGCGAAAACGGCGAGAACGTAGAGCATGCTCAACCCTTCATCAGGCTGACGTCCTCAACCTCGATGGATCCGCGGTTGCGGAAATAGACGACGAGAATGGCGAGGCCGATGGCGGCTTCGGCGGCGGCGACAGTCAGTACCAGCATAGCGAGCACCTGGCCCGCCAGGTCGTTATGGGCCGCGGAGAAGGCCACGAGATTCAGGTTCACGGCGAGCAGGATCAGCTCGATCGACATGAAGATGACGATCACATTCTTCCGGTTGAGGAAGATGCCGAAGATGCCCAGCACCAGAAGGATCGCGGAGACCACGAGAAAGTGGCCAAGTCCGATGGTCAGCATGGAAGGGCGCGCCCCCCCGGCGCGGTTGGTTCAGTGGCCATGGTGATGGCCCGCTTCATGGTCATCCGCCACCTCGTCCGGTTCCTCAACCTTGGGCCGCAGGATGCCGACCTCCCGGACGCCCGCGCCAACGGAGACCGAAAGCATTTCGAGCGTTTCGGCGACGGTGCGCCCGGTCTGCACGCGGATGCTCTGATGGCGGGAGGACTTGCCCTCACGCAAAGTCAACACGATGGCGCCGATCATGGCGACCAGCAGGATCAGGCCGGCCGTCTGGAACAGGAAGATGTAGTCGGTATAAAGGACCTGTCCCAGCGCCTCCGTGTTGCTCAAGGTCGTCGGCGCGGGTGACATGCGGAGCTGGATGGACTGAGGCGAGAGCTCCCATCCCCAAAGCACTGCAACGAGCTCAAAGAACAACACGACGCCGACGGTAGCACCCACCGGCAGATAGCGCTGGAAGCCGCTGCGCAACTGCTCGAAATCGACGTCCAGCATCATCACGACGAACAGGAACAGCACGGCAACGGCGCCGACATAGACGATCACCAGGATCATCGCCAGGAACTCGGCGCCGGCGATCAGGAACAGCGCGGCCGCATTGAAGAAGGCGAGGATCAGGAACAGCACCGAGTGTACAGGGTTGCGGGCGCTGACGACCATGGCGGCGGAGGCCAGCAGCACGATCGCGAACAGGTAAAAGAAGATGGTAGTGATCATCGGTAGGGCGCGTCCAGCTCGAGGCGGCGGGCGAGTTCCGGTTCCCAGCGATCGCCGTTCGCGAGCAGCTTGTCCTTGTTGTAAAGCAGTTCCTCGCGCGTCTCGGTGGCGAATTCGAAATTCGGGCCTTCGACGATGGCGTCCACCGGACAGGCCTCCTCGCACAGCCCGCAGTAGATGCACTTCGTCATGTCAATGTCATAGCGCGTGGTGCGGCGGGACCCGTCGGCGCGCGGTTCGGCCTCGATGGTGATGGCCTGCGCGGGGCAGATCGCCTCGCACAGCTTGCAGGCGATGCAGCGTTCCTCCCCGTTAGGATAGCGGCGCAGTGCGTGCTCTCCTTTGAAGCGCGGACTGATCGGACCTTTCTCGTACGGGTAGTTGATCGTGGCCTTTGGCCTGAAGAAATACCGCAGGGTCAACCCGAGCCCGGCGACAAGCTCGCCCAGCAGCATGCTGCGTGCGGTGCGGTCAAGGAACGCCATTCAGACAGGCTCCTTCAAGCGCCAGGCCGGAACCGGCGATGGCGGCAGGAACGTTTCGGCATGCAGGGAAGCGGCCGATGACCCCGCCTGCTGCCCGGTGACCGAGGGCGCGGGGTTCGGCAGCCAGTCGAAGGCCATGAGCGCGCCGGCGGTAATCACCAGCCAGAGCAGCGACAACGGCAGGAAGACCTTCCAGCCCAGGCGCATCAACTGATCGTAGCGGTAGCGGGGAAACGTCGCGCGCACCCACAGAAACCCGAACAGGCACGCGCACACTTTCAGGACGAACCAGAACACGCCGGGGATCCAGATGAACGGCTCCATGTTGAACGGCGCCATCCAGCCGCCAAGAAACAGGATGGTGATCATGGCGCTCATGAGGATCATGTTGGCGTATTCGCCAAGGAAGAACAGGCCGAAGCTGAGCGAGCTGTACTCCACGAAGAAGCCAGCGACGATCTCCGATTCGCCTTCGGGCAGGTCGAAGGGCGAGCGATTGGTTTCGGCCAGCGCCGAGACGAAGAACACGACGAACATCGGGAACAGCGGGATGCAGAACCACAGGTGGGTCTGCGCGCGCACGATGTCGCTGAGGTTCAGGCTGCCGACGCACAGCAGGACGGAGACCAGGACGAAGCCCATCGACACTTCGTAGCTGACCATCTGGGCCGCGGAGCGCATGGCACCGAGGAAGGCGTATTTCGAATTGGACGCCCAGCCGGCGATGATGATGCCGTAGACGCCAAGGGAGGAGATCGCGAACAGATAAAGGATGCCGACGTTGATGTCGGCGATGGCCCAACCGTCATTCACCGGAATGACCGCCCATGCCAGCATCGCCAGGGTGAAGGTCAGGATCGGCGCCATCAGGAACAGGACGGGATTCGATCCCGACGGAATCACCGTCTCCTTCATCAGCATCTTCAGCGCATCGGCGAAGGGCTGCAGCAGGCCGAACGGCCCGACGACGTTCGGGCCCTTCCGCAACTGCATGGCCGCCAGCACCTTGCGTTCGGCGTAGGTCAGATAGGCAACGCCGATCAGCAGCGGCACGAGCAGGGCCAGAGCCTCCCCGAAGGTGAGGATGACGAGGCCGATATCGGTGTGAAAGAAGAAGTCCTGCATGGCTATTCCGCCGCCTCCAGGGTGGCTGGCGCATTGGCCGCATCGGTGCAGGCCACCATGGTCGGGCTGGACCGGCTGATTGGATCGGTCTGATAATAATCTTCGATCGCCGGAACGAAAGGCGCATCGCTCAACGCCGCCGGATCGCCGGCCGGTCCAGACAGGTCGGAGCAGCCGAAACGGGGCAGATAGCCGATCCGGCTGAACACCCGGTTGGCCTGCTCCAGACGGGCGCGCAGCGCCTCGATCGTATCGTAGGGCAAGGTCCGGCCGATCTGCTCACTGAACGCGCGCAGGATGCGCCAGTCCTCGCGCGCCTGACCGGGCGGGTAGACCGCACGGGCGCCGCGCTGCACCCGGCCCTCGGTGTTGACGTAGGTGCCCGATTTCTCGGTATAGGCGGCGCCCGGCAGGATCACGTCCGCCCGGTGCGCGCCCGCATCGCCGTGATGACCCTGGTAGACCACGAACGTCTCGGCGCCGATGCGCGCCATGTCGAAGTCGTCGGCGCCCAGCAGCCACAGCAGATCGACCCCACCGCCAAGCATCGCATCGAGGCTCTTGCCGCGCGAGCCGGGCACGAAGCCAAGATCGAGCGCGCCCACGCGCGCCGCTGCGGTGTGCAGCACATTGAAGCCGTGCCACTCGCCCGTCAGCGCACCGACCTGCGCCGCCAGGCGCCAGGCGGCGGCCAGCACGGCGCTGCCGTCGGGACGCGCCAGCGCGCCCTGCCCGACGATGATCAGCGGCTTCTTCGCGTCCCGCAGCTTCGCGGCAAAGGCGTGTGTGCCGTCATGCAGCGCAGTCAGCGCCGAAGGACCAGCACCAATCGGCGTGACCGGATACGTCAGGTCCGCCTCGGCGCCGATCAGCCCGATCGGCATCCCGGCGGCTAGCCACGCCTTGCGGATGCGCGCATTCAGAATCGGTGCTTCCTTGCGCGGATTGGATCCGACAATAAGGATCGCGTCCGCTTCCTCGATCCCGGCGATCGAGGTGTTGAAGGTGTAGAAATCCCGCCGCGCCGCATCGAGTCTGGCGCCGTCCTGCCGGCAGTCGAGATTGGCCGAACCGAGGGCGGTGAAGAGGTCCTTGAGCGCCAGCATACTCTCCGCGTCGCAGAGATCGCCGGCGACGGCGCCGATGCGGTCCGGTGCCGCGGCCTTTATGCGCTCGGCGACAGCGGCAAACGCCTCCTCCCAACTGGCCGCCTGCAGC
>DATNEJ010000305.1:0-10452 GCA_035606775.1 Acetobacteraceae bacterium | reverse complement strand
GCCAGGACCGGCTCCGGCTTGCTTCCCTGCAAAGGCTGCAATGCGAGGCAGTGGTGGTAGTAGTGACGGGGAAATCCCGGTTCGGCGGGGGTCCATCCCTGGACCTGGGCGCGACGGCCGAGCTTCGCTTGCGCGGGATGGCGGAGGGCGGCGGCTGTCAGGTCGGAATCGGCTTCGAAGCCACTGACCCACACGCCCAGCTTGGTCGCAAGGCCGCGCGCGGCGCCACCGGAGCCGGCGCCCAGCAGCAATAGGCTGGCGGCCGCTGAAAGTCCCAAAGGCTTCGCCAGCCGCAGGACCTCCATCTCGCCACCCGGGATGATGTAACCGTCGCCCCAAAGCGAGTCGGCCAGGGCAATCCGTTCCGCCGGCCAAGCCGGCGCCGGACCGCAGGCTTGGTCCAGGGTCATCGCCTGCGCGTCTGGCGGTCCCAGCGCCGATAGCACGCCGGACGGACGGCCAAACCAGCTTCGTGCGCCTCCCAGCAGCGACACATCACACCTCCGCGTGCGAAGCTGCCGTGAATTCGTTGAAAAGTGCTTAAAAGGAAGAGGATTTCGTGCAGGTGCGGGCGTCCAGCCAGGACACCAGGGCCGCGCGGAAGGGTGTGATACTTTTGTAGTGACTCATTTCAGTCGGAAGTGCGCGGACTGCGGCGGCAAGCGCTTCGGCCACCGCAGGTGCTTTTACCGCGATGTTGAGTGGATAGCTGTGAACCCGGATACCGAACAGGACTGCCTTGCTCTCCGGCAGCCGGCGCAAGGTCTGCCGTTCCACCCGCAGATGCAATCGCTCACCGGCATTATCCGGTGTGATGTCCGGATTTTCTGCCGACTGCCATTTGCCGGTCGGCTGGAACAGCGCGGAATCATCGAGCACAGACCAGTTCAGGCGGCATGCGACGTGGCCTTCCTTCACGTTTCGCATGAACCGGTCGACAGCCGCGCCAAGCCGTTCGGCGTAAAATGGCACCGAGCCATGCACCGCCAGGAGCGGGCGTCCAATCTTCTCCTGCAGCCGCCAGCGGCTCGGGAAGCAAAGAATACCGGCGGAGAAGACCGGTCCGTCGTCGGAATTCTGAATGAGGCAAAGGTCTTCCTGGACCAGCAATCCGGCAACGGCCAGCGGATCCGGGGAAACCTCGGCTGGGTTCCAGGTTTCGCTTGTCAGCCGGTTTTGCAACTGCGCGCCATCCCATCCGAACCACGCGGGATGGTATTGGGACAGGTTGCCGGCCACCGCGATGAGAGCTTCCCTGCGCGCCAGGTCAGATATCGGCAAGGCGGCGAAGACCTCGGCGGGCCGCTCGCGAAGCAGGCGCCGGCGCTCCGCTATCTCCGCCGGATAGCGGCAGTCCAATTCGAACCAGGCACTTTCCGGCACGCTGACGAGTCCCATCGCCATCCGATAAGGACCTGGTTCGAATGGCAGATGCACCGCCTCCGGCGACAGGTCGTGCAAATGCGCCTCCGACACCGGGCCGGGCATCTCCCGCATCACCCTCGGATCGGAATTACCCAGGTCAGATCACACCTTTCTCGCGCAGGGCCGAGATTTCACCAGCGCTCAGGTTCAACCGGTCACCCAGCACGGCATCGGTATGCTCACCGAGCCGCGGTGGAGCAATCCGATAATCGGCCGGTGTTTCCGATAGCCTGACCGGATTGGCGATCACCTTCACCGGGTTACCCGAGGAATGCGCCATCTCAACCACCACATTCCGCGCCTGGATATGCGGGTCCGCGAATACGTCCGACAGCTTGTTGATCGGGCCACAGCCGATCTTAAGGGTCTCCAGCCGGTCGATCCACCATGCCGTCGGGTGGCCCTGCATGACCGGCGTCAACGTATCGGTGACGAGCTGACGGTTCTGCACCCGGGCGGCATTGGTGGCAAAGCGCTCGTCTTCCAACAGGTGCGTGAGCGCAAAAGCCTCGCAGAAGCGCTTAAAGGTGGGATCATTGCCGACCGACAGCACCATATGGCCGTCAGCCGTCGGGAACACCTGATACGGCACGATATTGGGATGCTGGTTGCCCAGGCGGACCGGGTTTTCGCCCGTCGCCAGATAGTTCATGCCCTGGTTGGCCAGCCAGGCGACGTGCGTATCCAGCATGCCGATGTCGATCTGCTGACCCTGGCCCGTCTGGTCACGGTGCCGCAGCGCCGCCAGGATACCGATACAGCCGTACAGGCCGGCAAAGACATCGGCGACCGGTACGCCGACCTTCTGCGGCAATCCGTCAGGCTCACCCGTCAGGCTCATGACGCCGCCCATGCCCTGGATCAGACTGTCGTAGCCGGGCCGTGGCGCATAGGGACCGGTCTGCCCGAAACCGGTGATCGAACAATAGATCAACCGAGGGAAACGCGCGTGGAGTTGCTCGTATCCCAAGCCATATTTCGCCAACGCGCCGACTTTGAAATTCTCCACCAGTATATCGGAGCCTTCGATCAGGCGGAGTGCGATCGCCTGCCCTTCCGGACTGCTGATATCGAGCGTGAGCGAACGCTTGTTCCGGTTCACGCCGGTGAAATAGGCGCTCTCCTTCGTGCCGGGCATATACGGTGGAGCAAACGCACGCGTGTCGTCGCCGGCGCCCGGACGCTCGATCTTGACAACATCGGCGCCGAGGTCCGCCAGCATCTGCGCACAGGTAGGGCCCGCCAGCACGCGGGTGAGATCGAAAACGCGCAGTCCGCGCAGCGGGCCTGTGGGCTCGCGGTCACCAGAATCGCGCCGGGTCGGATCAGTCATGCGTGTCTCCAGCTTGCCGGTGCGGTGCCCCGGGTTCATACCCCAAGCGCTTATAGGTCCGAAGGTCCGCCGGGAAAACCCGACTGCGGCCGAAGCCGGGGAGTCCCAGATGATCCAGCAGGCCACCAGCATCGAAAGCAGAGCCTCCTGGATCGCGGCATCGATCACACTGGCGATCCTGTCGTTCTCCTACGGCGCCCCGCTGCTGATCGTGGTTGGCCTGAAGCCCATGCAGGACGCGATGGGCATCGACCGGTCCGTGCTGGCCCTGGCCGGTTCTCTGGTCTGGGTCGGGACCGGCCTCGGCGGCATCCTCATGGGCTGGCTCGCCGACCGCATCGGCATTCGCGCCACAGTGGCCTTCGGCGGGGCGATGATGGCCGCCGGCTTGGCGCTGTCATCCTACGGGACCGTCTGGGCGCTGTATGTCGGCCATGGCTTGCTCATCGGCCTCCTCGGCAATGGCGCGATCTATGCACCCCTGCTGATCAACGTCACCCGCTGGTTCGATCGCCGACGGGGCACCGCGGTCGCGCTGATCTCGTCCGGCCAGTATATCGCCGGCGTCGTCTGGCCGTCGGTCTTCGAGCGTGGCATCGCCCAGTATGGTTGGCAGACCGTGATGTTGAGTTACGCGGCGGTAGTTGCGGCCATCGTCATTCCAGCCGTACTGCTGATCCGCGCGGCACCATCGCCCGCCTCGTCCGGTGTCAGTGGGCTAATCGTCGAACGTGGACGCAAGGTGCTGGGCATGCGCCCGAACGTGACGCAGGCGCTTCTGTGCTTTGCCGGCTTCTGTTGCTGTGTGCCGATGTCGGTGCCGTCTTCCCATCTGGTTGCGTTTTGCAGCGACATTGGCATCACGCCAACCCAAGGCGCCGCGATGCTTTCGGTGCTGCTTGGTTCGGCGTTCGTGTCGCGTCAGTTCTGGGGCCTGATGGCCGACCGGGTCGGTGGCCTGCGCACTGTGCTGGCCGGTTCGGCGTGTCAGGCGGTGGCCATCGGCGCGTTCCTGCTGACCCAGAATGAGGTCGGACTGTTTGCCATTTCGGCAGCCTTCGGTCTGGGTTTCAGCGGGATCATCCCCTCCTATTCCGTGGCGATCCGTGATCTTTTTCCGTCATCGGAAGCGTCGTGGCGGATCCCGACGGTGCTGTTCACTGCCATGTCCGGCATGGCATTCGGGAGCTGGTTCGCCGGCGCGCTGTATGACCATTTCGGCTATTACGCGCCGGCCTTCGCCACCGGCGTGTTGTTCAACCTGGCGAACCTGGCGGTCATCGGATTCCTGGTCTCACGAACCTCGCGCGGCAACACGCCCGTGCTGACGTATGCCCACGCCAATTCGTAGCCTGAACGGGCCGAGATAAGCCCTTTCAGTCCGAGCCGCGCGCCCGATCCAGGCTCCATGCGCCGCCGCCAGCCACGAACAGGTAGAGGAAGATGAAGCAATACAGGATGGCCGGATCGCCACCGTTCAGCAGCGGGAAGAAATTACGCGGCGCGTGCGCCATGAAATAGGCAATTGCCATTTCGCCGGAGAGCAGGAACGCAACCGGCCGGGTGAACAGACCCAGCACGATCAGCAGCCCGCCGACGCCTTCGAGGATGCCGGCGAGGCCAGGCACCAGGCTGAACAGATTGTATGGAGCATGGTTCGCCAGGTGCGGAAAGTCGAACATCTTGGCGGTGCCGTGCTCCATGAACAGCAGCCCGACGACAATGCGGACGATGCTCAGTACGCGCGGTTGCCAGATCGCAAACAATCCCGATGGAACAGATGCCACTCGGCCTGACATCGATCTGCCTCCTTCCCTTGTCCGGTTCCAGCCATGGCGCTGACGCCCTGAGGTAAGCCTTCACCGCATCAGGTCAATGAACCATCCGCCAGCGAAACCAGTGTGCTTGCCTATTTGCAACAGCATGCCTTGCCGAGACCCAGGCCCGGGCGATCAATGCGCGTTCTCCCGCGCTGTGAAGAACTGGCACCATCCTGTGGGGCTGATTGGGCCCGCCACGATCTGGCAGCTTCCGGGGGGCTTGAACTGCACGCAAATCTCACAGCGCTGCTGGCCATTCGGCTGGGCTCGATAATGCGCGTCGGCCTGCTTCAGTTTCTCCTGGGCGCGCGGCCGGTTTTCCCAACCCAGTCCCAGGGCAGCGTATGTGGAACAGGCCGCCACCACTATCGCCGTGCGGCGTGAAATTCTGCTTATAGTATTCATGGCTTATCGCGCATCCCGTCATTCGTCCGGCGCTGTGCCGGTCCACAATGAACCGAGCGGGTTCAGCGAGCCATCCTGAGGCCACCCGCCCGGACCGTGATCGCTTGAGGCACAATCGCCGCGAAGCGTGACTTATACCAGCGGCCCGAACTCTTGACTCGTCGGTTGATTGTCGGGCCGCTGGTATCTCATTGATTTCGCGCGCAGCTGCAGACCTTACCCCTGGGCAACCCTGCGCGCATACCAGTCAGCCCTGCGGGCCGCTGGTACTACGCATTCAGGTTGCGGACCTGGGCATGATCGCTTCGAGGTTGGAATAAATCATGCTCCACGGCCCGTGTCCGCTGCTACTTCGCGACCAGCGATTCCTGCTGCTTCGTCACGTGCCAGAGCACCACGTGATAGTGTGGCTCCTGCACGCCGGGATGGCCGGCATTGAAATACAGGCTCACATGGTCGACCCGCCCGCCCGGTGCGGCCAGGTCAGCCCACTTCTTCTCTGCGGTAAGGTCCTTCATCGGGATCATGTAGATCGTGCTGACCAGCTTACCCTGATGGTCGTAGGCAAGGAACGGGCCTTCCGGCAGCGTCTTGGGATTGACATAGAGCGTGCCGAGGCCGGGCAGGAAATCCGGCAACTTCACCAATTCGCTGACTTTCTTGTAGTCACCGCCGGGCGGTGCCTTCGCGACGTTCTGAGCAATGGCGGGACCGGCAAGGAGGCATGCGCCGAGGGCAAGGGCGGCTGCTCGCATTTCGTACTCCTGTTATGGAAGTGTCCTTAAGCTGCTCCGGCCGACTGACGTGTCAGCGTGCCGTTGCTGCGTATTGGACCATGGCGCTGCCAGAAAGGTTCCCGCCGATCGCCTCCGCCTCTGCGCCCAGGCGATGCATGACGGCCTCTGTCAGCCGATCGCAGCGCGATCCGCCGAATGGAAAGGCATCGTCGAACGTGGCCGCCAGTTCCTCGCCCAAAGCCCGACGAAGCTGCGCGATGGCACGGTGCAGCCGGGTCTTGGCCGTCGCGGCGGGAATGCCGAGCATATCAGCCGTTTCGAGGATGCTCATCTGTTCGACGATGCGGAGGATGAACACCATGCGGAACGGGGCAGGCAGGCGATCGACCGCCCGCTCCACCATGCCGCGAATTTCGCGCCGCGCCGCCAGATGCTCCGGGGTATGGGAAGGGGTCGGATCAGGCACCTCGTGCAGCGCGTCGTCGTCTTTCGGTGCCGCGGCGAAAAATTCGGTGGCAGCCCGCCGGCGTTCCAGTCTTCGGAGCGCTTCATTCGCGACTATCCTACCCAGCCAGGTCCCCAGGCTTGAGTCGCCGCGAAATTCGCCGATGCGGCTGAAGGCGCGCAGGTAGGCTTCCTGCACCGCGTCTTCTGCATCCGCGTCATGGCGCAGGATGCCGCGGGCGACCCGCCAAAGCGTGCGGTTGTAGCGCCGCATGACCAGGGCGGCGGCATGCCGATCGCCCTGGCGCAGTCGTTCGACAATGACGCCTTCCGTAAGAGCGCCTGCGCCTTCGGATGCCATGAACGGCGCCTCCACCTGCCTCATCCTCGATCAGACCGGCCACACGGTCAAAAGGTTCCCGCTGCTGGCCGGGTTCAGCAGGAACGGCTCTCAGCTGTTGCTTCGTCTGCCGCTGCACTGATGCTCCGGACCTGCAGCGACCTTCCGCACACCAGTGAGACGAACGCGACAGGGAATCCAGCCTCAGTCGCCGTGGTCACGTCTCCGGGAGCGACGAAAAGAGTTTACTCGGCCGCGTGCCTGGACCGCTCGGTACGGAAATGCGGCATGACCTCTTTTGCGAAGCGACGCAGGTTTTCCCGGGAGGTTCCGCCGCCGTTCAGCAGCAGGTATTCCACACCCGCCGCGCGCAGCCGTTCGACCTTGCGACAGATCTCGTCCGGGCTGCCGTAGAGCGCGCTTTCCTCGCTGGCCTCCCTCGTGTCTGAAAATGCCATGATGCTGGCGGTGTTCTTGCCGTCCGGGCGCTGGCTGATGCCGTGCAAGCGACGCTGTCCGGCGATTCGGCGGTCCAGCGCAGCTTCCTTCTCCTCATTGCTGTGCGCGACGAAGAATGCGCGTGCCACACCGACCTGTGCTGGATCGAAAGTGAAGCCGTTCGCCGCCATGGCTTCGCGATAGATATTGAAACGGTTGACCGTTTCGTCGATCGACGCGAACTGATCCAGCAGCAGGTTGTGGCCGCGCGCAGCGACGCGGCGGATCGAATCCGGGTGGCCGGCGCCCTGCCAGAAGGGCGGATGCGGCTTCTGGATCGTCGGCGGCTCCACGACGATATCGTCGAACTGCCAATATTTGCCACGGAAGGAGAAGCGTTCGTTCGAGGTCCAAGATCGCGTGATGATGTCGATCGCTTCCTCAAACCGCGGCTGGGCTTCATCCATCGGAATCCGGAAGCCGACGAACTCGTTATGACGGTACCCCTTGCCGATACCGAAGTCGAGCCGTCCGCCGGACAGCAGATCGACCGTCGCCGCCTGTTCCGCCAGCAGGACCGGATTGTGCCAGGGAAGGACGATGACGGCTGTGCCCAGCCGCAAGGTGGTTGTACGGGCGCCAATCCACGTGAGCAGGTTGAGTGTCGCCGAAACCTGGCCGAACCCCGTGAAATGATGCTCAACGATGAAGGAGCTTTCGTAGCCCAGGGCTTCGGCTTCGATGACGTACTCGATGTAATCCTTGAAGCCGGCGGCACTGTCGACGTCCGGCCCTCCACCGCGCTGAGCCTGCGCTGCACCGAACAACCCGAACTGCATCGGCCGCCTCCTGCGGGGTCCTATCGGGCCTGTCGCGCCCCTTGTTTGGGAGTCTGCTTAACTCCTTCGGGAATAACAAGAGCTTGAGCGCGCTCCGACTGTCTAGGGATAGCAGGTTATGACCGAAAAACCTGTTTGACGGGGCGGCGCCATTGACCAAAAGTCACATCGCGTACAGCCGTGATTGTAGCTATGAAAGGTGGAACCCTTGTCGCTGCTCGGCCGCCCCAAGAACGCGCTGCCCACGCCCGCCGCGACCGCGGACAATCCCCTGAGCGAAGCGAGCGAAAGGTTCGGCAAGTCCTACTTCACGGCCCCCGATACGGGCAGCGCCTATCACACCACCAATTACCTCGAGACCGCGCTCCTCAGCCGGACCTATTTCGAAATGGCCGAGCTGATCGCAACCTGCTTCAAACCGACCAGGATGCTGGAGGTCGGTTGCGCCGCCGGTCCGACCGTCTTTCACCTTAATAGTCATTTTGATACGGAAGCATACGGCGTCGACGTCTCGAAATGGGCCGTCGAGAACGCGTTTCACGCCAATGTAAGCCAGGCCCCCGCGAATCGGCTGCCGTTCCCCGACGGGCATTTCGACGTGGTTTTTTCCTGTCATGTGCTCGAGAATCTCACGGCACCAATCATCGATGAATCGATCGCCGAGTTGTCGCGGGTGTGTGCTCCCGGCGGCATCCAGTATCACCTGCTGCCAATTCTTGGCAGTGGCCCCTATACGGACGTCTTCGGATCGATCGTGGGCCTGCGGAAGGACATCACGCACTCGCTGCTCTATCCGCGTGCGTGGTGGGTTGACCGATGGGCGAAGGCCGGGTGGCACGATTCGGGCGTGCAGGCCGGACATGTCTACGACAACCACGGATTCGAATTCTCCGAGTGTCAGCTCATCCTCACGCGGGACAGTCTGTCGGCGGACGTCGCTGTGCGCCTGGCACGCTGGAACCTCGACATTGCGCGCGCCTACCAGAACGCCCTCGTGCGGCGTCCGCGCCCGAGGCTGGAGGTGTTTCTCAACGAGATCCGGGACAACTGGAAATAGGCAGTGATCTGTTCCAGAATCTGGGGCGGGCATCGGCAACTGGTGCTGCTGGTGAGGATTGAATTGGCAATCAGGGTCGGTAGGGCACCGTTTTCGGTGGGTACTCGATCCCACGGCGCGCCATTTGGACAAGCTGCGTGGGTGCGGGCTGTCTTACCTCGCCTGTCAGACAGACGAGCAAGCCGTCATAAGTCCTCTGGCGAAGTGGGTGAGGTCGCCGGGCCAAGTTGGACCGAGGCATTCCAGCCTCCGCAACTTCTGAATGGATATCCAGAGTTCAGCATCTGGAAGGCCAAGCCGCTCGATCTCGCTATCGAGAAACGCACGCCTAGCGTTATCTATTACCGCATGCTCCGGCTGTCGCCGCACCATGTCGATCACCAATACATCTGGCGGCTCAAGCTGTCGAAGGACCGCGAAGTAGTCGCGCCGGACCCACTTGCCCCCATCCACCATCGCGTTAGCCATGAGTGCAGCCCACATGGCTTGTAGCTCTGGCCGGCCTTCGTCTACAGCCGCCTGTGACAGCGGGATCAGCACGGTCGGACTGGGTTCAACCAGCCGTTCCGCGGCGATTCCTTCCAGTATGCGCGTTGTCGGTTGCTGCCTTCGTCGCCTCCGCAAGCGCGCGGGCTTCATTCGTCACGCTACAGCTTCTTTTGCGCCATGGGCTGCGTCGAAACGCCCGCCGCCGTGGGGACGATGGGGGCCGCCGTGGTCGCCATTGCGGGCGCCGCCGGGACTAGCTCGATCTGCACGTCGTTCGGATAGGCGTAATTGGCACCGCTCGCGGCATCCACGGCAACACCGATGAGGCCCCCCACGACGATGTTGCCGAAGGTCGTCCCGACGAACTTAGGCGACTCCGTTACCGTGGCGGCGCGATAGCCGTCCTTCGTGCAAGTGATGGCGATATCGTTCTTGCTCTTGTCAAACCGGAGGCTGCCCGGAGTGGTCGCCACAGTGCCCAAATGGGTTCCGGTGCGCTCGACGTTGCAGATTGCGCCAGGGGGGTTTGTGGCGATAGTTACGGACTGGGCGGCACCCTCCATGATGGTTGCACAGCCAGGAAGGATAACCAGTGAGGCCAAAACAATGAGTTGTCGCATGATTGCACTCGTTTGCGGAGGATATGATCCGAAGCGGTTGCCACGGCGGTCATTGGTATGTAGCAAATAGTCTATATAAGAAACAATATGTCACGTTGAAAAATTTCCGATGCCGGCAGGCGAGCTCGCCAGTCTCCGCGGCAAATGATGCCACGTCCCGCTGCTGCTCCAACCTATCCCCTACTCCTTTGATTTCTGGATCGAAATTCCCCCGGCAGGGATCACGACGACAGGAGCCCTCTTTAAACTCCTTCGAACTCGTTTCACGGAGCCGCCCGGAGGTCTTTCACGGCGACACCCCAATGATAGCGGAGCTGGCGGGCGAAAAAGCGGAGTGATACCAGAAACCTCGGGCCGTGACTCACGAGGAGGATTTCCGCCGGACGCAGTCTGTGATTCGGTGGCCTGGGCCGATTCGGGCGCCGGGGGGTCATCATGGGTCAGGCGGTCGTCATCACGAACTCTGATCATTCGGCGGCTGATTTGCGCCGGATTGCCTCGCGCG
>DATNEJ010000298.1:0-8861 GCA_035606775.1 Acetobacteraceae bacterium | reverse complement strand
CCTGGTCGACGCAGGCGTTGCCCAGGTTCAGCCGCGCGGCGGCGTGCGACGGATCGAGCGTGGTGGCGCGCGTCAACGCATCACGCGCCTCGTGCGGGCGGCCGAGGCCGTTCAGCGCGGTGCCGCGCGCAAATTGCAGCTCCGCGTTGTCCGGGGTTGCTTCGAGCGCGATGTCGGCCTGCGCCAACACACGTTCGTATTCTGCCGAGGCAAGCAGCGCGCGGATCAGGTTGCGGCGCGCGCCCTGGTGCGTGGGGTTGCCGTCCAGGCAACGGGTCAGCAGAGCCCCGGCGGCGCGTGGATCGCCTGCACGAAGCCGGCGCAGGCCTTGGAGATACAGTATTGAACGGTCGTCGGTGGAGGGAACCATGCGCCGATTATTGGCGATCCAGGTAAACCCTCTCTGAACGGCTGGACGACTGCCGCGCGGTCCGCGAGACGCCTGCTACCGCGCCTGCGCGCTGGCCTCCGAGCGGGTGGCACCGGCGCGCGCGGCCAGAGCCGCCGCCATGAAGCCGTCCAGGTCTCCGTCCAGCACCGCGTCGGGATTGCCCTTCTCCACGCCTGTGCGCAGGTCCTTCACAAGCTGATAGGGCGCCAGGACATAGTTGCGGATCTGATGGCCCCAGCCGATATCGGTCTTCGCGTTCTCCTGCGCCGTCGCCGCGGCTTCCCGCTTTTGCAGCTCCGCTTCGTAAAGCCGCGCCTTCAGCATCGCCATCGCGGTGGCGCGGTTGCGGTGCTGGCTGCGGTCGGTCTGGCAGGCGACGATGATGCCCGACGGCAGGTGCGTGATGCGGATCGCGCTTTCCGTCTTGTTGACGTGCTGCCCGCCGGCGCCGGAAGCGCGATAGGTATCGACCTTCAGGTCCGCATCATTGATCTCGATATCGATGTTGTCATCGACCACCGGATAGACCCAGACACTGGCGAAACTGGTCTGCCGGCGCGCATTGGCATCGAACGGGCTGATGCGGACCAGGCGGTGCACCCCGGCCTCAGTCTTCAGCCAGCCATAGGCGTTCGGACCGGTCACCAGCAGGGTCGCGGATTTGATGCCCGCCTGCTCCCCCTCGCTCTCCTCCAGCAGCTCCGCCTTGTACCCGTGCTGCTCGGCCCAGCGCATATACATGCGCATCAACATCTCGGCCCAATCCTGCGCCTCGGTCCCGCCGGCGCCGGAATTCAGCTCCACGTAGCAGTCGTTGGCGTCGGCTTCGCCGGACAGCAGGCTCTCGATCTCACGCCGCTTGGCTTCCTCCGCCAGCGCACGCAAGGACGAAACGGCCTCGGCCGTCATTGCCTCATCGCTATCGGCCTCGGCAAGGCCGATCAGTTCCATCGCGTCCGAGACATCGGCCTCCAGCCTGCGCACGCCATCCATTTGCGAGGCGAGCTGGTTGCGTTCCCGCATCAGATTCTGCGCGGCCGCCGCATCGTTCCAGAGGTTAGGATCCTCGGCGCGGTTGTTCAGCTCCGCAAGACGGGCTTCGGCGGCATCCCAGTCAAAGATGCCTCCTCAGCAGTGCAACGGACTGCTTGATCTGTTCGTGAAGCGCGTCGGATTCGGCGGACATGGAGCAACCAGCGGATCGGTCGAAGGGGAAAGGCGGCGGTCAATACAGCCCGCCCATGCTGTTGTCGACTCCACCATGCTGGGAGCCGGACTGGCCGGCGGAAACGTCGTTCGCGGAAACACCGGGCAGGCTGCCGGTCGGCCCCGATGCGCCCGGAATCTGGTTCGGCTTGAACGCGTCGGTAACGGTGCCGGAGCCGGAATTCCAAGATGCCATCGTGACGCCGGGCGGCTGCGGGAAGGTGAGCACCGGGCGGTCGCGCAGCGCCGCCGCCATGTAGTCGTGCCAGATGGGCGCGGCGACATGGCCGCCGGTCTCGTTCTCACCAAGGGAGGCCGGGTTGTCGAAGCCGACCCACACAGTGGTGACAAGATCGGGCGTGAAGCCGGAAAACCAGGCGTCGTTGAAATCCTGGCTCGTCCCCGTCTTGCCGGCGATCGGGCGGTTCAGCCCCTTGCCCGCCGGCTCGCCGGTGCCGCGCTTCACGACACCCTCCATCATCGTGACAAGCTGGAACACGCTCTGCGGGTCGGCGATCTGCTTGCGGTCGTCGTTGATCCGCGGCGGTTCTGCCGGGTCCGCGCAGCCCTCGCATTGCAGGCCGGGATCACGCCACACCACATGGCCGTCGCGATCCTGCACGCTGTCGATCAAGGACGGAATCACTTCGCGTCCGCCATTCGCCAGCGCCGCGTAGGCGCCGGCCTCCCGCAGGACAGTGGTTTCCACCGCGCCCAGCGCCGCGGGCAGCACGCGCGGCATGCTGTCCACCATGTGGAAGGCGATTGCGGTGTCGGCGACCGCCTGCATGCCGACGCTCTGCGCCACGCGCAGCGTGACCAGGTTCAGCGACTGCTCAAGCGCGATCCGCAGGGACGTGGGGCCGCCGAACGTGCCCTCGTAATTGCCCGGCCGCCACATGCCTTCGGCGGTGTTCAGCACGATCGGCGCGTCCAGGAAGCGCTGGCTGGGCGAGACGCCATGTTCCAGCGCCGTCAGGTAGACGATCGGCTTGAAGCTGGAGCCCGGCTGGCGCTGCGCCTGGGTCGCGCGGTTGAACTGGCTCTGCTCGAAGCTCCAGCCGCCGACCATCGCCAGCACGCGGCCGGTCGTTGGATCAAGCGACACCAAGGCCCCCTGCACCAGCGGAATCTGCCGCAAGGTGACGCGTGCCGCCGGCGGTGGCGGCGGCGCGGTCCCCTTGCGCGCCGGCGGCGACGCCTGCGCGGCAGACGCAGCGGCTGTGGGGGTTGCCGATGCGGGGGGCTCGATCATCACCACGTCGCCGGGGCGCATCACGTCGGCGACCCGGCGCGGTGCCGGGCCCGGCTTGCCGTCCCGCACCGGACGGGCCCAGGCGATCTCCGACAGCGCGATGGCGCCGGTCTTCGGCACCGTCGTGCCGCGCTGGTCATCGAGCCAGCCGACCTGCGCCTCGCCGTCGGTCTCCTTCAGCACGACCGCAAGCTTCCACGCTGGCAGCATACCGGGCGGCCGAGCGACCTGCGCCAGCGGCACCTGCCAGTTGGCCTGGGAGGCGGTGCCGAGGTCGACATGGGTCACCGGCCCCCGCCAGCCGCCCCGCTTGCGGTCATAGGCCATGAGGCCGTCACGCAGCGCTTTCTCGGCATCGATCTGCAGCGCCGGGTCGAGGCTGGTCCGCACCATCAGCCCGCCCTGGGTGGTGGCGTCCGCGCCGAACTGCGAAAGGAGTTGCCGGCGGACCTCCTCGGTAAACCAGTCGGCACCCGGGATCGGCGCCGGGCGGTGAAACTCCTTGGGCACGATCGGCTCTGCCTTGGCCGCGGCCGCCTGCGCCGCGGTGATGGCGCGGTCATCGGCCATGCGGTCCAGCACCCAGTCGCGGCGCGCCCTGGCCGCCTCAGGGAACTTGAAGGGATTGTAGTTGTTCGGCGCCTTCGGCAGCGCGGCCAGGAACGCGGCCTCGGCCACGGTGAGCTGGTCGAGCGATTTGTTGAAATAGGCCTGCGCGGCGGCGGCAACGCCGTAACTGCCCATGCCGAGGTAAATCTCGTTCAGGTAGAGTTCGAGGATGCGGTCCTTGGTCAGGTTCTGCTCGATGCGCAGCGCCAGGATCGCTTCCTTGATCTTGCGGCCGATCGAGACCTGATTGTCCAGCAGCATGTTCTTGGCGACCTGCTGGGTGATGGTGGAGGCGCCGACGGGGCGCCGCCCTTCCCCCATATGCGTCAGGTCGAACACGCCGGCCCGCAGGATCGCCAGGGGATCCACGCCGCGATGCGTCCAGAAATTCTGGTCCTCGGCGGAAACGAAGGCCCGCTTCACAATGTCGGGAATGGCCGGTTCCGGCACGAAGATCCGGCGCTCGGTCGCGAGTTCCGCCAGCAGGCGGGCATCCCCCGCATAAACCCGGCTCATAACCGGCGGCTGATAGCTGCGCAGGCCATCGACGTCGGGAAGGTCGGCGCTGAAATGCGCGTAGGCCATCCAGGCGCCGGCGGCGCCTACCATCCCCAGCAGCACCACAATCGCCAGGACGGCGCCGAACAGGCCGCTGAGGAAGCGCAGGAACCTACCGCGCACCGGGCGGGTGGACTTGCCGCGTTTGGCGGATCGCGGGTCAGTGGGCGGTGTCAGCTTCTCGCCCGCGGTCAGTGGTCTGCTCATGGTCCGGGGTATGGCCTCTTTCTGCACCGGCGGCCAACAACGACACCGCTAGCTGCACCGGTGCCCCAGCCGGGTCAACGGGCGGGTCAACCGGCCAGGCGCCGGCTGGGAGCGGACAGCGATCCCGACGGCACATCGGCGATCCCGCCGGCGGCGGCGAAATAGCCGTCCACGGCGCGGCGCATCGCCTCCGCGACGATCTTGCGATGCTCCGGCTTGCGCAGAGCGGCTTCATCGCGCGGATTGGACATGAAGCCCATCTCCACCAGCACGCTGGGTATGTCGGCGGCTTTCAGTACAACGAAGCCGGCGTGGCGTTCCGGATTCTCCAGCATCGGCAGGTCGCGATCCAGATTGCTGACCAGATCGCGGGCGATGCGGGCGGAGCCGACTCGCGTTTCGCGGCGGACGAGGCTGGCAAGGATGCGGGCCACGTCGGGCGGTGTGTTGTGCCACTGCGGGCCGAGGAATCGGTCCGCGCTGTTCTCCCGCTTGGCCAGTGCCGCGGTCTGCGCGTCAGAGGCGGTGTTGGACAGGGTATAGACGGAGGCGCCCCGCACCGAATGGTCCGACAGCGCGTCGGCGTGCATGGACACGAACAGCGCCGCGCCCTGCGCCTGCGCTTGCGCCACCCGATCGTCGAGGGCGATGAAGGTGTCCCGGGCGCGGGTCAGCGCGACGCGGTAGTGTCCGCCCGCTTCAAGCTCTCGCTTCAGTTCCATGGCTGTGGCCAGGGAGATGTGTTTCTCGTAGGTGCCCGACACACCGATCGCACCCGGGTCTTTGCCGCCATGGCCGGGGTCCAGCATGACCAGCGGCGGTGGCGGCTTGGCGCCCTTGTGCCCTGAGGACCCGCCGCGGGAGGAGGCGGCCGTTTGCGTCCCCGCATGGGCCGGGCGCGCCATGCCCCAGCGTTCGGGAAGCAGGAAGGTGCCCATGACGGCGCCGCCGGTGCCCAGGCGACCCAGCAGCAGACGGCGAGAGAGCGGTTTCGGCGTCTCCATGGATCGCTCTTAACACATCGGATGCAGTTGCGCAGCTTGGTTGTTGATTACGGCTAGTTCATGGCTGGTTCCCGAGGAACCGCTTGCGGTGACAGGTGGTTTGCTTCATGGTCAATCCCGCTCCGGTGACGCAACCGGCGAGGCGATTTTCGCCCCGTCCCGGCTTGATCCGGCGGCGTATGACCCCTCGATCTGCCGAGCAGAATTGCCTGGCAGGCGCGATCTCCTGGCAGGCAGGGAGTCCTGCAGGCAGGTCCGGAAGGGTTCGCACCGCCTCAGCCGCGTCACCGCTCGCGTCGCGCTGCCTCATCGCTCTCATGGTTTGAACCTGGGGGCATGAACCTGGGAGGCGCGCGGGGGCCGTCCCGCACAGGCGACGGCAGGCACGGACTTCACCGGGGCGGCGTTCCGACCGGGAACGCGCCAACCGCATGTCAGGGACTGATGAGCCACGTCGCACCCTATTCGTCCGCAGAAGGACACTCTGCTTTGCAAGCAGGGCATGGGGAAGGCGCGCGGGCTGTTTGCGGTTCTGTTTCTGGCGGGCTGGTCGGGCCCCTTTTCGCAAGCCTTTCAAGCCGCCCGCCGCCGCGAATTCCGCGCGGACTCGCATCGCGCGACGGGGCGGCGCACCGGAGTTCAGGATTGAATGACCAAGCGCATGCTGATCGATGCCACGCACGCGGAAGAAACCCGCGTGGTGGTGCTGGAAGGTAACCGGCTCGAGGATTTCGACGTCGAGACGTCGACGAAGCGTCAGCTCAAGGGGAATATCTATCTCGCCAAGGTCGTTCGCGTGGAGCCGAGCCTCCAGGCGGCGTTCGTGGAGTATGGCGGAAACCGGCACGGGTTCCTGGCTTTCGGGGAAATCCACCCGGACTACTACCAGATACCGGTGGCGGACCGGCAGCGGCTGATCGAGATGGAGGCCGAGGAGGCCCGTCGCGAGGAAGAAGAAGCCGATCTGGAACTCGCGCTGGACCAGGCCGCCGGGACGAGCGAGCCGGCCGGTGAGCGTACCGAGAGCGAGGCTGCGCCAACCGAGGCGCTGGCGAACGCGCAGCACGCCCCCTTCCCCGATGCCGAACCGACGTTCGAACCCGGGCGGCAGGGGGGTGGCGCCCTGCCCCTGGTCATTGAGCCGGAGACGCTGAGCGGGCCGCTTGAGCAGGTGCAAGAGCCGGGGGAACCGGCGACCGGTTGGACGGAAGAGGCGGCGCATACCGCGCCCCCGGCGGCTGAACTGGGAGCCTCCGCGACGGAGACGGCGCCTGCAAGCGATCTTCCGGCGGGACTCGGCGAAGACAGCGCGCAGGATGGTGCTGCCTCTCGGGCGGCTTCCTGGGCAGAGGACGCCGCGCAGGAGAGTCAGGCCGCCGCGTCGGAGCACGACGCGGGAACGGATGACGCGGGCGCAGGTCACGATGCGCCGTTGCACCATGACGCCGCCTACCCGGTGGAGGCCGAGCCGGTGTTCGCGCATTGGGGCAATGCGGAGGGCGAAGGCGCGCGCCCGGACGAGCTTAGCGCGGCAGACGGATCAGGCGGCGAAGACCAGCGGGACTATGCTGGCAATGGTTTCACGGCGGATGGCGCGCATCACGGCGACGACCTGGACACGGCGGACACCATTCCGGAATCACCGCCGCCCGAGACCGTCGGCGGCGATCACGACAGCGCCGATGAATCGCGCGAGAGGCGCATCCCGCCGCGCTTCCTGCGCAACTACAAAATCCAGGAGGTCATCCGCCGGCGGCAGATCCTGCTGGTGCAGGTGGTGAAAGAGGAACGCGGCACGAAGGGCGCCGCGCTCACCACCTACCTGTCGCTGGCAGGACGTTTCGGCGTGCTGATGCCGAACTCCCCGCGCGGCGGCGGCATCTCACGCAAGATCACCTCGCCGACCGATCGGCGGCGGCTCAAGGAGGTGATGGCCGAACTCGACATTCCGCGCGGCATGGGCCTAATAGTACGCACCGCGGGCGCCAACCGGCCGAAGCCGGAAATCAAGCGCGACTGCGAGTATCTGCTGCGGCTGTGGGACGACATCCGCGACACCACCATGAAGTCGGTGGCACCGGCGTTGATCTACGAGGAAGCCAGCCTGATCAAGCGGGCGATCCGCGACGTGTATTCGCGCGACGTCGACGAGATATTGGTGGACGGTGAGGAGGGCTGGCGCGCGGCGCATGATTTCATGCGCATGCTGATGCCGACTCACGCCAAGAAGGTGCAGCTCTGGCGCGATGGCGGGCAGCCGCTGTTTGCGCGCAACCAAGTGGAAGCGCAGCTCGATGCGATGCTGCTGCCGATCGTGCAGCTTCGTTCCGGCGGCTATCTGGTGATCAACCAGGCGGAGGCGCTGGTTGCGATCGACGTGAACTCCGGCCGCTCCACGCGGGAGCGGAATATCGAGGAGACCGCGCTGCGCACCAACCTGGAGGCCGCCGACGAGGTGGCGCGCCAGTTGCGGCTGCGCGACCTCGCCGGGCTGATCGTCATCGACTTCATCGACATGGAGTCGAAGCGTCACAACGCGATGGTGGAGCGCCGGCTGAAGGAGGCGCTGAAGAACGATCGCGCGCGCATCCAGGTGGGCCATATCAGCCATTTCGGCCTGCTGGAAATGAGCCGCCAGCGGCTGCGGCCCTCACTGGCGGAGACCAGCTTCATCCCTTGCCCGCATTGCGGCGGCACCGGCCATGTGCGCAGCACCGAAAGCGCGGCAATTCACGTGCTGCGCGGCATTGAGGACGAGGGCAGCAAGCGGCGTGCGGCCGAGATCGTCGTGCATGTGTCCACGCCGATCGCGCTGTATTTGCTGAACCACAAGCGCGAACGGATACGCGAAATCGAGCTGCGCTATACGATGCGGGTGATGATCGCGGCTGACGACCACCAGATCGCCCCGCAATACCGTATCGAGAAGGTGCGGGCGCAGATCGCAGGCGAGGCTCTGCCCGTGGTCACGCCCGACTCGCCCGCCGTGGTCCTGCCCGCACCGGTCGCGGAACCCGCCGAGGAGGAGACGGAGTCCGCGCGGAGCGACGAGGACGAGATCCAGGACGAAGGTCAGGACGAAGTCGGGGGTGAGGACGCGGGGGCGGATGCTGCGGCCGGTTCCGGTGAGGATGGCGATCGCCAGCGCAAGCGGCGGCGCAGGCGGCGGCGGGGACGGCGGGACGACGCGGCCCAGGCCACACCGGCGTCCGGTGACGACGGCGGCGCCGAGGCTCCGGCGGAGGACAGCGAGGATACGACCGGCGAGGAGACCGCTGCGGCCCAGGAGCATATCGAGGGTGTGCCGGAACACGCCGAACCGGAACTTGACGAGGAGGCGCGCAATCGCCGCCGGGGCCGGCGGGGCGGCAGGCGCCGGCGGCGGGAAGACGACGGTTCGCTCTCGCCCCTGGGCCTGCCCGGCGCGGAGCAGCCCGACCTGATCCCCGCGTATGCCGGGCCGACACCGGCCGATCCGTTCGGCGGCCATGCCTTCGATATCTTCGACGTGCTGGAGCAGGCCGAAAGGCGGTCGGAGACACCGCGGGCGGTTGCACGGGCACCGGAACCCGATTCCGCGATCGTCAACCGTGCGGCGCCCGAACCGCTGCCGTCCGAGGAGCATGCGGTG
>DATNEJ010000251.1:0-6354 GCA_035606775.1 Acetobacteraceae bacterium | reverse complement strand
TAGTCGCCGATCACATCGATGCCGACGAAGATCATGCCCTGCTCGCGCAAGGTCGGACCGATGGCCGCGCAGATCTCCCGATCGCGCGCGGTCAGCGTGGATTTCTCCGGGCGGCCGCCGACATGCATATTGGAGCGCGCTTCGCCGGTGGCCGGGACGCGGTTGACCGCGCCCATCGGCTCCCCATCCACCAGGATAATGCGCTTGTCGCCACGCCTGACCGCCGGCTCATAACGCTGGAACATCAGCGGCTCGCGGGACCGGGCGAAATGCATTTCCAGCAGTGCGCCAAGATTCTCGTCGTCGGGCTTGATCCGGAACACGCCGGCCCCGCCATTGCCGAACAGCGGCTTGACGATGATGTCCTGGTGCTCCGCCCGGAAGGCGCGGATCGCTTGCAGGTCCCAGGTGATCATCGTGGGGGGCATGAGGTCCGGGAAATGCGTCACCAGGAGCTTTTCCGGCGCATTGCGAACCGCCGCCGGATCGTTCACCACGAGTGTTTCCGGCTGGATATGTTCCAGTAGGTGCGTCGCGGTGATGTAGGCCATGTCGAACGGCGGATCCTGCCGCATCAGGACCACGTTCATGATGCCAAGATCCAGCAGAGACGGTTCGCCGAAGCGGTAGTGCGCGCCGGCAACCCGCTGCACAGTGACAGGCCGCGCTCGCGCCGTCAGCCGTTCCAGGCGCCTGCCGGTCTCGCCCTTGGCCCCTTCGCGGAGGGCCATGTGCCGAACTTCATAGTGCCAAAGGTTATGGCCGCGTCGCTGGGCCTCCAGCATCAAGGCAAAGGTCGAGTCGGCATCGATATTGATGCTTTCGATCGGGTCCATCTGGACCGCGACCTTGAGCTGGCGTGCCATGGGCATTCCCTGTCGGCTGCGTTGTCCCCTGTCTAGTATCGACTCAGTTGAGGAGTGGCAAAGGGCTTGGGCAGACCGACGCTTGCGCGTTCGCGGCGGCCCCGTCCGGGCATGGACAAGGCCGCCGGCACGCGGATCAGTGCGAAATCGCTTCCAGCGCCAGTCCCCTGGTCCTGGGACCGAACCCCCCAATGGAGAGGATCACGATCAGCATCGAGAAGGCGATGAAGACGAACACCGCCGTGACACCGCCAACGGTCAGGAAGAATGCGATGAACAGACCGGACAGTGCGGCCGACAGCCTGCTCCACGCATAAACGAAACCGACCGCCCGGGACCGGATTCGCGTCGGGAACAGCTCGGCCTGGTAGTTATGGAACGAGTAGGACAGCCAGTTGTTCGCCAGCGTGATCAACACGCCCAGCACGATCAGCAGCACCGGGTCCATCTGCCCTGCGAACAGCAATCCGAAGACACCAATCCCCACGGCGGCCGAGCAGATCTGCCATTTCCGCTCCATGCGATCGGCAACCAGGGTGCCAAGCAGGGGGCCGATCGGGTTGGCGATGGCGATGATGAAGGCGTATTCCAGGCTCTGGGTCACGTGGATGCCCTTGGCGATCAGCAAAGTCGGCACCCAGGCAGCGAAGCCGTAATACCCGAAGGTCTGGAAGAAGTTGAAGATGGAAAGAACCACCGCGCGACGGCCATAGGGCGGCTCCCAGATCGCCGCGAAGTCGGCCGTGCCGGTCTCCTCCACCGCAGCCGCCGGCAGTGGCAACTTCCCGGTCTCAGCCTCGATCTTCGCTTCCAGCGCGGAGACGATCGCTTCGGCCTCGGCGCCACGGCCGTGGCGGGCGAGCCAGCGCGGGGATTCGGGCAGGCCAAGCCGCAGCCACCAGACAATGACGGCGCCGACCGCACCGATGACGACCACCCAGCGCCAGTGGTCCACGCCCAGCAGCCAGGCCAGCAGCGCCACCACGGGCACGGCACAGAAGGCGACGAACTGATTGAAGGCGAAGGCCCTGCCGCGCTGGTCCCGCGGGACCAGCTCCGAGACATAGGTGTCGATCGTGACCAATTCCACGCCAATGCCGATACCGGCAATGAAGCGCCACATATTGATGCCGAAGCCGCTGGTCTGGAATGCCATGATCAGTGTGCAGGCCGAGTACCACAGCAGGGAGAAGGTGAAGATGAAGCGGCGGCCGTACGCATCGGGTACCCAGCCAAAGGCAATCGTGCCCACGAACAGACCGGCAAACAGGGCGAACACGAAGGTACCTGGGCCGGCAACATGCAGGGGTTGAAGGACGCCGAAGATGCCGAGGGATTCCGGGGTGAACAGCCCGGACTTCACCATGCCGGGCACGATATAGGCGGTCAGGAACAGGTCGTAGAGCTCGAAGCAGGCGCCAAGGGAGATCAGGGTGACGAGGTGCCGCACGTGGCGTGATGGTGGAAGGCGGTCGAGACGGGCGGCCAGTGCCGCGGCAGTGCTTTCAGCCATCGAATCTCCTCCTGCTTTTCGGCCGGCACGGGCTGGCGCACCGGGTCCTTATTGGGCTGGTCCGATTCGCGTCGCGTCAAGCGAGCCGCCCCGCCGGTCGGCGCCCCGTTTGCTGGTGGGCTTGCCGAGGCCGCGTCCGGTCGCCATCTAGGTTCGCTATGCAGAACACGAACTTCGCCGCCGCCGACCCGATCGGGTGGCACGGCACAACCATCCTGTGCGTCAGGCGGGATGGACACGTCACCATGGCCGGGGACGGCCAGGTCAGCATGGGTCAGACAATCGTCAAGGGAAACGCCCGCAAGGTTCGCCGGATCGGCGCCGGTGGCCAGGTCATCGCGGGCTTCGCCGGCGCGACGGCCGATGCCTTCACCTTGCTGGAGCGGCTTGAAAGCAAGCTCGAACGGTTTCCCAATCAGCTTGAGCGCGCGTGCGTCGAGCTGGCCAAGGACTGGCGCACGGACCGCTACCTGCGTCGGCTGGAAGCCATGATGGCAGTGGCCGACAAGGATCGCAGCTTCACCCTGACCGGCAACGGCGATGTGCTGGAGCCGGAGGACGGCGTCATCGCCATCGGGTCCGGCGGCAACTACGCCCTCGCCGCCGCGCGTGCGCTGATGGCCGTGCCCGACCTGTCGGCCGACGAAATCGCGCGCCGAGCGATGAAGATCGCAGCCGACATCTGTGTCTATACCAACGGCAATATCATTGTTGAGTCGATCTGATGGAAATCCCAACCTATTCACCTCGGGAGATTGTCTCCGAGCTTGACCGCTTTATCGTTGGCCAGGACGACGCGAAGCGCGCCGTCGCCATCGCGCTGCGCAACCGCTGGCGCCGGCAGCAATTGCCGGAGGATCTGCGGGAAGAGATCGTTCCCAAGAACATCCTGATGATCGGGCCCACAGGCTGCGGCAAGACGGAGATCGCCCGCAGGCTGGCGAAGCTGGCCCAGGCCCCGTTCCTGAAAGTGGAGGCCACCAAGTTCACCGAGGTCGGCTATGTCGGCCGGGACGTGGAAAGCATCGTCCGCGACCTGGTCGACTCCAGCCTGAACATGCTGCGCGAAGCTTCCCGCAAGGAAGTGCAGGCCAAGGCGGAACTCGCCGCCGAGGAACGGCTGATCACCGCGCTGGTCGGCGAGGGCGCGGCGGCGGATACGCGGTCCAAGTTCCGCCGGATGCTGCGAAACGGCGAGTTCGAGCAAAAGGAGATCGAAGTCTCTGTCTCCGATTCCGGCGGAACGCCGATCGGCCAGCTCGACATCCCGGGCATGCCGCCCGGCCAGGTCATCAACCTGGGCGAGATGATGAAGGGCATGTTCGGCAATCGTCCGCAGCAGAAACGCCGACTCACGGTCGAGGCGGCGCGCCGCCTGCTGGAGGCCGAGGAAGCCGACCGGTTGCTCGACAACGAGCAGCTCAGCAAGGACGCGGTGGCGCATGCCGAGAACAACGGGATCGTCTTCATCGACGAGATCGACAAGATCTGCGCGCGCACGACGGAGGGCGGGTTCCGCGGCGGCGATGTTTCCCGGGAAGGCGTGCAGCGCGACTTGCTGCCGCTGATCGAGGGGACCACCGTCAACACGAAATACGGCCTGGTGAAAACCGACCATGTGCTGTTCATCGCGTCCGGCGCGTTCCACCTGGCGAAGCCGTCTGACCTGTTGCCCGAACTGCAGGGCCGTCTGCCGATCCGCGTGGAGTTGGCGTCGCTCTCGCGCGCGGATCTGCGGCGGATCCTGACGGAACCGGAGCATTCCCTGATCAAGCAGTACGCCGCGCTCATGAGCACCGAATCCGTCACCCTGAATTTCGCGGACGACGCCGTGGACGCGCTGGCCGATCTTGCCGCCGACATCAACGATCGCGTCGAGAATATCGGTGCGCGCCGGCTGCACACGGTGCTGGAACGGCTGCTGGAGGAGATCAGCTTCACCGCGACCGACAGGGCCGGTGAGACGATCACGGTGGACGCCGCCTATGTCGCCGAAAAAGTGGCACCGCTGGCGGTGAAGGGCGATCTGAGCCGCTTTATTCTTTAGCAGCCCAATCCGGCCTGCGCCGGCGGCAGGGAGGAAAACGGAATGACAGCGAGACCTCAGGTTATCGCATTGGAGGAACACTTCCAGGACCCGCAACTCGGCGGGCTGTACGGCCCGCGGGACGCGAATGCCGCGGCGCATGTGCGGGAACGCCTGGAAAGCCTGGGGGAGCTTCGCCTGAAGGAGATGGACGAAGCCGGCATCGACGTGCAGGTGATCTCCCACTCGGCGCCATCGGTGCAGAAGCTGGACGCCGAGAGCGCGGTGCGAATGGCCCGTCTGGTCAATGACCGGCTGCACGCCGCCATCGGCGCCCATCCGGACCGCTTCAGGGGATTCGCCACGATCCCCACGCCCGATCCGAAAGCGGCGGCCGACGAACTGGAGCGGGCGGTCACGCAACTCGGGTTCAAAGGCGCGATGGTGCACGGCCTGACCAATGGGCGCTTCCTCGATGAGAAGGCGTTCTGGCCGATCTTCGAACGTGCCCACGCGTTGAAAGTGCCGATCTACTTCCATCCGTCGGTACCGAATGAGGCGGTGGTCGAGGCGTACTACAAGGAATATGCCAAGGAGTGGCCGGTCATCCTGCGCGCCGCCTGGGGATTCACGATGGAGACGGCAACGCAGGGAGTGCGGCTGGTACTCTCCGGCGTGTTCGACAAATATCCCGGCCTTCGGGTGGTTTTCGGCCATCTGGGAGAGGGCCTGCCTTTCTATCAATGGCGCATCAACATGACCCTGGCGCGGGAGAACAAGGGAAGCCGGTCCTTTCGCGACGTGTTCAGCGAGCATTTCTACGTCACCACCAGCGGCTTCTGGTCCGATCCGGCGCTCCTTTGCTGCGTGCAGGAACTCGGCGTCGACCGGATCATGTTCTCCGTCGACTGGCCGTTCGCACCCAACAAGCCGGCGACAGAGTGGCTGAGTCGAATCCCGCTCTGCGCCGAAGATCGGGCGAAGATCGCGGGTGGCAATGCGCGCCGGCTGCTGAATCTTTAGGTTGGACGCATGACCGATCCGTTCGTGAAGCCCGAGGAACTGTCCGCCGCGGAAGCAATTGCGGCGATCGGTGATGAGCTGGGCCTGTTCGACGATTGGATGGAGCGTTACCAGTTCATCATCGAGATGGGGCGTAAGCTGCCGCCCTTCCCCAAAGCCTGGGCCGATGACGCCCATCGCGTGCCGGGCTGCCAGAGCCGTGTCTGGATGGAAGCGGTGCTGCGCGACGGTTTCCTGTTCTTTGCCGGCCAGTCCGACGCGGCCATCGTTTCCGGCCTGATCGCATTGCTGCTGCGGGTCTACTCCGGCCGTTCGCCGGAGGAGATCCTGGCGACCAATCCGGTGTTCCTGAAGGACCTGGGACTTCTTGAGGCCCTGTCCACCAACCGGGGCAACGGCATCGCCGCGATGGCCCGCAAGGTGCGAGAGGTCGCCGCCCTGCAGCGCGCTGCCTGACGAACGGCGGCTGCGCGCATCCCGGATGCGCCGCGTTGCTTGCCATGGCGCTGTCCGCCGGTAGCGCGCTATTGCTGATCGCGCGACTGGCGCGGGCGACCCGGCAGGCCCGCCCGCATTGCACGGAGACGGACCATGCGACCAGAGGACGTGATCGCCGACCGGAAGCGCCCCTTCACCGGCGCCGAGTACCTGCAAAGCCTGCGCGATGGCCGGGAGGTCTATATCGACGGGGAGCGGGTGGCCGATGTCACCACGCATCCGGCGTTCCGCAATTCCGTCCGCTCCATTGCCCGCCTTTACGATGCGCTGCACGACCCGGCGCACCGCGATGTGCTGACCTGTCCGACCGATACCGGCTCCGGCGGCTATACGCACAAGTTCTTTCGCGTGCAGCGCTCCCGCGACGAGCTGATTGGCGCACAGGGGGCGATCGCCGAATGGTCGCGCATGACCTATGGCTGGATGGG
>DATNEJ010000246.1:0-6393 GCA_035606775.1 Acetobacteraceae bacterium | reverse complement strand
TTCCTTCAGCGCGGCGCGGTACGTCTGCATCAGCGGCTCGGTGGCGCCCAGGGTGGTGGCATTGGCGATCAGCCACGCGTCCCCGATCTGCGCGGCCCGCTGCACCGCTGCCTCCACCAGGCCGGCCACCCAGACCGGCGGCCCGCCCGGCTGCAACGGACGCAGGCTGATGCCGTGATCCTTCACCGCATAGAAGCGGCCCTGAAAGGTGACCCGGTCGTGGGTCCACAGGCGCCGCATGAGGGCGATGCTCTCCGCGAAACGCGGCGCGCGGTGGCGGAGCGAGATGCCGAACGCGTCGAACTCGCCGGGCCGGTAGCCGAGGCCCACGCCCAGGATGAACTTGCCGCCCGACAGCACATCCAAGGTCGCGGCTTCCTCCGCGACGTGCACCGGGTTGAGCAGCGGCAGCAGGAGGATATTGCCGCCGATCCGCATGCCCTGCGCTTCGCGCAGCAGGTAGCCCATCAGCGGGGCCATCTGCAGCATCTGCAGCGGCGCGGTCAGGTAGTGGTGCGGGAACAGCAGGGAGGAGAAGCCGGATTCGCGCGCCAGGCGCACCTGTTCCACCAGTTCCGGCACGCGGGCGGCGACGTTGTCGCCCTCGGGGAATTGGGTGTTGATGAACATGCCGACTTTCATGGCGCTCTCCGTGTGGTTGCCACAGTCTAGCCGCACCTCTGCTCGGCGTCTGCCGGGGTGGGAGCGGGTGAACTGGCACCGAGTTGCGCCAGTGTTGCCCGAAGGCGGACAATAAGAGTGCCGACGGTCAGGGACTTACCGTCACTGGACACACTTGAGGCATAGAGATCACATAGTGGATTCACATGATTCTGCTACGAAATAGCCGATAGATGAGAATGCGGGCTATAACGAGACCGATGACCATGGAGCAGTACAATCCAAATATCCAAAAGCCGACCCAGCCAGCAAGCCATGATCGAAACCCACTGCCGATTGTAGCCGCAAAACAGACAAGGGTGGCTACAAAGAGGAACTGTAGCGGATCGTACCAAAATAGCAGGGGATTTCTTTCCCAGGATGGAGTATGAAGCTCCCGTAGTCCAAGTCGCGCTGTCCCGTAGTGGATACCCCCAATAAAAACTACTGGAATTATCACTATGACCAATAGACAGAGAACGGCGTCCGGGTTCGAGCCACTAATACTTTCGGGCGCCAGGGATGCGTAACCGCCTAGCAACCCGAGGACAAGAAGACAGGCGTTAACGATATACCAGATGCGGCTCACTTACCTGCTCCCGAGCTTGCAGGGGCGATGCCGCTCGGTTGTGGGTTGGGCACGCTTGTTGCGGGCTGACTCGGGGCGGATTGATACACCACTCCCCAACCGCTGTAAGCGCTTGTACCCAGTCCGACGATAACCTTAGGACTCACAGTAACGCTTCCGTTCGGATTGATTGTCGCCTCCCCGCCGACGGAGTAAGCACCGAGATTGGCTGAGGCCTCAACCGACGCGGTGCCGTTATTTGTGACCCGGCCTTGCGGTACAGTGGTCTGAGCGCTGGCTCCTACATCCACCGCGATCGGCCCAACTTCAGCTTCTGCGGACCCGACAAAACTTGTGTATACGCCAGGGCGCACTGTGGTGGCGTTTGCAGGATTGATTGAAAAGTTCGCGCCGACTGCAGGCCCCAGGTAGGCCCCAATGTTCCACTGCCCAGAATTATACCCAAACGTCAGTGCGCCCCCGAAACCGAGGCCTCCCGACAGGGTGGCTTGCCAGAGACCCAGCGGATCGACATTGTTCAGCGGGTCGTTCGCGACGTAAGTATACAAATCTGCCCCGCCCGCGTATCCGATAGGATCAGTCTGGAGGAAGCGCCCCCAGCCCGGTTGGTACATACGGGCACGGGCGTAATAGAGGCCGTTGGTCTCGGGATCGATGCGCAGCCCGGTGTAGCGGAACGTCCCTGTTGCGCTGTTGCTCTCGCCGTACACGAGATAACCAGTCTTGGTGAGCGTCCCGGTCCCGGAATCCAGCGTGCCAAGCACCGAACCCTGGATGTCGGGAATGAACGTCAGGCGCGTGCCAGCAGGCACATTTATCTGGTTCAGCGGCGCGCCAAGACCCAGCCCATAAGCATACCAGTTGCCAATCGCGCCGCTGGTCCCGTCGTACTCCAGCACCTCCCGGTTGTCGGCATCGGTGACGTAGACAGTTGTCGTACCACCCACTGTCTTGCTCTTGCGACGGCCCTGCGCGTCGTAGGCGTAGGCCGCGACTGAGGTCCCACCCTGTGATGCCGAGGTCAGCCGGCTCTCCGCGTCATAGCCGTAGGTGAATGTCCCGTCGAATGTCAGGTTGCCGTTGCCGTCGTAGGTCGGGGTCACCGACCCCACCGCCGTATACTGGTTCATCGCATTGGCGGTATACGTGGTCGTGGCTGGCGTTGCAGCCGGATACAGCAGCCACGTGTTGTCCGTCGCGGCCTGGCTGATGCGCCGGTTCGTCGGATCATAGCCATGCGTGAATGTCACGGCGGCGGCGGCCGGCGTCACCGCCGCCGGTACATTCGGGAGGGCAGCTCCGGTCAACTGGTTGCGCGCATCGTAGCTGTAGCTGGCGGCGTAAATGACAGACGTCCCGGACGGCGGCACCGCGCTGACGATGGCCGCACTGTTATCGCTGACCCCGGTGACCCGCCCCGCCAGGTCGTAGCTGTAGGTGACAGTCGGCTCCGACGGTGCCGCCTTGGTGCTGCGCCGGTTCAGCGTGTCATAGGTGAAGCTGATCACATCCCCTTTGCGCGTCTGCCGGGTGAGCACGTTGCCGTCGGCGTCGCAGCCCAGCACCTCCGTGCTGCTGTCCGGGTAGGTCGTGGTGCCAAGCCGATCCAACCCGTCATAGGCAAACACCGTCGCATGGCCGTTGGCGTCGGTCAGGCTGCCCTGAAGCCCGTCCGGCGTATAGCCCTGTTGCAGCAGCGGCGCCGCCTGGATGGCCGCGTTGAACACCGCCGTTCTCCGTCCCATCGCATCGTAGCCATAGCCCGTCACCCGGCCCGCCGCGTCCGTCATGCTCAACAGCCGATCGGCCGCATCATAGGCATACCGTGTCACGTTGCTGTTCGCGTCGGTGGTGCTGGCCATCTGTCCGGTCAGCGTATAGGTGTTCGCGGTCGTCGTCAGCACCGATCCGCTGGCGGATTGCTGCGTCTGGATTACGCGGCCATCGGGGTCGTAGGCAAAGCTGGTCACCAAGCCGGCCGGCGCCGCCGACGAACCCGGTGAGGTCACCGCGGTGCGGCGGCGGTCCGCATCATAGCGGCTGGTGGTGACATTGCCGTTCGGGTCGGTCACATCCTGGCCGAATAAGCAAAACGGGAGGCGTTCGTCCACTGCGGCCGTAGCCGCCCGGGCAATCCATTGTCGGTTCGGTGTTCCTTTCGGCGACCGCTTCGTTCTCTCATCGCGCCTGCGGCTGCCAGCGACCAAGGCTAAACTTGATGGGCTCTATAGGCTCTTGGAGCATGTGCGGCTCCGACCCGCGTTCGGACTTTTTTCGCGCTGCCAGGCAAGGAAGGAAAAACGCAGATGAAAGAAGATGCACGCAAAACACGCAGATGGTACGGCGTGGTTCAGAGATCGTGCGCCACGCGTTTGATCTCCAGGCGCGGCTTGCCAAAATTGAGCAGCAGGCACAGCCGCAGGCCGGTTGCTTTCAGATAGTTGGTGCATTGCATCCGGTGCATATTGTCCAGCGCCGCGACGGCCTTCAATTCGACCAGAAGGGCACCATCGACCAGCAGGTCAGGGAAGTACTCACCGACGACCACGCCATCATAATATACCTTAACACTCGACTGCTGTACGACCGCGAGGCCCATGGCACGCAGCTCATGCGCCAAAGCATTCTCATAGACCTTTTCCAAGAATCCCGCGCCAAGCGTATTGAGCACGGTGAACGCGCAGCCGATGACTTGGCGCGAAAGATCATTCAACCGCCCGCTATTTGCGTGCATTCGCGTGCATCTTCTTGCATCTGCGTTTGAATCCTTTCTTTGCGATACTGCGGACAGTATGGTTACTGAAGTATTGACGGATGTCACCAGCGCGGTGCGCCCCGGAAGAAAGCCCGCGCAGCCCGAGTTCACGTTGGCTGGCTGACCGCTGGTGATTTCAGGTGGCGATGCCGATGAACATCCCCCTTATCGGGTTCCGCTCCTTGGACGGGTCTGGGCGGGAGCTGCCTTTGGACGCGTACTGTCAAGGTCGCAGCCCTGCCAGGACCCGCGGCATCAGGCCTGGGCGCAAGCCGCCGACCTGAATCTCGAATGTGCCCGAGTTCGATGATCGCCGCCGCCGGCCGGCCTGGCGCCAACCCGTATGACCTAATATTCCTATTGGCGCGAGGTAATTATTCCTATATAATGTTCCCTTTCCGTTCAAGAAAGGAACACCGCTCATGCCCGCCGCCCCGCTCCCCTCCAAAGCCAGGCCCATTCCCGCGCCGGCCTTGCACGTCAGCCACGCGGTCTCACCAGGGGCTCCGTCCGCCATCCCGGCGCAGCCGATCCCGGAGATGCCCGATCCCCTCCGCCGCGCCATCCGTGCCACGTCCGCCGCCATGCCCGATCACGGCGACGACCCGGAAGCCTGCCTTGCCGCCGTCATCGACGCCTTCCAGGAGTTCAACCCGATCGATACCATCGAGATGGCGCTGGTTTCCCAATTCGTCCTCCTCAGTGCCGCCTTCCCCCATTTGATGCGCCGCACCGTCGATCCCGACCTCCCGCCCGCGTTGCAGGAGCGGCTGACCCGCACCGCGCTCGCCATCACCCGCACGCAGGATCGTATCCTGCGCGTGCTCCGCCCTGAGAACGGCGTCTCCCTGCTCGCCCCGCGGGAGGTCTGGGCAGCGTGGAAGGAAACGCTGCTGCGCGAGGAGGCAGCACGGGCCGAGGCGAGGAAAGCGGCCGAGGCGGAACGCGAGGCGACGGAGGTTATCGAGGCGGCCGCGGCCTTGTCGGCGGCACTGGCGCCGAGGCCCGGCACCGCGCGGAACGACCTCTTGCAAAGCGGCGAGGACCTCGCGCTGGCCGCCAGGCGTGCCGGACGGCCGCGGGACGAGCGCGCCGGCGCGACGGCCGGTGCCCTGTTCCCGCGCCACGTCGGGGAGGACCTGATCGCCCACGCCGCCAAAGCCGCCGTCAGCGCAGCCGGCACCAGGACCAACGCGGCGAAAGAACCTCTTGCGCCGTGAGAGAGCGCAACGCGCACACCACCCAGCGCCGGCCTGTGTGATGAAACGAGCTCTTGCAACGTGAGAACCTGACAGTCAGGGCGAACGCACCGCCCGCTGGATGTAGCAGCGGCCGAGGTTGTCCGTTCGGGCCACATCGCGCCACGCACCCGGGGGCGAGGAGCGTTCGGTTGCCGATCCGGTAAGCCGAAAACTGCACGCCGTAGGTGCCGCGGCACCATGCCGCGACTGCGGGTGCGCGTGATCACGCCGAGCGGATCGGCCGCCGTCAGCCGCCTGCCGTCGTGGTGTACATGGTGTCCCCCGACAGGTGTCGTTTGATCGAAAGACGCGGGTTGCCGACTTATTCGACCCGCCCCGATCCCGCGCTACGCTGCTCCCCCGAAAACCATCGACCCAAGCGGAGCAACACCATGGACCGCGATCTGATCGGCTACGGCGCGCACCCACCTCATCCACACTGGCCGGGCGAAGCTCGCGTGGCCGTCAATTTCGTGCTGAACTTCGAGGAAGGATCGGAACCCTCCGTGCCCGACGGGGACCCCGCCTCGGAATGGGGCCTCACGGAGTACGGCGCCACCAGCCCAGGCGTGAAAGGTCGCGACCTGGCAGCCGAGGGCATGTTCGCCTACGGCAGCCGCGTTGGGTTCTGGCGGATCATGCGCCTGTTCGCCGAACGCCGCCTGCCCATGACCATCTTCGGCTGCGCGCTCGCCCTCGAACGCAATCCCCAGGCGGCCGCGGCAATCCGTCAGGCGGACTACGATGTGTGCTGCCACGGCTGGCGGTGGGAGAAGCATTTCGACCTGTCGGAGGAAGTCGAGCGCGCCCGCATCGCCCGCGCCGTCGCCTCCCTGCGCACCACCATGGGCGAGCGCCCGCTGGGCTGGTACTGCCGCAGCGGCCCCAGCGTGAACACGCGCCGCCTGCTGGTGGAAGAAGGCGGGTTTCTCTACGACTCCGATGCCTATGACGACGAACTGCCATACTGGACGACGGTGGAAGGCCGATCGCATCTCGTCGTGCCCTACAGCCTGTCCACCAACGACGCGAAGTTCGGGCGCGGTACCTTCGCCGTCGGGGACGATTTCTTTCATTACTGCCGCGATGCCTTCGATTTTCTTTATCGGGAAGGACGCACCCAGCCGAAGATGCTGTCGATCGGCCTG
>DATNEJ010000239.1:0-6373 GCA_035606775.1 Acetobacteraceae bacterium | reverse complement strand
GTCTCGCCGGATCTTGTCCCCCGATCCGGTGGAAACGGGTTCGCGGCGGCGCTGGCGCCTGGACGGCGATAGCGCTGTCTCGCCGCTTTGCATGAGGTCGTGCCGCGCTTCCCCGGCCGGCGCCTTGCCCCTCTCGGCTTTTGCCAGTGCCACCAGCCGGTTGCCGTCCGCCAGAAGGGCGGAAATGGAGCGCAGGAACGCCTGCCCTTCCCCGCCGTAATAGCCATGCTTCGTGCGCGCCTGGCGCATGCGCTCCAATCCCGCCTTTGTCCGTGGCCCGGTGCTGGCGCCGCCATGCATGCGGCAGCGGCCGTTCTTCATCGCCGGCGCGCGGCATGGGTGGCCTGCCCGGGTGCGCGCCCCGCATCGCGGCGCAAGAGAGGGGTCCCCGCCCGGCGCACCGTTCTTCAACCGCCCGCGCCTGCTTTGCATGGGGTCGTTGCCCCGCGGGTCCACCGCGGCGTCGCAACGCAGCGCCGGTTCGGCATTCGCCGCTGGTGCGCTGTCGGGGTGATAACCGCTTTGCATGGGGTTCCGGCGCGGCCGATTGGCCGATGCGTCGGCGGCATGTAGCGCGGCACTCGCCTGGCCGATCACGCAGGGTGCGGTGTGGCCGCTTTGCATGAGGTTGTGCGGCGAGGCAGGCACTTGTGCTGCAAAGGGAGCGGCGGCGGGCATGACAGGACCACGCTTAGGTGCCGGACCGCGGACCGGCGCACACCCGCTTTGCATGGGGTCGTACCGCGCCGGTTCCTGCGCTGCGTCGAAGCCAGGCCCGACTGCGGCTTCGACTGGATGAGCCGGTCGCGACGGTGCCGGCGGCGATTCAGGTGACGGGCGCGCGCTTCGCACCTGGACTTTCCCGCTTTGTATGGGGTTGTGCGGGTCCGGTAAAATCTTGGCTTGCGTGTCCGGCGCGCCCGGAGCGCCGGCACGGCCCGTGATCAACCCGGTCGCCGACGGCATCACGAGGTCTGCCCAGCACCCGGACAGTGCGCTCGTGCTTGCCCAGCTTGCCCGCCGGACCGGCCCGCGTGGCGGGCGTTGCGTCACGGGCGAGCCTGATCGCCCCGCGCTGGCCAGGGTAGTAATGAGCGCGTCGATCATGGAAAGCGACAATGCATTGAGGGAAAGAGGCGTCCGCACCACAGGCTCCGATCGGTCTATCTGAACTTTATTTCAAGGTAATAATCCCTAGGAAAATAGGCAAGGGAAAGGCTGGGCCCGAACGTCAGCCTGCCTCGGCGCAGGTTCGGCCACGGCGCGTTCCCGAGTCTTCCGGTTCGGCGTCGGCGTTATGCCGCCGTGTGCCGGACCTGTCGCATCGCGCGAGGTGGGCGTCCTGGCTGAGGTCAGCAGGGATTATTTTCTTCCTGACCGCAAGCGTGTTGCGTGCGGCGAGACCACCGGCGCCACTGCCCTGCCGGTGCCCATGCCCCGCGAGGCGGCTATCGGGGACGCATTCGGCCGGAGAGCCTGAGCCGACACTTCGACCGCTATCCCGAACGCTGGTTATCCGGGTCTGCAACCCCCGCCGAGCGCACAGGTGCTGTGCTGCCACCCTCGGTAATCGCTTGCCGGCGCGGTGCCTATGTCAGTGCCGCTTGGCCAGCCGCGCTGCGGCAGGCCGGACCGGGAGATAGTGCCGTGACCACCCTTTGCCTCGACCGGCTGGACGTCAGTCAGCCTCACCTTATGCAGCCAGTGCCGGGTCTGCCGAGATCGCCGTTCGGCGGGCAGGGCCGCCCTCATCGGCCGCGCAATGCCCTTAAGCTCCGCCGGAATGCGGCAACCTGGCGAGCGGTCGCGCTGGGGCTGACGATGGGCGTCGCCGCCGCCATGCTGATCCTGCCTGCCATTGTTGGTGAACACCCGACACCCCCCGTCGTGGAGGCGGGGAGCGCGGCGCGGACCCAATTGCCGGTGCCGCCGCCGCGCCGGATGGAAATCTACCCCGACCCGATCGCGGCGATGAACGGCGCGCTGCCCGTTCCCTAAAGCGTGGTCATCGCAGGCGGCATCGCCGGAGACGCGAAGCGCTCGACCAGACTTAAGCGTGATCTCGCAGGCGGCATCGCCGGAGACGTGAAGCGCTCGACCAGGCAAGGCCGCGGAGCCTGTTCGGTGCCTCTATCTGCACCGAACAGGCTCTGGCTGCCCGGCTGCCGCTTTGGCCGGGACCAGGCGCCGGATACGGTTCGTGGACACCGTCGGAACCCGTTGCTAGAAGGCGCCGGTTCCACGGCGCGATCGACCGATTCGACGACCCAACCAGCGGCTTGAAATGAAGATTGTCGCCTGCAACAGCAATCGACCCCTCGCCGAGGCGGTGGCCGAACGGCTGGGCCTGCCTCTGACCAAGGCCTCCATCCGCCGTTTCGCCGACATGGAGGTCTTCGTCGAAATCCAGGAGAATGTGCGGGGCGAGGACGTTTTCGTTGTCCAGTCCACCTCCTTCCCGGCCAACGACAACCTGATGGAACTGCTGATCACGCTTGACGCGCTCAGGCGGTCCTCGGCCCGGCGGATCACCGCGGTCATCCCGTATTTCGGCTACGCCCGGCAGGACCGCAAATCCGCGCCCCGCACGCCGATCAGCGCCAAGCTGGTCGCCAACCTGATCACCGAGGCCGGGGCGAACCGGGTGCTGACCATGGACCTGCACGCCGGGCAGATTCAGGGGTTCTTCGACATCCCGGTGGATAATCTCTACGCCGCCCCGCTGTTCAGCCGGGACATCCAGGAACGCTACCAGGGCCACGACCTGGTCATCGTCTCCCCCGACGTGGGCGGGGTGGTGCGGGCCCGGGCGATCGCCACGCGGCTCAACTGCGACCTCGCCATCATCGACAAGCGGCGGGAGCGCGCGGGCCATTCGGAGGTGATGAACGTGATCGGCGATGTCGATAGCCGGGACTGCATCCTGGTGGACGACCTGGTCGATTCCGGCGGCACGCACTGCAATGCGGCGGAAGCACTGATCCGCCGCGGTGCGCGGTCGGCCAGTGCCTACGTGACGCACGGTGTGCTGTCGGGCGCGGCGGTGGCGCGGATCGCCTCCTCGCCGATTCAGATGATGACGATCACCGATTCCATCCGCGCGACCGAGGAGGTCAAGCGCGCCCCCAATGTCCGTGAACTGACGATCGCCCCGCTGCTCGCAGAGGCGATGCGGCGGATCTCCGACGAAAGCTCGGTCAGCTCGCTGTTCGATTAGGGCCTGTTCGATGCAGATAAAGGCACCGACCAGAATCTAATATCAGCCGCGTGGAAAATTCCGGGCCTTCGCTTCGCAGGTCGGGATGTGCATTCCTGTTCGTGGGCAGTGTGTGCCGTTCCCCTGTCTCACTCATGGAGGCAGTCCAAATCGTCGCACGATCCATCGGCGTTCATCGGCGGTTTTCTTCTCCCTGTGGACTGGCGTAGCGGCGTCCGTAGAGGCACGGCGCCGCCATCGGGGTGGAAAGCCAAACCGCACCGACTCACACGCGAGTCAGCGGTCCGAACCGTTGGTGTGATTCACGTCTCCGGCGATGCCGCCTGCGACGATCACACTCTGAACACCGCGGCCGGTTCCACCCACGCCTTCCCGGCGCCTTCGGTGCCGACGGCCAGGCGGTGACGCCCGGCTTCGGTCAGCACCACCCGGCGCTCACGCGTGCCGTCGAACGCTACCAGCCCGCCGATCATGGCGTCTTCCCAGACCGTGAGCCGCGGGCATGAGCTTTGCCACGCGTCCAGCACTTCCGCGCCCGTGGGGGACCGCTCCGCGACGAAGCGCAGGAATTGCAGGATCAGGGCATCGATCGGTCCGGCCATGGCTCACTTCCCGGAAGCGCCGGCCGCTTGTATAGCATAACCGGCGCGATCTGGCAGCACGGTGCGCCGGACGATCAATCAAAGGGAGAGGCGACCATGCGCCAGATGACGTTGGTGGGCTTTCTCCAGGCGCAGAACTGCACGAATTTCGTGGGCTCCTGGCGCCATCCCCAGGCGGCGCCGGACTTCACCAGCGCGGAATATTATCGCCGTATCGGACGGGCGCTGGAGGCCGGGAAGTTTCACCTTGGCTTCTTCGACGACCGCCTGGCAATGCCGGACCTGTTCGGCGGCGACCACGCCCATACCGTGGCCAACGGCATCCGCTGCGTGAAGATGGACCCGATCACCATCCTGACGGTGATGGGCATGGCAACCGAGCGGCTGGGTCTCGGCGCCACATTTTCCACCACGTATTTCGAACCGTTCCATGTGGCGCGCGTGTTCGCGACGCTCGACCTGGTGAGCGACGGCCGCGCGGCGTGGAATATCGTCACGTCGATGAACGACGGGGAAGCGCTGAACATGGGCCATACGTCCCATGGCGAGCATGACCGGCGTTACGACCGCGCGGACGAGTTCATGGAAGTGGTCATGGGCCACTGGGATTCGTGGGAAGACGGCGCCATCGTCGCCGACCGCAAGAGCGGCCTGTTCGCGCATCCCGAAAAGGTGCACCGCCTGGATTATCAGGGCGAGTTCTTCCGCTCCCGCGGGCCGTTCACGGTACCGCGTTCGGCGCAGGGCCATCCGGTGCTGATCCAGGCGGGACAGAGCGGACGCGGCCAGCGCTTCGCGGCGCGCTGGGCGGAATGCGTGTTCGTCGCCTATCACAGCCTGGCGCAAGCCAAGCGCGACTACGCCGGCTTCAAGGCACAGGTGGAAGCAGGGGGGCGGGATCCGGAAAAGGTCTTTGTCTGCGCCGGCGTCTATCCCGTGGTGGCGGAAACGCGCGCCGAGGCGGAGGACAAGGCGGCGCTGATCGATTCGCTGCCCAAGGAGATCGACAGCCTGTCGCTGCTTTCCGAAGTGCTGAACTTCGATTTTTCCAGGCAGCCGATCGACGAGCCGTTCACGGAGGAGCAGATCAACAGTTGGACCGGCGTGCAGGGCATGCGTGATCGTATCCGGCGGGAACTGGGCAACCGGCAACCGACGCCGCGCGACTTCATCAACATCACTCGCCGGGGCACGTTTCACGATCATCCGCGTTTCATCGGCAGCGCGAAGGATGTGGCGGACGGCATGGAGGAATGGTTCGCCGGCCGAGCGTGCGACGGGTTCGTGGTTGCGGCGTCGCATGTGCCGGGCGCCTATGAGGAATTCAGCCGCATGGTCGTTCCTGAACTGCAACGCCGCGGGCTGTTCCACAAGGAGTATGCCGGCACGACGTTGCGCGAGAACCTCGGCCTGGATCGCCCTGAACCGGGCGATTGGAGATAACCCAGTCACTGAAGCAGAAGGGAAGAAGCATGAAATTCTATTACGCTCCCGGTGCCTGCTCGATCGGTATTCATGTGCTGCTGGAGGAGATCGGCAAGCCGTATGATTCGGAAGCCGTGAACCTGCGGGAAGGCGCGCAGTATCAGGCCGCCTACACCGCGATCAATCCGAAGTCGAAGGTGCCGACCCTGGTGCGCGACGACGGTGTGGTGCAGACGGAATATCCGGCCATCGCCTACTGGCTGGCGCGCACCAATCCGTTCGCCAACCTGCTGCCCGACAATATCGATCAGCAGGCGCGCGTGCTGGAACTGATGGACTACGCCGTTGCTACCATCCACATGCAGGGTTTCGGCCGGCTGTTCCGGGCGTCCAACTTCTCGCCCAACGCATCGGATGAGGACGCGGTGAAGGCGCGCGGCAAGGAGATGGTCGAGAAAGGCTTCGCCAACGTGGACAAGGCGCTGGCCGGCAAGGAGTACGCCGTCGGCAATTTCTCGATCGCCGACTCGGCTATTTTCTACACCGAGTTCTGGAGCAAGCGGGTCGGCATCAACCTGCCGGCAAACTGCGCGGCGCATCTGGAACGGATGACGGCCCGTCCCGCCGTGCAGCGGGTCCTGAAACAGGAAGGCCTGGCCTGAGCGCATGAGACTGACCGCTGGGGAGAATCCTGTCGGGGAATCTCCCCAGGGGATCACCGAAGCCGATGCCGCCCGGGCGCGCGACGGCGGCGGGACGCTGTCGCCGATCGCCTTTTGGTATCTGCGCCATGGCGAGACGGACTGGAATGCGCAGGGCCTGTCCCAGGGCAATGTCGATATCCCGCTGAACCCGACCGGGATTGCGCAGGCGCGGGCCGCCGCGCAGCACCTGCGCAACCGCGGCATCGCCAGCATCGTCTCCTCGCCGCTGTCTCGTGCGCGAGTCACGGCGGAGATCGCCGCCGAGGCGCTGGGCCTGCCGGTCATGCTGGATGCCGATTTGCGGGAGGTGGCCTGGGGCGCCCAGGAAGGCCAGCCGATGGCCGGTAGCTGGTTCGCCGACTGGGTCGCGGGGACGGCCGAACCGTCCGGGGCGGAAAGCTTCGCCGCGCTGCGCCGGCGAGCCA
>DATNEJ010000234.1:0-6452 GCA_035606775.1 Acetobacteraceae bacterium | reverse complement strand
ACCTTGTTGGATTGCAGGTCGAGGACGGAATTGCCGTAGGTCGATTCGACATAGGCCAGGTTCGCCTCGAACACCTTGGCGATATCCTTTGCCATGTCGATGCAGGCACCGGACCACTCGCCGGTGGTCAGGTCCTTCTGGAAATACGGGAGTTCTCCCGGCAAGGCGGCAATGCGCAGCACCTTGGTGCGGCGGATGCGATCGAAGGTGCTTTCTGCGGCGGGCTGGGCGTGGGCTTCGCCGATCATGGCGAAGGCCGGCAAAAGCAGACCCGCGGCTGCCAGCGTGCGCCGACCCAGCCGGCCTTGCGGTTGTTCAGTCATTGGTTGGTTTGTCCTCCTGTATGCGGGCCGAGCATACGCCGCGGGTTTGCGACACCGAAAGGGGGCGGTTGCAGTCGGAGGCCCGGTGGGTGTGGCGGGTTTGGGCAGTCTTTTGGACCGGGAACCGGGGGCGCGCATTGAGGATCGCTTCCGCTGGGTGGGCACTTCTTGCGGGCGTCGGTTCGGTTGACACCGATCGGGCGCCATTCGCGACGGTCGGCTGAGTGACGGCCTGGCGACGCGAAGGATGGGTGTCGGTGCACCGGCTCACGGTGCATGGGGTTTTGCGTTGCGATCGAGCACTGCGCGGTGCTGCGTCGGGTGGGATAAACCGGGTCCTGTTATCGGGTATCTCTCCTCTGGGTGGGCTGATGGCTGTCGGCGTTGCTCGAGCGCCGGCGGATCGGCTCGCGGCGCTTGGGCTTCTTGCGTTTCGGTTGAGCGCCGGGCGGCGTGGGGTGGAGTGGGATAATCCGGTTCCGGCGTCGGGTCTCTCTCCTGCGTCCTGCCGCGGGTTGAGGTCCGTCGCGCTTGGTCGGGGTGATGGTCCTGGGCGGCGGGGTGTGGCGGCATCCGTGTCTACGCGGCGCCGTCATTGTCGCGGCGAGAAGGAAGGGTGGAACGCAGATAAAGAGGGATGCACGCAGATGCGTTGATCTGGGAGCGGCTCGGCCTGGCGGGCTGCGCTGTGGGGATCGTGAGGCCGCAGCGCGGAGGCGTCTGATCGTGCCGTGGACGGCGGGTTCTCACGTTGCATGGGCTTCTTGCATTCCGGTGGGCGTCCGGCGGGGCGCCGCGCCGCGTGGGTCAGCAGTCTCCTGTTCCCGGCGCCGGTTCTTTTGCGTCCCCGCGTGCGGTGGTGCCGTCGGTGGTTGCTTTGCGCGACCGCCCGGAAGGGCTGGCATTGGCCGCACAAGCACGCCCTTGCCGGTTGGGCCGCGGCAAGAATGACCGTGTTGCGGTTGAACGCCTACAGGCGGTTGGCCGTGGTGAAGTGCCTCCGTAGCTGAGACAGACCACTGGGCGTGCACGGTTGCCGTGCCTTCCGGCGTGGCCGTAGCCAGGGTGCGGGGGTCAGGTCCTCACTGCGTAAGGGGTTCTTTCACTGCGTTTGCCCGGGCGGTCATGGTGGCGGCCATGGCGATGGCCTGGGCGATGAGGTCTTTTCCGGCGCCGGGCTGAATCACCGACGCGGTGTGGTCGGCCAGTTCGCGGCGGAAACCCTTCAGCGGGGTTTGGGACTGGGTGGGTTTCGGGGGGGCCGCGGCGCTCTGTGTGCGGTTGTGGCCGGCGGGGTTCGGCATCAGCGCGGCACCGGGGTTGGCGGCGCGGAGGCTGTCTCCGCTGTGCATGAGGTTGTTCCGTCCTGGCTCGGGCTTGGCCATTTGCACGGGCGTTCTCGGTGTGGATGGGGCCTCCGCCGTGCTGGCGGGCGCGGCGGCCTTGCCTGCCGCGATACGAGCCGCCTCCTGGTCCAGCAGGGTCTGCTTCCAGTGCTCCCACATCGCCGGATCGGCCAGCAGCGACACGCCGTTGTCCGGGCGCAAGGTGCGGAGGATACGGTGCTGGGTGCGGGTGACGGAGAGCGCGGTGCGGGTCAGACGCTCCAGTAGAGCGGGCGGCAGGTCGGGATCGGTGGTGCGGGTCATCAGGCTGAGGAAGGTGCCGCCGAGGACGAGGTACTGGGAGACCAGCATAGTCTCCAAATTGTCGAGCGGGTTGAACTCCTGGAAGGCATCGCAGATCTGGGCGAGATGGCTCAGCGGGTCCTCACCCTGGGTGGGAAGGATGGCGGCGGTGGTGCGGATGCCGCGGGCGAGCGGGTCGGGGATGGGCGGGACGGGACCCGTGGGCTCTGAGGAGGGGTCGCGGGGGAGCAGCGGGTTGTGGGTGGGCGTGATGAACATGGCGGTCCTGATATGTTAGTTATCTAACTAACATGTGGGAAATTACTCCTCCATGTCAATTGCGAGATGTAACCACCCGAAGGTCGGTGCCGTCGCGGCAGCAGGGACCGGCACGGAAGTCCAACCTTGCTGACCGCGGATCCGTTATGCCTGGAGCTTTTTGGCCTCACTCTGATTGCGCCTTGCAGTTCCCGAAATCGAACCGCTCCGGACTTTCCGGAGGCTCCCATCATTGAGAGATCGGCGCCATGGACACGCAACAGGGACCAAAGGATTCGCCTGAATGACACGAGCGCGCGGCCCGGATTGCGCCGAGCATTGATCCAGGTTGGTTGTCCTTACAGGTGGGATATGGCTAGGGGCGTTCCTCAAGCGAGCGATGTTCGCTCCAACGCCCGCATGACGATAACGCGAGCTGTTTCAATCGACCTCATCTCCCGCATCTTGAAAAGCCGGTGCGTAAGAAATCGGGACTCTCAGCTTTCATTCGGGCCGAAATGCACCGCCTCGTCGCATGGCTGGATCACTGGAACTTTCCGCGGCAAGGATGCAGTCTCACGGTCGTTGGCAGGAGAGGCGTGCGATGGCTTACGAGTTCTTCTACTGGCCGGAAATCCAGGGACGAGGCGAGTTCGTTCGCCTTGCGCTGGAGGACGCCGGGACCAATTACATCGATGTGGCGCGTGAGCCGGAGAGCGACGGGCGCGGCGTTCCGGCGATGCTGGCCCTGATGCACGGCGAGGGCACGTCGCACATCCCGTTCGCACCGCCGTTCCTGCGCGACGGCGACGTGATTGTCAGTCACACCGCGGCGATCCTGCTGTATCTGGGCGGACGGATCGGATTGGCGCCAACTGACGAAGACGGCCGGCTGTGGACGCATCAGATCCAGCTCACGATTACCGACATCGTCAAGGAGGCGTACAATTCGCACCATCCGATCGACGAGGACAAGTGGTTCCACGAACAAAAGGATGAAGCGATCGCGCGTGCCGCCGTTTTCCGCAGGGATCGGATGCCAAAGTTCCTTGGCTGGTTCGAACGGATTCTGGAAGCGAACCCGGCGGGAGCGGATCATCTGGTCGGCGGCTCCGCAACCTATGCCGACCTGTCGCTGTTCCAGTTGATTGAGGGATTGCGGTTCGCGTTTCCTGTTGCATCCGCGCGAGAGCTGGCGAAGTTGCCACGCGTGTCGGCCCTGCACAAAGCCGTAGCGGCACGGCCGCGCCTGAAGGCCTATCTGGCAAGCGAACGGCGGGTACCGTTCACGGAGACCGGGATCTTCCGCCGCTATCCGGAATTGGATGGTTAGCGCGTGATCGGCGGCTCCGCCTACGCCGACCGCGTCGCTAATACCCCTCCGCATGCAGAAAGTGATGGATCGCCTGCGCCATCAGGCCCGGAGTCTGTATAGACGCGAAATGACCGCTGTTGAGCGCCAGGAACCGCGCGCCGGGAATCTGCTTTGACATCGGCTCGATCAACGCCGGCGGGCGCAGCCCGTCGTGCTGCCCGGCGGTCACCAATGTCGGACAGGCGATTTTTGCCAGTTCGGGCGTGATGTCCTCGGACGCCAGCATGCGGTTGATGGCCGCGAAACTCTCCGGATCGTTCGCCAGCCAGCGTGCGCGGAATTTGCGGAATTCCTCCGCGCTGTGCCGCACCACCGGCGGATAGGAGTTGGCCAGGCTGCCCTCCACGATCCCGCGCATGCCGCCGGCAATGACCGAGGCCGCACGATCCAGTGTCGCCTGACGGCGGTCGGGCGTGATACCGGTGGCAGGACCGTGCAGGACCAGCGCGCCCGCGCGTGCGGGATAGCGAACCGCGAAATGCACCGCAATCGCGGCGCCGACGGCGATACCGGCCAGCGCCACCTTGCCGGCAATTCCCAGCGCATCGAGCAGCGCGGCAATGTCGCCCGCCATCTCATCCCAGGTCACCGCGCCGCGGATTTTCTCCGACAGGCCGGCGCCGCGCGTGTCGTAGCGCAGCACGCGACGCCCGCTGTTCAACGCCGGCAGCGGCTGGTCCCAGCTATCCAGCGTGCCGCCCATTTCATGCACCAGGACCAGCGTCGTCGGCCCGTTGCCGCTGAGTTCATGGCGCAGGCTGGTGCCGTTGACTTCGATCCAGTTCATGGCAAACGTCCCTTCTTCCCTTGGTGGGAATCCTATGCCGCCCCGCCGGTTCCGTGAAGGTCGCCGCCATGTCCGCAAAGATGATCCTGCACTGGTCGCCACGCTCACCTTATGTGCGCAAGGTCATGATCGCGGCGCACGAGATGGGGCTGCAGGACCGGCTGCAGATCGTGCGCACCGTTGCCGGCGGCACGACGCCGCATCGGGAGCTGATGAAGCTGAACCCGATCGGCAAAATTCCGACGCTGGAGCTGGAAGACGGCACTGCGCTCTACGATTCGCCGGTGATCATCGAATACCTGGACACGCTGCACACCGGGCCGAAACTGTATCCCGCGGCTTGGCCGGAGCGCCTGGTCGCGCTGCGGCGGCACGCGCTGGGTCAGGGCATGCTGGACAGTGCGCTGCCTTTGCTCGCGGAGGGATTCCGTCCGGCTGAACGCCAGAGCGAGCCGCACAAGGAATTGTGGCGAGCCAAGCTGCGCGCCTGCGTCGAAGCGCTGGAGCACGAAGCCGACGCGCTGGCCGGCAGCGGCTTCACTGTCGGTCACCTGGCGATCGGCGTGGCGCTGGCCTATCTGGATTTCCGCTTCGCCGACCTGCGCTGGCGCGATGGTCATCCCAAGCTGGCGGCCTGGCACGCATCGTTCAACGCCCGCCCCTCGGTGCAGGCAAACCTGCCGGTGGACGATCGATAGCAGGATTTTAGCTTCGGGCCGTAAGCCGTGGGACGATCAAGCATGAAAAGCCGGTCCGCGGAAAGCTGGTGCGAGGGGCTGCAACCTGACACTGGCATGTCGAGACGCCATGCTTTCCGAACGTGAGGCGTAGGCCCTACCGACCGTTAGCTGAGATGCTATGTCTAATCCGTTTGCGTTCTCTGAGCGGAAAGCTCCTACGGCGCAGGCCCGCAGGAATTCCGGCCTTCAAATAGGATCCGAAATATTTGCGTGCCATCTACCGCAACGGATATCAAACGCCACCGAAAGCTGGCTTTGGAGGCTAGCAGGGAACACCGGCTAAGGCGATTAGGGAATCGACATAGTCGGCAAGACGGGTGAGAGGCCGGCGGTCATTGCAATCAGCGGTAGCGGATTTGTGCTAACCGGATAGGGACGTAGCGCAGATAAAGTCGAGAACATTCAGATGGCACCGCGTGGTTCACGGGCCACGTCGCTCCATGCGTTCGCTCCTCAGACGTAGCTTGCCTGAACGGAGCAGCATGCGCAGCCAAACGCGGGGTCCGACAGATCATCCAACCCGCTCTTATCTGCGCCATTTGCGTGCATCTTCTTATATCTGCGTTTGACTCTTTTTCTTTCCCATGCTGCGAACGGCACGCAAGCGATGTATTTACGGCTGTCACAACAAGGATGCACCAGGAAGAAAACGCAGCCATCCGCCAACACCGAGCACGACACCAATAATCACTCCTTTTGATCGTCACCAGATTCCCCCACCTGCCCCACCCCAAATGTCCCCACACGGTCGGCACGAACCCGCCGCAGGTCGCACGCGCGAACCGTGACACCGCTCCGGTCAAAGAATTCCAGTATCTGGATCGCGACGTTCCGGCCGATGTTCAGGCGGTCGCGAAACACCGCGGCGGTCAAGCCCTCTGCCGCACCCGCCATCTGCGCGGCAATCCCAAGCATCTCCGCCACCACCTCCCGCGGGTAAAACCGGTCCGGCGCCACCTCGACCACGAATCCCATGCGCTGCGCCCGCTTCAACAGCGCGCGCATGGCCGGCTCCGGTGCGCCTAAAGCCTTCGCCAGATCGCGAATACGCGGCGGGCGAAACCGGTCCTGCATCAGCAACGGCACCACCCGATCCCACAGGCGCCGATCCGGGGCCGACAGCACCACGGTGTGCCCGGGCAGGCGCAGCCATGGGCCATCGCGCACGATGGCGCCGGAACGAACAACCGCCTCGACGATGCTCTGAAAGTCAGGCTCCGACGGGCGTTCGGCAAGCAGCAGGCGCAGCCTCTCCGGCTGCAACCCTGGCTCATCGGGCGCGCTTCGATGCCGATCGGACAGGGCATCGATCAGCCGATCGCGCAGCCAGTCGAACGCCGC
>DATNEJ010000228.1:0-5289 GCA_035606775.1 Acetobacteraceae bacterium | reverse complement strand
TCATCACTGACCGCTTCAGCCTCCCGTCGCTTCCGGGACTGGCCGAGCGGGATGGGGCGCTGGTGGCGCACGGGTTGCCGCGGATGGGCGATCTGACAGAGGCGTTGATGCCGGCGCATCCCTGAGGCGAGGCACAGAGCCAGGGTTCCGCTCGTTCCGGGGCACGGAACCGGATATAACGGCCGCGTCACAATGCGGTCGGAAGGATGCGGCCTCTGAAACTCTCAAACATGGCAACCGGCGCCGTCTTGTTTGTCCTGGATGTCGGACTGGTTCTGCTGGCCTGGCCGCTGATCCTTGGGGTGGCTGGCTCCGGCTTCGGCGCTTTGTGGGCCCGTTCTGCCGACCCATGCCTTTATCTATATCCGGCCGCCAATCTGCTCGCGCTCTACGCAATGGGCCTTTACCGGCGGGAGGCGCTACTGGAGACTGGTCGGTCGCTGACGCGGGTGCCGCTTGTGGTCGGCATGGGCGCCGCGCTGGCCGTACTGGGCTGCATGGCGATCCCATTCGTGATGGCCGCAGCGCCGACGCACGGCGGCCGCGAACATGCGCAGACATTTGCCCTGGCGGCGGTGTGCTTCACGCTGTGCGCGTTCCTGGCACGCCTACTGGTGGACGTGGCTCTGCAGCGGCGCATTCTGCGGCGACACTTGCTGGTTGTCGGGGCCGGCCTGCGGGCCTGGGACCTGCTGCACATGCTGACGCGCGAAGGCCGCAATCTGAACTATGAGATCGCGTTCCTGCACGATCCACGCCTGGGAGAGATCGATCCACGCCTGGCGGACGGGCGAGCGGGCCGCATCCTGGAGTCACGGGGCTTCCGCGTGCTGGCCGCGGCGCGGGAGGTCGGCGCGGACCAGATCGTCGTCGCACCTGACGAACGGCGGGGCATGGACCTGGACCCGCTGCTGGAATGCAAGAAGGCCGGCTATCCGATCGTCCAGTATCTCAGCTTCATCGAAAAGGAGATCCGCCGCATCGACCTCAAGCGCATGGAACTCGGCTGGCTTCTCTATTCCGATGGATTCATTTTCGGGACACTGGACCGTTTTCTGAAGCGGCTGTTCGACCTGGTGGTGAGCGGGCTGGTCCTGTTGCTGTCGTCACCCCTGCTGCTGGCCGGCATGGCGGCGATCCGCTGGGAAGGCCGCGGCCCCCTGCTCTACCGGCAGGAACGGGTGACCCTGGACGGACACGTGTTCCACATCCTGAAACTTCGCACGATGCGCGTGGACGCGGAGGCACAAGGGGCGGTGTGGGCCGCCGAGAAGGATAGCCGCATTACGAAGGTCGGCGCTTTCCTGCGGCGCACGCGGATCGACGAGCTGCCGCAACTGTTCAACATTCTGAAGGGCGAGATGTCGTTCGTTGGCCCACGTCCCGAGCGGCCGATGTTCGTGGAGGAGCTGGCGGAGAAAATCCCGCTGTACCGTGAGCGCCATATGGTGAAGGCCGGGCTGACCGGATGGGCGCAGATCAACTATCCCTACGGCGCCTCGGTTGACGATGCCCGGTCGAAGCTGAGTTACGATTTATACTATGTCAAGAACTTCTCGATGCTGTTCGATCTGGTGATCCTGCTGCAGACCCTGCGCGTAGTGCTGTGGCCGAGCGGTGTGCGGTAGTCGGTGGATTAGGCCACACTGCACCCTGGAGATCACGCCCTCCAGCCGCGTCAACCGGGGTGGGTGGATGGGCAGGTCAAATTGCCCAACCAACGATGGATCAGCTCTGTGGAAACGTTTAACGTAACGGTACCGCAAAGCTTGATGGTGATCTCGAATGCTGCCCCGGAGTCTCTTCGCCAGGTATCCCTGGCGAGTGCATTTTCCATACGGTAGGTTGCTCCTGAGATTGCAAGGAACTCCTCGGAGCAACGTAGTGCCGCCAATCAAACTCGCCGAGGCTGCGACTGACGCCAATTTCGACGAAGAAGCCTATCTCCGAGCCAATCCGGACGTTAGGGCTGCCGTGGAGAACGGCTCATGCCCATCAGGATGAGCACACTTTGAGGCTTACGGCAGGCGGGAAGGCAGGCGGCTGTCTTACGCAGGGGACCTCACCGAGGCACGCGGTGGAAAAATGCAGAAGTTGCGTCCGTCCCTGCGGTTCGACATGGAGCATACCTGGCGGGGCGAAAAAGCCGACTTCCTTACAGAGGAACTGAGGCAGGTATCGCGGATCGCGGACACGGAGAACATTTCCAAAAACACCTATGACCCCGCCATATTGCAGTTGATCGAGAAACACGCGGATGGCCTTGTTCTGGATTGCGGAGCGGGACGCCGTGACACCTATTACCCGCACGTCATAAATTTCGAGATTGTCGATTATCCTTCAACGGATGTTCTCGGCATTGGAGAATGTCTGCCGTTCAAGGACGATACCTTTGACGCTGTGATCTCGGTCGCCGTACTCGAACATGTCGCCGACCCGATCACCTGTGCGGCCGAAATTGCGCGCGTCCTGAAGCCAGGCGGCGATCTGTCCTGCTGCCTGCCGTTCCTGCAACCTCTGCACGGTTACCCGCATCACTATTTCAATGCGACCCCTCAGGGCCTCCGCAGGCTGTTTGATGCGGCGCTGGATATCAAAGGCATTACGGTTTTCCCATCGACGCATCCGGCGATCGCATTGCACTGGATCCTCGGCAGCTACGCGCAAGGCCTGGCGGGCCAAACTCGGGAGGATTTCCTTTCGATGCAGGTATCCGATTTTCTTGGAACGCCGATGGATCTGGTCACCAGGCCGTTCGCGACCCAACTGCCGATGGAGAAGCAACTGGAACTGGCCTGCGCGACCGTGCTGACCGCCACGAAACCGGCGACGTAGGTTCGCTGGCTACAATCGACAGCACTGAATGGTGTGGAAGCCGCCCGATGCGCGGGACCCCCGATGCGCAAGGCCATCGGAATTCGCCCCCGGCATCGAAATAGCCCGCGGGGATGAAGCCACCGCGGCGCCGCTATCCGCCGTCGTCCTTCCAGCGCATCATGCGCTGCTCACACAGCTTGAGCGCGCCGTGCAGAACGGTGGAGATGATCATCAGCACGAACAGCGCCGCGAACACGCCGCCCGTGTCGTACTGGCCCGCCGATGCCTGGATCAGATAGCCGAGCCCACGATTTGACGCCATCATCTCACCCACCACGGCGCCAATGAGGGCATAAGGCACCGAGACCTTCATCCCGGTGAAAATCCAGATCACCACCGACGGCAAAATGACCTTGCGCACAATCTGGGCCGGTCGCGCGCCCATCAGACGAAGCACATCGACCAGCTCCGCCTCCACCGCCAAGGTGCCGGCATAGGTGTTGTAGAAGACCAGGAAGAATACGATGAAGGTAGACAGCACCACCTTCGACGTCAGTCCGACCCCGAACCAGAGAATGAACAACGGCGCCAGTGCTATCTTGGGCAGGCTGTAAAGGGCGACGATGAACGGGTCGAGCACCGCCGCCAGCCGCCTGTTCAAGCCAAGGGCCAGGCCAACGGCAATACCTGCGATCGCGCCGAAGACGAAGCCCAGCACCGTCTCCGTCAGCGTCACCTCGACATGCAGCCACAACTCGCCGCCGGCGATCCAGACGCCCAGCTGATCGACGATGGCAAGCGGGGAGCTGATCCAGAACGGCTTGATCACCCGGCCGCTGAGCAACTGCCACAGCGCGAGCAGCACGACCGCGAGGCCGACGCGCCAGAGCAAGGTGACCAGCCACTCGCTGCGCGCAGCGCGGACGGTTTCATTGGGCAGCGCGACGGAAATCTCGGGTGTTGCGTCCGGCATCGCTCAGTTCACCATCACCGCGTCCCGGACGTTGTCCTCCAAATAGGACCAAAGCCGGTCATGCAATCCCGCGAATTGCGGATCAAAGCGAATGCGGAACACATCCCGCGGGCGTGGCAGATCGACGGTTTCCACCACACGGATATGGCCGGGGCGCGCGGAAAACACCGCGACCCGGTCGGCCAGCGTAATCGCCTCCGGCAGATCATGGGTGACGAAAACCATGGTGGTCCCGGTCGCCGCCCACAGCTTCAGCAACTCGTCATGCATGACCAGCCGCAACTGCGCATCGAGCGCGCCGAACGGCTCGTCCATCAAGATCGTCTCAGGCTCATAGGCCAGCGTGCGCGCAAGGCTGACCCGCCGCCGCATGCCGCCGGAAAGCTGCGCCGGGAAGTGCTTTTCGAATCCGCGCAGTCCGACGCGCGCAAGCCAGCCATGTGCGACCTTGTGCCGCTCCGCGCGCGACTGCCCACGTAGTTCGAGCGCGATCGCCACGTTGTCCTCGACCGTTCGCCAGGGCAGCAGCGTATCACGCTGGGTCATATAGCCGACGCTGGTATTGGGACCCGATACCTGCTGACCACGATAAAATACCTGCCCCTCGCTTGGCGGCAACAACCCGGCCGCCATGTTTAGCAAGGTGGATTTGCCGCAGCCGCTCGGCCCGACGATGGCCAGGAATTCACCCGCCTGCACCGTCAGGTTGACCTGCTCGCAAGCCGTGACGGTGCCGCGGCGCGTAGTGAACCGGCGGCCAACCCGGCGATAGTCAATGAGCGGCCGATCGCTCAATGCAGCAGTTCCTGACGGGCAGCGCGCAAGAACTGCGTGTCGACAACGTCCTGATAAGGCACCGCTGTGGAATCCTTCGCCGGCAGCGTCGTTTTCTCGAACGCGAGTTCCTGCTCGTAGCCGTGCTGGCTGATGGCGGGGTCCTTCGGGAAATTCGGAAAATAGGTGCGCCAGGATGCGTTCCAGGTCGCCTCGTCGGTCTGCTTGAAGAACGGCCGTGTCGCCTGCTTGGCTGCTTCGGGGTTGCGTGCAATCAGCAGCGTGGCGCGCGTTATCGCTCGCGCCATGGCAGCAGCCACTTCGGGATGCGCCTTGTTGTAGGAGGCAAGCCCGTAGAGCGTGCCATAGGTGACACCGGTCAACTCGGGCATGTCCTTGCCCTGGTCGATTACGCTGACCGTCAGACCTTGCAGATTGGTCATCACGTCCACCGGCGGAACGCACGAACAGCCATCGATGCTGCCGGTCTGCAACGCCGCCATCATGGTGCTGACCCCACCGACCGGCACGATCTGGAGAAAGCGGCTTGGGTCGAGCCCCTGACTCACCAGCAGGTAACGGAGTACAAGGTCGGAACTGGCGCCGGGCGTGGTGATGCCCATCTTCAGCCCCTTCATCGCCTCGACCCGCTGCTTCAGGGGCGTTTCCAGCGTGATGCCATGCTGTTTGGCGACGTCGGCCCGCACCGCCATCGGCGCCAGGAA
>DATNEJ010000036.1:0-6531 GCA_035606775.1 Acetobacteraceae bacterium | reverse complement strand
GGCAATGTTGCGGTGCACGAACAGCTCGCCTGGATCGAGATCGACGATCTGGTTCGCCGGGACCCTGCTGTCGGAACAGCCGATCCAGAGATATTCGGGGGCTTGCTGGCGTTCGAGCCGATGGAAGAAATCGGCGTCGGCGGTAACCATGCGCTGCGCCCAGGCGCGATTGTTTGCTTTCAGGTGCTCCAGCATGGAGGCCTCGATAGCGGCCCCGACCGGGCATCACAAGGTGTGGCGACGCTAGGCCTCGCGAGATTCCGCGCGCGATGCGGCCTTTAAGCCGATCCACGCTCCAGTCCGCGCCCTGCACACAGGTTCACGCGGCGCGTTCCAGCCGTCCCGGCTCCATGCGGCGTGCCCGGAAGCGCGGCGCCTCATACCAACGGTCATGAAGAATGACCGTTGTATGAGTTTTGGTTTGGCGCGCCGCCGCCCGCCAACCCGGCGCGCGATACCAACCGGCGGAAGCGCAGGAAGAGTGAGCGCTCCCGCCGGTTGGTATCAGATAAGCTTGGCCTCGAAGGGGGGCAGCATGTCGTGCGCCTCGAACTCCAGCACCCACAGGTCGGGATCGATGCGCACCTGACGGGCCAGGAAGGCATCGACGGTCTCCTGGTCCACCGGGTTGCCGCCGGTTCGCCGCATCCATGCCGGCGTTCCATCCGCCGCACGGACCTGGGAGAGGACGCAAAATCCGTCCCGGCCGTGCAGCACCACCAGGATGCCGCCGGCATCCGGGTCACCCTTGCGTAGCACCACGCCGGGCTTGCTGTTCAGGTCGCCCATGCGGAGAGCCATCCGCACCCATAAGCCGGCTTTGAGGCGCGCCTCAGTCATGGTTGGGGAATATGCACATGCACGCTGGAGGTCCGGGCCGGAATCGAACCGGCATACGCGGATTTGCAGTCCGATGCATCACCACTCTGCCACCGGACCCCTGGTGCAGACGCAGGCAGTAAAACCGTGGAAATCCCCAGGTTTCCGCCCTCGACCCTGATTAGCAGACTGAATCTGGATAATCCAGATCGCCCGGAATGGTTCCAACCCGACCTGCTGTCCGCGCCTCCGATCGCCGCGCAGAGCCGTCAACCGGCCCGAACCCATGCGCCCGCGCCGCGGCGCGGCTTGGCGGAGCGTGGCGCTCGCCGCTATAACCCGCCCGCCCAACACGGAAACGAGCCCGCAATGGTAAGCCTCGCCGATCCGCCTTCTGCCGATTTCCTGGCCGAGGCCCGCAACAACATGGTGGACAGCCAGATCAGGCCGAACCGGGTCACCGATCCGCGCATCCTGGCGGCCATGCGCCATCTGCCGCGCGAGCGCTTTCTGCCCGTTTCCCTCGAATCGCGCGCCTACACCGATGAGGACGTGCCGCTGGGCAACGGGCGAGCGCTGATGGAACCGATGGTCCTGGCGCGTCTGCTGCAGTTCGCCGCGCCGACAGAGGGTGAGCGCGTGCTGGTGGTAGCGGCGGGGACCGGCTACGGTTCGGCGGTGCTGGCGGCCTGCGGCTGCCGCGTTTTCGCGGTGGAGGAAGACCAGGCTCTGCTCGCGCTCGCCCGCGCCGCGCTGACGGCGGAGGCGCCGAGCGTGACGCTCAATGCCGGGCCGTTGGCTGCCGGATGGCCGTCCGGTGCGCCCTACGACCTGATCCTGATCGAGGGCGCGGTGGCGGAAATCCCGGCCGCCGTCCAGGCGCAGTTGCGTGGCGGGTCGGGCCGTCTCGTCGGGGTCCTGTGCGGCCCCGGGCGAACCAGCCAGGCGGTGCTGGCGGAGGCCACGCAGGCCGGACTTTCCATCCAGCCGATCTTCGATTGCGCCGTTCCGCCCATTCCATCGCTGATGCCGGCGCCCGCTTTCGAGTTTTAATCCCGCGGAACGCCAAGTATGACCGGCTGCTTCGGGCGCCGGGCATGCGCAATGGGTTGGCGAAGCCCGTCGCCTTGTGGCACATGGGCGCCACAGCGTAGTCCGGGACGATAAGCCCGGCACCGGCCGCGGCACGTGCTTCCGCAGCGCCGGCCAGCCGAAAAGGATGGCGAATGGGTCTGCGACAAATTCTCCTGCTGAGCGCGAGCGTGGGCCTCTGCGTCAGCGCCGGCGGCGCGTTCGCGGACACAATGCCGGTTCCGCCTAAGCCGCCGCGTGGCAGCGCCGCCCCCATCGAGGTGGCGCAGGCGCCGCAGCCCGCGCCGCCGAAATCGCTCCGCCCAGGCGGATCGATGGAACGCTCGCGCGCGAATTCGCCCTCTACCCCCGGCGTGCCGCATACTCTGGCCGAGGCACTGGCGATGACCTACGCCACGCAGCCGGCCTTGCAGGCTGAGCGGGCCAAGCTGCGGGCAACGGATGAGAACGTGCCGACCGCATTGTCCGGCTGGCGGCCGACCGTCGTGCTGGCCGGCACCGCCGGCTACGGCGACGGGACCTCTCGCCAGTATCTGGCGACCAGCGCCTTCCCGCTCAACGTGAAGAGTCAGACGGACCGCATGATCGGCACGGCCCAGGCGACCGTGACGCAGAACGTCTACACGGGCGGCCGGACGCAGGCGAATATCAACCGGGCGAAGAACCAGGTGATGGCCGAACGCGCGAACCTGATCGCGCAGGAGGAAACCAGCTTCACCAACACCATCAACGCCTATGTCGGCGTCATCGAGGCGCAGCAGCTTCTGGCACTCAACATCAACAACGAGCAGGTGCTGGCCAAGCAGTTGCAGGCGACCAACGACCGGTTCCGCGTCGGTGAGATCACCCGCACCGACGTGGCGCAGGCCGAAGCCGCCCTCGCCGGCGCCCGCGCCAGCCGCGAACAGGCCGTGGGCAACCTGCAGACGGCCCGCAGCACGTTTCAGCAAGTCGTCGGCGTCTTGCCGCCCGACAACCTTGTCGAGCCGCAGCCGCTGACATTGCCGGTCGCCACCGAGCAGCAGGCAGCGTCGCTGGCGTCCGCCAACAATCCGGCGGTCATCGCCGCGCTGTTCAACGATTCGGCGGCGAAGGACGCGGTCGATGTGGCGTTCGGCGCGCTGATGCCGCAGGTCAGCGTGCAGGGGCAGACGTTCCAGCAGAACAATGCGGGCGGCCGCAGCACCCAGGCCAACGGCTATCAGATCGTCGCTCAGGTGTCCGTGCCGGTCTACCAGGGCGGATCCGAGTACAGCGCGGTCCGCCAGGCGCGGCAGACCCAGCAGCAGACGTCGCGGCTGGTGGACGATGCCAAGCGCACGGCCGTGCAGAACGCGATCCAGGCCTGGGACACCCTGGTCGCCGCCCGGGCCGCGGCCGAAAGTACCCGGGCGCAGATCCGTGCCAACGAGATCGCGCTGGAAGGCGTGGAGCGGGAGGCGATCGTTGGCAGCCGTACCACCCTCGACGTGCTGAATGCGCAGCAGACCCTGCTGAATTCGCGCACCACCCTGGTGCAGAACCTGACCCAGTTGGTGAACGCGTCCTACGGCGTCGCCTCCGCCATCGGCCGGCTGACCGCCAGGGACATGCACCTGCCGGTACCGCTCTATAACGACACTGCCTATTATCAGGCGGTTAAGGATAAGTGGGTAGGCTTGGGCGATTATGCGACGGACCAGCCGGGACGCTGAGCGGAGACGGGAGGCGCGCCATGAGTGGATCACAGACACCAGCGAGCGGCACACCACAGCTTCCCGCGCCGTCATCGTCCGCTGCCGATCCCTCGATGGAGGATATCCTCGCCTCCATCCGCCGTATCCTGAGCGAGGATGGATCGGCGGAGGGCGCACCGCTCCCGGCGCCGCCGGCCGAACACGCACCGCTGGCCGCCGCTTCACCCAATGACGTACTGGTGCTCGACGATTCCATGCTCGTCTCCGATCCGGCGCCCGCCGAAGCCGCTCCGACGCACGTTGAACCGCCCCTGTCCCCGGTCGAGGCCCTGACCGGGCCGGAAACCGCTATCGCGGCGGCGCCGGCGGATGACAGCCTGGTTGCACCGGCAGCCGCCGCGGCGGCGGCAACCTCGGTCGGCAGCTTGGTGCGCACCCTGGCGGCCGGCCGCACGACCCCGGTGTACAGCGGCGGCCCGACCATCGAAGACATCGTGCGCCAGGAAATCCGGCCGCTGCTCAAGGATTGGCTCGACACCCATTTGCCGCCAATCGTCGAGCGGTTCGTGCGGGCCGAGATCGAGCGCGTCGTCGGCCGCGTAGTCCCGTAGCAAGCCATGCCATCGCCGGCCTCCCGCGGCATCCGCCCGAGGCCGCAGGAGAGAGAAATGACCCTGGAGAGCCGCTTTACCCCGAACGAGGCCGAACCCCGGCTTTATCGTGGGTGGGAGGAAAACGGCAGCTTCGCCTGCGATCCGGCCTCCAACGCCGTTCCCTATACGATCATGATCCCGCCGCCGAATGTCACGGGCAGCCTGCACATGGGCCACGCCCTGACATTCACCGTGCAGGACACCCTGATCCGCTGGCGACGCATGCAGGGCAGGGACGTGCTGTGGCAGCCCGGCACGGACCACGCGGGCATCGCCACGCAGATGGTGGTAGAGCGGCTGCTCGCCACCGAAGGCACCGACCGCCGGACGCTCGGCCGTGACGGGTTCAATGAGCGCGTCTGGCGGTGGAAGGCGGAATCCGGCGGCACGATCACCCGCCAATTGCGCCGCCTTGGCGCTTCCCTCGACTGGCCGCGTGAGCGGTTCACGATGGATGACGGCCTGTCGCGCGCCGTGCGGGAGGTGTTCGTCCGGCTCTATCGGGAAAACCTGATCTACCGCGACCGGCGGTTGGTGAACTGGGACCCCAAACTGCAGACCGCGATCTCCGATCTCGAGGTGGAGAACCGCGAGATCAAGGGTTCGCTCTGGTACCTGCGCTATCCGATTGCCGGTGCGCCCGGCGAATTCGTCACCGTCGCCACCACGCGGCCCGAAACCATGCTGGGCGATACCGCGGTGGCCATCCATCCGAACCATCCCACGCTGGCACCGCTGATCGGCCGGCACGCCGTGCTGCCGCTGGTGGGGCGCGCCATCCCCATCGTGGGCGACGAGTACGCCGATCCGGAGAAGGGCACCGGTGCGGTGAAGATCACGCCGGCGCATGACTTCAACGACTTTGCCGTTGGACAGCGGCACGGGCTGCCGATGCCCTCGGTGCTCGACCAGGAGGCCCGGGTCACCCTCGGGGAAATCGCGCTCACCGCGGTGGCCGGCGTCGCCGACCCGGGTTTTACCGAAACATTGACGGGAAAGGACCGTTTCGCCGCCCGCAAGGTAATCGTCGCCGAACTGGAACGGCTGGGCTTGGTCGAGAAGATCGAGCCGCACACTTATCAGGTGCCGCATGGTGATCGTGGCGGCGTGCCCGTGGAACCGCGCCTGACGACACAATGGTATTGCAACGCCGGCGAACTCGCGACGCCGGCGATCCAGGCCGTCGAAGCCGGCCGCACCACCTTCGAGCCGCGCCAGTGGGAGAACACCTTCTTCGCCTGGATGCGCGACATTCAGCCCTGGTGCATCTCGCGTCAGCTCTGGTGGGGGCATCGCATACCGGCCTGGTACGGTCCGGACGGCGCGCTGTTCGTCGCGATGGATGCGGAGGAGGCAGCCGAACTCGCGCACGCCCATTACGGGCGGGCGGAAACACTGACGCAGGATGAGGACGTGCTGGATACCTGGTTCAGCTCGGGACTCTGGCCGTTCACCACCCTGGGCTGGCCGGAGAGAACGCCGGAGCTTGACCGCTACTATCCGGGCAATGTGCTGGTGACCGGCTTCGACATCATCTTCTTCTGGGTCGCCCGCATGATGATGATGGGCCTGCACTTCATGGGCGATGTGCCGTTCCGCACCGTCTACATCCATGGCCTGGTGCGCGATGAGCGCGGGCAGAAGATGTCGAAGTCGCGCGGCAATGTCATCGACCCGCTAGAGCTGATCGATACCTACGGCGCCGATGCGCTGCGCTTCACCATCTGCGCGCTGACCGGTCCGGGGCGGGACGTGAAGCTCAGTGCTGCGCGCGTGCAGGATTACCGCGGCTTCGTCACCAAGCTGTGGAATGCGGCGCGCTTCTGCGAGATGAACGAGGTTGCGGTGGACGGCGCCTTCGATCCGGCGCGCGTCACCCTGCCGCTGTCGCGCTGGATCCTGGACGCTGCCGCCACGGCGGTGCGGGAGGCAACGGTCGCGCTGGAAGCCTACCGGGTCGATGAATACGCCGCGGTCGGCTACCGTTTCGTCTGGAATACGTTCTGCGACTGGTTCCTCGAATTCGCCAAGCCGGCGCTGGCCGCCGGTGCGCCGGCTGAGGCGGCGGCGGAAATCCGCGCCACCGCCGCCCATGTGCTGGGCATCATCCTGCGCCTGCTGCACCCGGTGATGCCGTTCGTGACCGAGGAGCTGTGGGACCGCTTCGGTTACGGCGAGGCATTCAGCCTGATCCGCGCGCCGTGGCCCGACCTTGAGCCAATGCCGGATGCCGCTGCCGCCCGGACCGAACTGGACTGGGTGGTACGGCTGATCGGGCTGGTGCGCTCCGT
>DATNEJ010000214.1:0-3272 GCA_035606775.1 Acetobacteraceae bacterium | reverse complement strand
CGGCAGCGGGCCCTATCGCTACAACGCTGCCGAACGCATCGCCGGCGCACGCGTGGTCTATGAGCGGAACACGGCCTATCAACCGCGCGCCGACGGCAAGGCCGACGGCACCGCCGGTCCCAAGGTCGCGTATTTCGACCGTATCGAATGGCGGATCATGCCCGACCCCGCCACGGTCGCCGCGGCCCTGCAGCAAGGCGAGATCGATTGGTGGCTGGCACCGGACGCGGATCTGCTGCCGCTGCTGCGCAAGCACGCGCGCCTGAAAGTCGAAACCACCGTGCCCACCGGCTACATCGCGACCATGCGCTTCAATCACCTGCAACCGCCGTTCAATAACCCGGCAATCCGTCGCGCCATCATCGGCGCGGTCACGCAGGCGGATTACATGATCGGCATGGTCGGCACGGATCACGCGCTGTGGCGCGACCACGTCGGCTATTTCTGTCCCGATACGCCGATGGCGAATGATGCCGGCATGGAAGCGCTGACCTCGCCGCGCGACCTCGACGCGGTGAAGCGCGCGCTCGAACAAGCCGGCTACAAGGGCGAAACCGTGGTTGTGCTGACTCCCACGGACATTGCCTCCGCCCGCGCGCTGGCGGAGATCACCGCCGACCTGCTGCGCAAGCTGGGGATGAAAGTGGAAGCGCCGGCGATGGACTGGGCCACCCTGGTGCAGCGCCGGGTGAAAACCGAACCGGTGGCCGAGGGCGGCTGGAGTATCTTCCATACAAGCTGGTCCGGCCTCGACATGATCAATCCGGCTGGTCACGTCTTCCTGCGCGGCAACGGCAAGGCCGCGACGGTGGGCTGGCCCACCAGCCCGCGCATCGAGGCGCTACGCGATGCCTGGTTCCTTGCGCCGGACCTCGCGGCTCAGCAATCGCTCGCGCGGCAGATCCAGCTTCAGGCTTTCCAGGACGTTCCCTACATTCCGCTCGGACAGTACCGCATGCCGACGGCCTATCAGGCAAACTTGACGGGCATCCTGCAAGGCAATCCCGTGTTCTGGAATATCAGGCGCACGTGAGAGACAGGAGACCGTCATGACCGAAACCGCGTTCGAACTGGTCTGGGATTCCCGCTGCGGCGTGGGTGAGTCGCCCGTCTGGGACTCCGCGAACCGGCGGCTTTTGTTCTGCGATATCGGCAAGGGCCGTATCAACGCGCTGTCGGTGGACAACGGCCAACGCGCAGGATGGGATTTGCCGGAGGTTGTCGGCAGTTTTGGCCTCTGCCGTTCCGGCCGGCTTGTCGTCGCGTTGCGGCATCGTGTGGTGCTGTTCGATCCGCGCACGCAGGCCGTGCAGGAATTGACGCGCCGTGTCGAGGAACCGCCGACCAACCGCCTGAACGACGGCAAGGTGGGCCCCGACGGTGCGTTCTGGGTCGGCAGCATGGATGAAAACTCGCCACGCCAGCCGACCGGCTTTCTCTACCGCGTGACGCCGGACGGGCGCATCGAGAAGCGGGGGGAAGGCTATGCCGTCTCGAACGGGCTCGCCTGGTCGCCGGACGGGCGCACGATGTACCACTCCGATTCGACGGCGGCGATCATCGAAGCCTGGGACTTCGACCCCGCGACGGGCGGCATGTCTCGTCACCGCATCCTCGCGAAACTGACCAATGAGGATGGCCGTCCCGACGGTGCGGCCATGGACGCGGACGGCAATTACTGGTCGGCCGGTCCGTCAGCCGGGTGCATCAACTGTTTGTCGCCGGAAGGCAGAATACTGCGGAAACTGCCGTTTCCGGTTCCCGGCCCGACCATGCCCTGTTTCGCGGACGGACAGATGTTCGTCACGTCCCTGCGCGAGGGGAAATCGCCCGAGATACTCGCGCAATTCCCCACGCTGGGCGGCTTATTCCGCGCGACAGCGCCGGCCGTGGGCGCCCCGGTCGGCGTGTTCGCGGATTAAAGCGTGATCGTCGCAGGCGGAATCGCCGGAGACGTGAATCACGCGATCAAACAAAGAGTTAGAGCTTGTTTGGTGCCTCAACCTGCCCCGAACAAGCTCTAGTAGCGGTAATTCGGCGGCGGGGGCGGGGGTGGATAATAGCCCTGGGCCGGCGGTGGTGGCGGCCGCGGCGTCGTGACCGCCCCGCCGACCGCGCCAACGGCGCCGCCGATCAGGCCGCCCGCCAGCGCTCCGCTGCCACCCCCTGCCAGACCGCCGATGGCAGCGCCCGCACCAGCGCCCAGAAGGCCGCCCCCAACCGCGCGCTGGGTCGGGTCATAGGGGTTGGTGCAGGCGGCGAGCCCGAGGCCCAGGGAGACAATCAGAACGGGTGCAATAAGGCGTTGCATAGCGGCGAATCCTTGTCCATGCGGCACGAGGCCAAATCGACATGGTTCCAGCCGCAGAATGTGGCACCCGTGGGGCGCCTGCCGGCCATCAAGGCATCACGCATCCGTGAGTGGTGTTCCGGCAAGGCTCAGGGCGCCGGCCGGATCGGGAATCCAAGGCACCCGCTGTGCTTCCGTCTGCGACAGATGCGCCAGGAACACCGCGCAGTAGCGGTTCGCGGTCGTGTTCCAGACGGTGTCGCGGAGCGCCTTCCAGCGTTCGCGGCGCTCTTCCAACTCCATTGACAGGCCGACGTGCATGGCATCGGCGATCTCGTCGCCATCAAATGGGTTGACGATCAATGCCTCCGTCATCTCATCGGCGGCGCCTGCGAAGCGCGAAAGGACGAGCACGCCGGGATCGTTCGGATCCTGAGCCGCGACATATTCCTTGGCGACCAGGTTCATGCCGTCGCGCAACGGCGTCACCACGGCCAGCCGCGCCATCCGGTAGAACCCGGCAAGTGTGTTGCGCCGCACGGTGCGGGTCATGTAGCGGAGCGGCACCCAGTCGAATTCCGAATAACGCCCGTTCGTATCGCCGACGATGCGATCGAGCTCGCGCCGCAGCCGCTGATAGTGGCCCTGGTCCTCCCGTGAGCGGGCGGCGATCTGCAGGAAGCTGACCTGTCGCCGGTGCTCATGGTACTTGGCGAACAGTCGGCCGATCGCCTCGAACCTGTTCACCAGCCCCTTGGAGTAGTCCAGCCGGTCAACGCCGATCGCCAGTGCCCGGCCCGCCAGGCTTTCGTGCAGTTGTGCGGTCTCCGGGCCGCGCGCTGCCTCGGCTGCGGTTTTGGCAAACGCATCGGCGTCGATGCCGATCGGATCGACGATCGCGCTGACCGGATTGCCGCGCCAGATGAAGCGGCCTTCGCCGTCGGGATGCACGCCCAAAATTTCCGCGACGCATTCAAGGAAG
>DATNEJ010000192.1:0-5613 GCA_035606775.1 Acetobacteraceae bacterium | reverse complement strand
CCCTTTCTCCTCAGTCGAGGCCGACTGCTTACGAAACGGGCGTGGTCGCCGCAAACCCCGGCCAAAAAAGGGCCATAGGCTGCCGGTGGGGCAGTTTCCACCACAACATCGGCCGCCCAGGCGCGGACCCGGGCGGCCGATGGTTCGTCCAGTCCTATCCGAGAGGGCGCGTCAGGCCGGCTGCTGGTTCCGGTCCAGTTCGTCCGGCTCCGCGTAGGCGCGCAGACTTGGGATGTCGTGCAGGATCACCCGTGCGCCATGCGTCTCCACGCCGAAGCTGCGCAAGGCGGCAAACGCGCGCGACAGGTTTTCCTGCCGGCAGCCAAGGCGCGCCGCGAGGAGCCGCTTGTCGAACGGCAGCCGAAGAGAGGCGGACCCCGCCGCATTGTCCTTCGACAGGTCCAGCAGGTAGCAGCCCAGCCGCTGCGCCGTTGTCCGCAGCTTGAGATCGCAGACCTGCCGCACCAGCGCCTGGAAGTCCATCGCCTCCGCACGCATCAAAGAGGTTGCCAACGCCGGCTCCTCTGCCAGCAGGGCGTGCAGTCCGGCGGAATCAACCGCCACCAATTCCGACGGTGTCGCGGTGTGCGCGGTCATCAGCAGGGGCAGGCGGGCAAGAACGGTCGCCAGGACGAAATACCCGCCCGGCGAAATCACCTCGACGACAGCCAGGGAGCCGTTCGGGGTGGTGTTGGACAGGGCGACCTGTCCCTTGCTCAAGATGAACAGACGGTCAGCCGGCTCGCCCTGACGGCACAGGACAGTATCCTGCGGGACGGTCAACAGTTCCGACACCGCGGCGACACGGCCGCGGACAGCATCATCCAGATCCTGGAAGATTTGAATCTCACGAAGTAAGTCGATGCTCGGTCGCCTGACGCTTGTCGCCAGCATGGAGGGAAAGTTCATTTCACCAATCTCAAACTACCCGGCACAGTAGACTACCTTCCGATATGCATTGCATATGGTTGCCACGCCTTCAATGGTGAATTTGCAATAAGTCATCAATGAATGGCTTTAGGCATCGGCGCGACGCCGGGCTGACCAGGGAGTGACGTATGAAGGCGATGGTTTGCGAGGCATTCGGCGGCCCGGAGGTCCTGACCCTGCGGGACGTGGCGGACCCGCCGCACCCTGGCCCCGGGGAATTGCAGGTGCGGATCAACGCCAGGGGCGTCCAGTACGTGGATGTCCTCATGCTGGCGGGGAAATACCAGTTCCGGCCGGAACCGCCGTTCATTCCCGGCGGAGAGGCGGCCGGGGAGGTTATTGCCGTCGGACAAGGTGTGAGCGGGTTCGCGGTCGGCGACCGGGTCATGAGCCGGCACAGCCTTGGCGCCTTCGCCGAACTTGGCAACGCCAAAGCCGAGCTGTGCGACAAGGTGCCGGCAGGGATGAGCATCGAGGCGGCCGGTGTGTTTCGCGGCGTCTACACAACTGCCTATCATGCGTTATTGCAGCGCGGCAGAATGAAAGCCGGTGAGTGGGTGCTGGTGCACGGCGCGGCGGGCGGCATCGGCATTGCCGCGATTCAGATGGCGAAAGCATTCGGTGCGTCCGTGATTGCCACGGCCAGCACCGCCGACAAGCGCCAGGCCTGCCTTGAAGAAGGCGCCGATCATGCGATCGGCTATGCGGACGGGTTTATCGATCAGGTCAAGGCGCTCACCGGAGGCCGCGGTGTCGACATCGTCTATGACCCGATCGGCGGCAAGGTCGCCGAAGACTCGCTGCGCTGCCTGGCGTGGGGTGGGCGGTTGCTGATCCTCGGCTTTCTTGGGGGCGGACCGACGAATATCCGCAGCAATTACCTGCTTATCAAAGGGATCGACGCGGTCGGCGTGCGCATCGGTGGCCTGAATGAGAGCGATCCCATCCTGGCGGCAGCCAATATGCGCGCGCTGACCGAGCTTGCCGCCGCGGGTCGGCTGCGTCCGCGCATGTCCCATCGTTTTCGCTTGCACCAGGCACGCGAAGCGTTGCAGGCGGTCATCGATCGGACAGTGATCGGCAAGGCCGTTCTCGTCAGTTGAGGCCTTCCGGTTGCCGCCAACGCCTTCGCCGCCGTAACCTGCGCCGGATCGGAACGTCCGGAGGACACGCATCATGGAACGTGCGGAATTCGAAGCGGTCCTGAGCCGCGATGGCTATGAGATCGTCAGCCGCAGCATGCCCGCGAATCAGGTCAATCCCGAGCACGCGCATGATTTCGATGCGCGCGTGCTGGTCACCCAGGGTGAAATCAAGATCGGCTTCGCCGATGGCGCCCGGACATACACCGCCGGCGAATGGTGTGAGGTGCCCTCCGGCCGCCGTCATACCGAGGAGGCCGGGCCGCAAGGCGTGTCCTATATTGCCGGGCGCCGGAAGCCGGCCTGATCCCACCACGACTGCATCAACCGAGGAAGCACGCATATGGCTGAACCAGGCCGGGCTTTGCCGCAAGCGACACCCGAGACTCAGCACTTTTGGGACGGCACACGAGAGGGCGAACTTCGCCTCCAGCGTTGCGACGCCTGCGGCAAGAACTACTTCCCGCCGCGCCCATTTTGTCCGGTTTGCGCCTCGCGCAAGGTCAGCGTGTTCAAGGCATCCGGCAAGGCGATCCTGTGGAGCTACGTGATTCATCACCGTCCGGTACCGGGATTCACTCCGCCCTATGCGATCGCCGTCGTGCAGCTCGCCGAAGGGCCGCGAATGATGACCAACATCGTCGACTCGCCGCAAACGCCGGAGGCACTGCAGCTCGACATGCCCCTGGAAGTGGTGTTCGAGAAGCAGAACGACACCATCACCCTGCCTCTGTTCCGTCCGGCGAAAGGCTGATCCCATGCGCAGAAACGCAGTCACGGTCGTCGGCGCCGCCGAAACCACGAAGCTGGGTGTCATCCCGGATATGTCGCAGATCCAGTTGCATGCGGATGCAGCGCTGAATGCGATGGCCGATTGCGGGCTGAAGCCCAAGGACATCGACGGCATCGCCACGGCCGGCGAAACGCCGGTGCAGCTTGCGCATTATCTAGGCATTACGCCGACCTGGGTGGACGGCACCTCCGTCGGCGGCTGCTCCTTCATGATTCACGTTAGGCACGCCGCCGCCGCGATCGAGGCCGGGCTGGCGAAGACGATCCTGGTGACGCATGGCGAAAGCGGGCGTTCGCGTGTCGGCAATCCGCCGCGCTCCGTCGCACCCTCATCGCTGAATGGCCAGTTCGAGCAGCCGTTCGGTCCGATGGGCCCGCCCAGCATGTTCACCATTCCGGTGCTGCGCTACATGAAGACGTTTGGCGTCACCGAGGAGCAGATCGCGCAGGTCTGCGTGGTGCAGCGCGAATGGGCATCGAAGAATCCGCGTGCCACGTTCCGCAACCTGATTACCACCGAGGACGTGCTGAACAGCCGCATGATCGCCTGGCCATTCCGGCTGCTGATGTGCTGCCTGGTCACGGATGGCGGCGGCGCGCTGATCCTGACCTCCGCCGAACGGGCGCGCGATTTCCCGACGAAACCGGTCTACATCCTTGGCACCGGCGAAAGCGCCGAAACGCCGATGGTCAGCCAGATGGAGGACTTCACCACCTCTCGCGCGTTCCGCGTTGCCGGTCCCACCGCGTTCCAGCAGGCCGGCATCAATCGCAACGACGTGGATCATCTGATGATCTACGACGCGTTTGCGCATCTGCCGATCTACGGGCTTGAGGACCTCGGATTCATGCCGCGTGGAGAGGCTGCGCGATTCATCGCCGAACGCAACACCGCCCCCGGCGGGTCGCTGCCGCTCAATACCAATGGCGGCGGCCTGTCGTACATGCACTCGGGGATGTACGGCATGTACGCGTTGCAGGAGAGCGTGCGGCAGATGCGCGGCATTGCGCCGGCACAGGTGCCCGGGGCAAAGATCTCTGTCTGCCACGGCGTGGGTGGCATGTTTGCTGCCTCCGGCACGATCATCTTCAGCAACCAGACACCATGAGAGCACGCGGGTTCTCTCCGCGACGGCAAGGGAAGAGACGAACATGACGGAGAGCCTGTTCTCGGGTCTGAAGGTGATCGACTGCGCAAGCTGGATCGCCGGTCCGGCGGCGGCGACGATCCTGTCCGATTTCGGCGCGGACGTGATCAAGATCGAGCCGCCCGGCGCGGGCGATCCCTGGCGCGCGTCCACGCCGATCCCCGGCAGGCCGGTCGACTATTATTGGCAACTGACCTCGCGCAACAAGCGCAGCCTGGCACTGGACCTGAAGCACCCGGACGGGCAGGCCGTGCTGCATCGGCTGGCTGCGTCCGCCGACGTGTTCGTCACCAACTTTCCCCTGCCTGTGCGTGATCGGCTGCGGCTGGCACCGTCCGATCTGCTGCCGCTCAATCCGCGGCTGATCTACGCCTCGTTCACGGCGTATGGTGAGGAAGGGGAGGAAGCGGCGAAGACCGGCTTCGACTCCACCGCGTACTGGGCGCGCACCGGCCTGATGGATATGGTGCGCGCGGAAGAAGCCACGCCGCCGTCGCGCTCCATGCCCGGGATGGGTGACCATCCCAGCGCAACCGGCCTTTACGCCGCGATCGTCACCGCCTTGTACCGGCGTGAGAAGACCGGGCAGGGCGGCGTGGTCCGCTCTTCCTTGTTGCAGAACGGACTGTGGGCGAATGGTTGCGCCGTTCAGACGCGCCTGTTCGGGGAACACGTCGCGCTTCGCCCGCCGCGGGCGCAGGCGCCCAACGCGCTGGCGAACCATTACCGGACGCGCGACGGACGGTGGTTCATCATGGCGCTGTTCAACGAACAGCGGCAGTTGCGCGGCTTCCTGGCGGCCATCGGCAAGGAGAACCTGGCCGACGATCCGCGCTTCGCCACGACCGAGTCGCGCAAGCAGAACGCGTGGGCATTGGTGCAGGTGCTGGACGAGGTATTTGCTCAGCGCGACCTGGCCGAGTGGCGGAAGATCCTCGATGCTGTCGGCATCACCTTTGGCATTGTCGGCACGGTGAACGAAGCGTCGGACGACGTGCAGATGCGGCACGCCGGCGCCCTGGTGCCGTTCGCCGACGGCAAGGGGCTGACCGTCGCCGCGCCGTTCCACATCGACGGTATCAACAAGATCGCGCCGCGCCGGGCACCGTCCATCGGCCAGCACAACGATGCAGTGCTGCAGGAGGCCGGGTACTCGACCGACGACATTGCCCGCCTGCGCGCCGGTCGCGTGCTGAGCTGACGGGTGCAGCGCGCCATCGGACACCATGGTTGAAGCGGCGGTTCTGGTTCTGAGCGCCGCGGTGGCGGCGGGAATCATCCTGGCGTTATGGCATATGCGCGCGGCCGAAGGCGCCTCCAGGCCGCCGTTCGCCGCCGGGCTGGCGCATGGCGCAGTCGGCATCGGCGGCCTCGTTATATTGGCGCTGTCGTTGCGAGGCCCGCCGCGCGGTGTCGCCTACGGTGCCGGCTCCTTTGGTTGGATGGCCACGGTCGTAATTTTCGTGGCTTTGCTTTTCGGTCTGTTTCTGCCAATCGCCGCTTGGCGCGGACGGCGGGTTCCGGTGGTCACGGTGTCCGTGCACGCCGGACTTGCGATCACCGGCTATGTCCTGCTGCTGGCATGGAGTTCGTTCGGCTGA
>DATNEJ010000180.1:0-8652 GCA_035606775.1 Acetobacteraceae bacterium | reverse complement strand
CGCCAGAACAGCCCGATGCCGTTCAGCGCGCCGGTGCTGCCGGCGGTGCCGGTGGGGTAGAGGTTGAAGCGGCCAAGCGCTTCGAGATCGAGTTCGGTGTGCTGGGTGATCTGGAAGCGGGCACCGCCGCCGGCGGAGGCGATTCGCGTGGCAAAATCGGTCGGCTGGTTCTGCCAGGTCTCACCCCAGTCGTAGAACAGATAGAACTGCGTCGACACCTCGGTACTGAGGCCGAACGAGGACAGGTCGAAGCCGGTGTTGAGCTGAAGTTCCGTCGTGGCGGCCAGCGCCTTGTCGCCGGGCACCTGGCCGGCGTAGTAGCCGCGGGTGAAGCGGGCGCCGCCGAGGTAGAATTGTTCCGCTGGCGGCAGGATATCGCCGCTCCATTGCCCGGTCAGCAGCTCCATCAGCGCGACGCTGGCGCCGGTCCAGGGGGTGAACAGCGTCTGGGTCCGGCTCGCCTCGAAAGCGATCTTGGTGAAGCTGGTGTTTTCCCCAAGGCGGGCGGGCGAATTGTAGCTGGCGGTGTTGACCTGGGCGCCGAGGATGGGAAGGCCCTTGGAGACCTTGACCGAGAGATAATTGACCGCCGAGTGATCCGGTCCGAACAGCAGATCGGAACGGGTGTAATCCTCCCCCAGCCGCAACACACGCAATGAATCGTAGCTCGCCCGGCTCGGCGGGATGCCGTTGTCGACAAGCGATTCCAGCGCGTCGAGGCTTAATGTGACGTTCAGCACTTCCTGGCGGGAGCGGATCACCGGGTAACTGGCCTGCCCGCCGAACACGGTGGTGGTGCCGTGATAGCCGCCTTCGCCCAGGATGCCGCTGGGATTGACGTCGCCGTAGCCGCCATAGACTTTGACGCGCAGGCCGGAATCGCCAACGAAGGCTTCGAGCGACGCTTGCCCGAAGGTCTGCGTATTGGGGAAGGTATGGTAAATCGACAGCTCTGTGCGTTCGCCGAGGCTGGTGAAGCTGTTGAGGTCCAGCACGCCCAGGGCCTCGATCGGGCCGGTCAGGTCGAAAGCGCGGTTGTCCATGCTGAACAGGCCGGAGACCGGCTTGCGGCTGACCTGGGCGATCAGGTTCAGCGCGCCCGGCTCATCCGTGGAGGGCTGCAGCACCGCGTGCAGGGTCACGCCCGGCACGTCCTGCGCCAGCAGCAGGTAGCGTTCCAAGGTGGCGGAATCGATCGGCGTGTGTTCAGTGAGCTTGTGCAGGAAGCGCAGGACGCGCGTGCCGGCGGGGCCGATATCGCCGTCGAGCTTGACGCTGGCGATATGGCCTTCGGTGATGATGAATCGCAAATGCCCGGCGGCGTTCAGGCTGACCGACACCGTTGTCAGCACATAGCCCTGGGAGCGGTAGTGCTTCAGGATCGCCTGCCGCGCTGCATCGATTTTCGGCAGCGGCACGGCGGGGCCAGTCAACCCGGCAGTGTAGCTCGCAAGCTCCGACTGCGGAAACGCGGTGGCGCCTTCGATTGCCACATCCGTGACGAGAACGGATCGGTTCGGCACTTCCGCGCCGGAAGGGGGCAAGGCGGGCGTGGCGGCGCCGGGGGATGTGGCGGCGGGGCCTGGCGGGAGGACACGTGGCAGCGGCGAGCCCTGCGGCACCGATTGCGGTGCCGTCTGAGCCACGGCCGAACCCGCCAGGACAGGGAACAGCAGCGCGGCAGCCACGCTGGCAACCCTGAGTGTCATTCGTTTGTGATGCACAACCTTAAGGCGGCCCGATCCGGCGGAACCGCGCCTCCCGTCCGCTTCCCCGATAAATTTCATTACGACCGGTCAACTGATCACCATCGTCAACATCGCAGTCCGTTGCGCCTTCGTCAACAGTCCGTTACGTCACGTTTCCCGATATTCGATCCGGTTCTTTATCGTTTGGCACGGCGCAGCAGGGAGCTTTCGTCATGCGAGGACTGAGCGGCAGCAGCAGGGAGCTTTCGTCATGCGAGGACTGAGCGGCAGGCGCGTGGTGCTGACGGGCGGCGCCAGTGGCATCGGGCGGGCGACGGCGATCCGCCTGGCGCAGGAAGGCTGCCAGGTTGGGATCCTCGATCTCGACGCGGCGGGGGCGGAGGAGACCGTCCGGCTGTGCAGCGGGCAGGCGCGGGCCTGGACGGCGGATATTTCCGATCGCGGTGCGGTCGAACGCGGTGTTGCGGGGTTCGAGGCGGCGTTCGGCCCGCCGGACCTGCTGGCGAACATCGCCGGCTGGGATCTGGTGAAGAACTTCCTGGATACCGACCCCGCGCTGTGGGACCGGATCATCCGCATCAACCTGTATGGACCACTGCATATGCACCACGTCGTCGTGCGCGGCATGGCCGAACGGGGATTCGGGCGCGTGGTCAATGTCGCTTCGGATGCGGGACGAGTGGGTTCGTCAGGGGAGGCGGTCTACGCGGCATGCAAGGGTGGGATTATTGCATTCACGAAGACCCTGGCGCGGGAGCTGGCGCGCAAGGGCGTGACCCTGAATGTGCTGTGCCCAGGCCCGACCGACACGCCGCTGTTCGATTCCGTGCTGGCGAGTTCCCCCGCCGGCGCCAAGATCGGCGAGGCGATGGCGCGGGCGATCCCGCTGAAACGGATCGGCCGGCCGGATGATTATCCGGGCATCATCGCTTTCCTGCTGTCGGACGATGCGGCCTATATCACCGGCCAGACCATCAGCGTATCGGGCGGCCTGACGATGGTCTGACGCGTTTGCGGAGGGAATGATGACGGAGATCGGCGGGTATGAGGTGCTCGGCCTTGGGCTTTACTTCGAGGATCTGCCGCAAGGCCGGAAGTTCCGTACCATCGGTCGCACCCTGACCGAAGCCGACCTTGTGAACTTCATCGGCGTCACCGGGCTGACCGAGGTGCTGTTCTCCAACGTCGAATTTCTCCGGCACGAAAGCGATATCAGTCAGCGCGTGGTGCCGGCCGCAATGGTCTATTCGTTCGCGGAAGGGCTGCTGGTACACGCGACCATGCAGCACACCGGCTTCGCCTTCCTGAATATGGAACTGAATGTCGTCGGTCCCACCTTCGCCGGCGACACGATCCACGTGGAATGCGAGGTGATCGAAAGCCGCCGCAGCAACAGCCGGCCGAACCGCGGGCTGGTGCGTACCAGCAATCGGGTGGTGAAGCAGGACGGTAAGGTCGCCCTGACCTACACGCCGCTGCGCATGGTCAAGGCGCGTAGTGAGGGATAGGGCTGCGGCTTATACGTGCTGCGTTGGTGGGCGGAGGCGCACCAAGCCAAGGATTTCCGTTTGCCAATTGAAATCCGGTGCATGTGGGAATCGGTTGTGCGCTTACTTTGGGGGCGTATTGCGCTAGTGGTGCCCGTCAATACTTCTGCGGTGTGCCGGCCGCAATATCGTAAAGAAAGGAATCGAATCGCAGATATAAGAAGATGTGCGCTGATGACGCAGATAGTGACGAGGTTGAATGAGCGGCCGTGCCTCGCGATCGGCTGAACGTTCATGATACGGAATATACATGCAGGCCGACATCGTAATGCCATTTGTGAGGGATACAATAGAATGTCCAGTCATGTGTATATGTAAAAGATCGCCTCATGGTTCACAGTTCGACTCATAGTTCATAGTGCATCAAGAACTGAGAGTGACCAATTTACGGCTCTGCCTGTTTCCCAATTCCAGCAAGCCACGTTTGGTGGTCAAGCGCATGGCGCACAATGCAAGAACCGCCCCGTAACATCTGCATAATCTGCGTACATCGTCTTCTTATCTGCGTTTAACTCTTCCCTTTTCTGGCAGCGCGATAGGACTCGGCACCCGGACCAGGGGGCTGCGCGCCAAACCACGACTCCTCCGGCTTCCAAGGAAAGGCGTGGACGCTATACCGGTGATCCGGGCGGGAAGGCCGGTTTGCGTTTCTCCAGATGGGATTCCAGGCCTTCCTTCACCTCTGGTCCGGAAAAGCCCAGGAACTCCAGCGCCAGCGATGTGTCGAACGCTGGGCCGGCGCTGCGCAGCCAGTTGTTCAGCGCGTGCTTCGTCCAGCGGATGGCGCTCTGCGCGCCCTCGGCGAGCCTGGTCGCGATTTCCACGGCCTTGCCGTCCAGTTCATTGTCCTCGACCGCCAGGCTGATCAGGCCGATGCGTTCGGCCTCCGCGCCCAGCACCTGCTCGCACAGCAGAAGATAGTATTTGGCCTTCGCCATGCCGCATAGCAGCGGCCAGATGATCGCGGCATGATCGCCCGCGGCGACACCCAGCCGTGTATGGCCGTCGATGATGCGGCAATCCTTCGTGGCGATCGAGACATCCGCCAGGATGCCGCACACCAGTCCCGCACCGACCGCGACGCCGCGCATGGCACTGACGACGGGCTTGGAGCAGTTGATCAGGTTGTAGACGATCTCCCGCGCTTCCTTCCATTGCCGCGCGCGGGCGTCGAAGTCATCGATGTTCTCCCGGATCATGCCGAAATCGCCGCCGGCAGAGAACACCTTGCCGGCACCCGTCAATATCACCGCATTGACTGTCGGATCGCGGTCCACGTCGCGCCAGATATCCGCCAGTTCACCGTGCAACGCGTTGTCCGCGGTGTTCATCTTGCCGTTGTCCAGCGTGATGCGCAGCACCTTGGGATGTGGGCGGTCGAAGCGCAGGCGGGTATAGCGGGCGTACGCATCGGTCATGTCCGGCCTCCGGTCAGAGCGTGATCGTCGCAGGCGGGCTCGCCGGAGACGTGAATCACGCGATCAAACAAACCACTATCCCGCGCGGTAGCGGTCAGTGCCGAGCGGGTCGGTTTCGAGAAGAAGGCTTTGGCCGGCGAGCATGTGGTTTACGTGGGCAAGCACCTCGCCGAAGGCAAAGCTGGTCTGGTGCTCGTCCAGCGCGCGCGGAAATACGTGCGGCACGATCTCTGCCACCGATAGGGGACGATCCCGGCATGCGTCGGCAATCGCGCCGCAGCGTTGCGCGTGGTGCGTCATCAGTTCGTCGATGCGGGTGTGCAGGCCCTTGAACGGCAGGCCGTGGCCGGGCAGCACCAGCACGTCCGGCGCGATCGCCTCCCGCAGTCCGGCCAGGGAGTGCAGGAAGATCCCCAGCGCGTCCAGGTCCGGCTCCATCGCGTGCACGCTGACATTGGGGGAGATGCGGGCGATCACCTGATCGGCGGCGAAGAACAGCTTCTCCTCCTTGCAATACAGCATCGCCTGTTCCAGCGCATGGCCACCGCCGGTCAGCACCTTGAATGCGCGTGTGCCGATACGGAGCGTGTCGTCGTGCCGGATGCGATGATACGTGGTCGGAACGCCTGTCGTGCGCCGCAGATATTCGTGCCCGCGGCTGAGCACCAGTTCCGTCAGTTCCGGCGACAGCCCGTGCCGGCGGTAGAACGGCCGGTGCATGTCGGCCCCCAGGTCGCCCGGCGCGTATTGCAGCGCCAGGCTGTAGAGATATTCCGGACGCGGCATGGAAAGCGGCAGGCCGAAGCGCTGGGCGAGCCAGCCTGCCAGCCCGACATGGTCCGGGTGGTAATGCGTGACGATCATCGAATCGAGCGTCTGCCCCGCGAACGGTCCCCTCAGAATCCCCTCCCACGCCGCTCGGCAGGCATCCGTGCCGAGGCCGGTATCCAGCACGGTCCAGCCATGCCCGCCCTCGATCAGATAGATGTTCACGTGATCGAGGCGATACGGGAGCGGCAGGCGCGCCCAGTAAATCCCCGGCGCGATGTCGATCAGCGCGCCGGGTGGGGGCGGTTCGGGAAAGGGAAAGGTCAGGGAGGAGGCTGTAGGGGCTATGCTCATGCCCGCAATCTAGCCCGGCGCAAGCAGCCACGCGAGGCGGAAGCGGCTGTCATGCGGGGACGCATGACAGCCGTGCGGCGCTATGCGCTGACGACGCGCTGCGTCTGGGTGCCCAGCCCGTCTATGCCCAGCCGCATCACGTCACCCACATGCAGGAACACCGGTTCCGGCTTGACACCCTGGCCGACGCCAGGCGGCGTGCCGGTGGCGATCACGTCCCCCGCGTGCAGGGTGATGAAGTGGCTGACATAGCTGACCAGCTTGACCACGCCGAAGATCATGGTCGCGGTGTTGCCGTTCTGCATCCGCTTGCCGTTCACCTCGGTCCACAGCCCAAGCCCCTGCGGATCGGGGATTTCGTCCTTGGTGACCAGCCACGGGCCGGTCGGGCCGAACGTGTCGCAGCCTTTGCCCTTGTCCCAGGTGCCGCCGCGTTCGATCTGGAACTCGCGTTCGCTCACGTCGTTGCAGACGCAGTAGCCGGCGACGTGACTTAGCGCGTCGTGCTCGGGGACCGAGCGCGCGGTCTTGCCGATGACGACGCCAAGCTCGACCTCCCAGTCCAGCTTCCTTGAGCCGCGCGGCTGCTTCACGTCGTCGTTCGGTCCGCTATAGGCACCGAGGGACTTCAGAAAGATGATTGGCTCCTTGGGCACCGGCATGCCGGCTTCCGCAGCGTGGTCCGCGTAATTCAGGCCGATGCAGACATAGTTCACGGGGCGGGCGACGCAGGCGCCGACGCGCGGGTTGCCCTCGACCAGCGGCAATGTCGTCGGGTTGATGTCCGCAAGCATGCGCAGCGACGCCTCCGACAGCGCGAAGCCATCGATATCGCGCACGATGCCGCTCAGGCAGCGGATACCCCCATCGGAATCCAGCATGGCGGGCTTTTCGGCGCCGGCGGGACCGTAGCGAAGCAGTCTCATGTGTTTCCTCCCTGTCGTAGCCAGAGCGTGATCGTCGCAGGCGGACTCGCCGGAGACGTGAATCACGCGATCAAACCCAAGCGTGATCGTCGCAGGCGGACTCGCCGGAGACGTGAATCACGCGATCAAACCCAGAGCGTGATCGTCGCAGGCGGACTCGCCGGAGACGTGAATCACGCGATCAAAGAAATCTACAGCGTCAGTCCCCCGTCGATGACGACCGCCTGGCCGGTGATGAATTGCGCCGCGTCGCCGGCCAGGTAGACGGCGAGCGCGGCGATCTCTTCCGCGGTGCCCAGCCGGCCCATTGGTTGGCGGGCGACAAAGGCAGCGAGCGCGGCGTTGACCGAGCCCGCGGCGGCGGCATTGACGGCGATCCGCTCATCCAGGCTGGGCGTGTGGACCGTGCCCGGACACAAGCAGTTGCAGCGTATGCCGCGCGTCACGTAGTCCGCCGCGACCGATTTGGTCATGCCGATCACCGCCGCCTTGGTCGCGCTGTAGATGAATCGGCTGGGCACGCCCTTCAGGCTGGATGCGACCGAGGCGACGTTCAGGATCGCGCCGCCGCCGCGTTCCAGCATGCCCGGCAGGAAGGCGCGCATGGTGCGGAACATCGACCGGCAGTTCAGGTCGAAAGCGAAGGACCAGTCGTCCTCGCTGGCGTCCAGCAGCGTTCCCTGATGCACGAAGCCAGCGCAGTTGAACAGGATATCGACCGGTCCCGCATCGCGCGCCGCCTGCGCGATGTCCGCCGCCCGCAGCACGTCGAGTTTCGCGACACGGATCGAGCCCGAGGCGAGGCCCGCAAGCTTCGTGTCGTTCACGTCGGTGGCGATCACCCGCGCGCCGGCAGCGGCGAACGCGGAGGCGGTTGCGCGTCCGATGCCCTGGCCGGCGGCGGTGACGAAAGCGGTCTTGCCGGCGAGCGAGCCTGTCATAACAACCTCATTGGGCGACCTCAGTGGTTGTTGCGGGATTCGCCCAGCGTCTCAATGACATTCAGGTACAGCGTCGCCGGTTCCAGGCAGGCGCCGGTGCCGAGTTGCCCGACCATCGAGCGGTAGATCTCCTCCCAGGGCGTCATGCTGAGCAGCTTGGGCGGAGTCCAGGCCGCGCGACGGCGTGCCAGCTCGCCCTCCGGCAGAACGACATCCACCTTGCGGGTATTGAGGTCGATGCGGATACGGTCGCCGGTCTGCAACAGCGCCAGCCCGCCGCCGACCGCGGCCTCGGGCGAGACATTGAGGATCGAGGGTGAGCCTGACGTGCCCGATTGCCGGCCATCGCCCATGGTCGGCAACGTCTGCACGCCCTGCTTCAGCAGGGACGCGGGCGGCTGCATGTTCACCACCTCGGCGCTGCCGGGATAGCCGACCGGCCCGCAGTTGCGGATGATCAGGACCGACTGCTCCTCCACGCCGAGGTCGGGATCCTCGATGCGTTCGTGATAGTCCTCCGGCCCGTCGAACACGATCGCCTTGCCCTCGAAGACGTTCGGCCGGCTGGGGTTCGACAGGAAGCGCGCGCGAAAATCCTTGTCGATGACGCTGATCTTCATCACCGCGCTGTCGAACAGGTTGCCCGACATCACGACGTAGCCCGCGGCTTCCTTCAGCGGATTGCCATAGGCGCGGATCACTTCCCGATCGCCGTCCGGCACGTTCGCGAGGTCCTCGGCCAGGGTGTGGCCAGTGACGGTACGCACGTGCGGGTGCAGCTTGCCGGCGGCCAGCAGCTCCTTCATCACCCCGGGCACGCCGCCGGCGCGGTGGAATTTCTCGCCCAGGAATCGCCCGGCAGGCTGCAGGTCGACCAGCAGCGGGATTTCCGGCCCCAGGCGCTGCCAGTCGTCCAGGGTGTGTTCCACTCCCATGTGGCGCGCGATCGCGACCATGTGGATCGGGCAGTTGGAGGATGCGCCGAGCGC
>DATNEJ010000175.1:0-5542 GCA_035606775.1 Acetobacteraceae bacterium | reverse complement strand
CTGCGGCTGAAACCTCTTGTCCCTTTTGTCCGGCCAGGACCGACAACAACGGCAGCAGTGCGTTCAAGTCCCGTTCGGCGACACAAACCAGATAATGTTCCGACTCTGGCGTCTCATCGGTCAGCGCTTCCGGTAAAGGCAAGCCGTCCGCGCCCAGTGGCAAAGCGGTCAACCCTAAATCGCCGTACACCTTCAGCATCGAGGGCCCGGCCCGCCACACCGCAGGATCCAGTCCTTCCTGCTGCGCCAGGTCGCGCAAACGCCAGATCGCCGAGACCCGATCCGTTTCCGCCCCCGTCGGATCGCCCAAACCCAGCAGCACACGGCCGACACGGCGGAACGGGAATATCGCCCGATCGGCTTCGCCCAGCACCACGCCTTCGGCGGCCGGTGGCGGCGTGATGCCGCGTTCCTGCAACTGCTGCCTCCCGTTCGCGTCCAGGGAGATGAATCGCACGCGCCCCGGGCGCACCAGCAGCCAGATCGCCGTCAATCCCAGCACAACCGTAACCGCAACCGCGGCGCGCAGCGAATTGGGCACCTCCTCGGACAGGATGATCGCCCACCACGCGTTGTTCGCCAGCAGATGCGTGTGCGGCCGGGTCACGGCGAGCGCAAACAGACAGATGACCAGAACAACAAGCGACATGGCGCTGGAAGGCTGTAGCGGCCCGCTGAGCAGATGCGCGTGGCGGTAGAAACAGGCGCGGAACGGAGCGAGAAGCATCATCGTCAGGATCAGCAGGGCGGCCACCCAAAGGCGGCCGCCCTGTGCGGCCGCGAAGATAGCGCCGACCGCCAGCAGGAACAGGGTCAGCCCCCACGCCAGGTTGACGCGATGGGACAACGCGATCGCCATCACCACGAGACCGGCGCCGATAAGGGAGGGAATGAACTGACCAGCCTGACTGACGATGCCGGCGAAATTCGGATCGAGCCACGAGAAATCCGCCTGCGGCGCCAGCACGCCAAGACACAGCATGAGCACCCCGCACAGGCCCACGGCACCTGTCGCCGAGGCCACCGCGAAATCTGGCTCGCTCCATCGGCCGATGGCCTGCAGTGCCGGCAACTGCCTGACATGACGCAGCAGGCCGCCCCCGCGCAGCACGAGCTCATTCCCCGCGAACAGCGACCCGGCGAGGAACAGCGGAATGACATAGTAATAGAGCCGGAATATCAGAATGGCGCCGACGATCCGCGGGGCCGACAAATAAGGCTCAAGCCCGAACAGAATGGCGGTGTCGAACACGCCGATCCCGCCGGGCAGGTTTGCCGCCAGGCCCGCGGTGTAGGAGGCGACATAGACGCCGAGGAAGATCAGCCACGTCATGCCGGGTGCCTGCGGCAGCAGCGTGTAGAAGATCGTGGCGGTGACCGCGACATCCACCGTTGCCAGCACCACCTGGACGATGGCCATGCGCCATCCCGGCAGTTCGATCATGTGGCCGAACAGCCTGACCTTGCCCAGTATGCGCGACAGGGTGACATAGCCCAGTACGATGGCCCAAAGCAGCGCGCCGCACGCATAAAGCGCCGCATGCGGCAGGTACTGGCCGAAGAACGGCACGGCACGCGGTTCGGCAAACAGGATCGCCCCGCCAAGGACCATCCCGCCCAGGCCGAATGTCAGGCTGCAGAAAGCGACCGTCTTGCCGATCTGCAGCGGCGTCAGCCCCCAATGCGCATACAGTCGATAGCGCACCGCCGCCCCCGAAACCGCGGCAAAACCCAGATTGTGTGACAGGGCGTAGGCGCAGAACGACGCAAATGCGACGCGGCCATAAGATACCTTATGCCCCGCATAGATCGTGCCCAGGCGGTCATAGAAGGTCAGGATGAAATAAGACAGCACCGTCCAGCCAAGCGAAAACACCAGCGCGTGCGACGGGATCGATCCCAGCGCCTGGCCGATATCGGCAAGCCGAAGGTGCCGGAACTCGCGCTGGACGACATAGATGGCGCCGACCAGAAGGGCGACGCCAATCAGCGCGGGAAGGCGGCGTACCCAGCTTATAGCCGTTCCGCCAGCCCGACCGGACATTGATCAGGCCGCATCCGCCTGCCGGGCAAGGGCCGAATCGATCAGCGCAATCGTTTCCTGAATCCCATAGAGCGCGACGAAGCCCCCGAACCGCGGCCCTTCCTGCTGGCCGAGCAGAACCTGATAAAGGCAGGCGAACCAGTCACGCAGCGTGGGAAATGGATGCCGCTTGCCGACTTCGAAGACTGCGTTCTGGATTGTCTCCGCCGGTGCATCCGGCGGCAGCGCGGCCAACGCTGTCCCCAGATCCTCCAGCGCGGCACGCTCCGTGGTGTCGGGCTGACGAAACAGCTTCGCCGGACGCACGAAGTCCCGGTAATAGGCGATGGCATACCCCACCAGCCGCGCCAGCAGCGGCTCCGTGTCGGGATTTGCATTGGGTGCATAGCGGCGGATGAAGCCCCACAGGATTTCCGGGGACTCGGCGTTCACGACGCTCGCCAGGTTCAGCAGCATGGCGAAAGAGATCGGACTGCCGGCATGGTTCGGCAAGTTGCCGGCATGAATATGCCAGACCGGATTGACGTACCGTTCCGTCTCGCTCTGCGCGCGCGCCTTCTCGGCATTGGCGATGTACTCGTCCACCGCACGCGGAATCACGTCGAAATACAGGCGCTTTGCCCGCTGCGGCTGGTTGTACATGAACTGGCCGAGGGACTCGGGCGGCGCGTAGTGCAGCCAGTCATCCACGGAAAGCCCGTTTCCCCGGGACTTGCTGATCTTCTGTCCTTCTTCGTCCAGGAACAGCTCATAGGTGAAGCCTTCCGGCGGCTGGCTGCCCAGGATGCGGCAGATGCGGCCTGAAAGCCGGACCGAGTCGATCAGGTCCTTGCCGGACATCTCGTAATCGACACCCAGGGCGTACCACCGCATCGCCCAGTCGGCCTTCCATTGCAGTTTGCAGGCGCCCCCCTTGACGGATGTCTCGAAGACCGCGCCGGTCTCAGGGTCGCGCCATGTGACGGTGCCGGCCGCCGGATCGCACCGCTCCATCGGCACCTGCATCACGATCCCGGTCTTCGGGTGTACCGGCAGGATCGGCGAATAGGTGGCGCGCCGCTCCGCTCGCAAGGTCGGCAGGATGACCGCCATCAACTGATCGTAGCATTCCAGCACCCGGATCAGCGCGGCGTCGAATTTCCCGCTGGCATAGTACTCGCTGGACGAGGCGAATTCGTAGCTGAACCCGAAGGAGTCCAGAAACGCGCGCAGCCGCGCGTTGTTATGGGCACCGAAGCTGTCATGGGTGCCGAACGGATCGGGTATACGCGTGAGCGGCTTCCCAAGGTATTCCGTCAGCATGTCGCGGTTCGGAACATTGTCGGGCACTTTGCGCAGCCCGTCCATGTCGTCGCTGAACGCCAACAGCCGCGACGGGCGGCCCGTCAGCACGCCGAATGCGTGCCGGACCCAGGACGTGCGGGCGACCTCACCGAATGTGCCGATATGGGGCAGGCCGGACGGCCCGTAGCCGGTCTCGAACAGGGCGTGGTCCTTGCCGGATGCGGCAAAGCGGGCGGCAACCTTGGCAGCTTCCTCGAATGGCCATGCCCGCGGGGCGGCAAGCGGGCCGACGGATAAAGTCTCAGACATGCGCGGGAAGCTATGGAGCGGGGGGGCGCAGGTCAATCGGAACCATGACCGCGCCCCTTTCCGCCTGTTGCGCGGCCCGAGACCTGGCTTTTCCTGCGCCCCGAGGCCCTGCCGGGCTTGCGGCTGCGGTCCGTGCCATCAACCATAGGCGAGGCATCCGGCGGGCGAACGCGCTCCGGCCGCGCCGCCCGCCACCACAAACGGGAATCCGTCCATGAAGATCACCGACATCCGCACCACCAAGCTGTCCTGGCGCGTCGGCAACCCAAGCATGAGCGCCGCCGGCGTGAACCCTGCACGCAGCGCCCTGCTGGTCGAAATCGCCACCGACACGGGGTTGGTCGGCATCGCCGAGGCGGGGTCCGCCGGCGGGCCGCCCGCGGTCACCGAAGCCGTCATCCAGCACGAGCTGAAGCCCCTGCTGCTGGGCCAGGATCCCCTGATGATCGAACGCCTGTGGCAGGTCATGTTCGGACGCTCCCGCCAGCACGGCCGGCGCGGCGTTGTCATGCACGCCATCTCGGGCATCGACATTGCCCTGTGGGACATCGCCGGCAAGGCAGCCGGCATGCCGCTGTACCGGCTGTTCGGCGCGTATTCCGACCAGGTGGAGGTCTATGCCAGCGGCGGCTTCTATCAGCAGGGGAAAGACCTGGCGGCGCTGGCCGCCGAGGCCGAGGGCTACGTCGCGCGCGGCTTCCGCGCCATGAAAATGAAGATCGGCCGCTACGCCTGGACCGGCAGCAATTTCCGTCACCTGCTGAACCAGCCGGACCTTTGCGTCGTCACCCCACAGGACGATCTCGCCCGCGTCGCTGCCGTCCGCAATGCGCTCGGCCCCGACCGCCGGCTGATGGTGGATGCGAACTGCGTCTGGAGTCCGGCTACTGCGATCGCCATGGGCAAGGCGCTGGAACCCTACAACCTGTTCTGGATCGAGGAACCGGTCCCGACGGACGACATCGACGGCAGTGCCGCTGTCGCGGCCGCCTTGCCGACCGCCATCGCGGGTTATGAGACCGAGATCGGCCTGTTCGGCTATCGCGAGCTGATCACAAGGCGCGCGATCGGCATCGCGCAGCCCGACCTGGTGTGGTCAGGCGGTTTCAGCGAATGCCGGCGGATCGCCGCGTTTGCCCACGCGCACAACGTCATGGTTGCGCCGCACTGCTTCTCCAGCGCGCTGCTGTTCGTGGCCGCGCTGCATTTTGCCGCGTCGATCCCGAATGCGCTGATGGTCGAATGGGACCAGACCGAGCACGCGTTGCGGACGGAGCTGCTGAACGAGCCCTTCGACTACGACGGCAACGGCATGATGCGCGTGCCCAGCGGGCCGGGTCTGGGCGTGACGCTGAACCGGGACGCCATTGAGCGCTATCGCATCGCCTGAGATCTTTGCAGCCACACAGGAACATCACCATGAGCACCACGGAAGAACGCAAAGCCGCCATCAAGCAGGAATTCATCGACGCACGCGGCTACTGGAGTCGCGGGTGGGATCCGCTCCTGAACCTGGCACCCGATTTCTTCGCCGCCTACGCGCATTTGTCGTCGGTGCCGTGGCAGAACGGCACCTTGTCCCCCAAGGTCAAGGAACTGATCTACATCGCCATCGATTCGTCGACGACGCATATGTATGAGCCTGGGCTTCGCATCCATATTCGCAATGCGTTGCGCTATGGCGCGACGCGGGATGAGATCATGGAGGTCTATCAGCTTACGTCGGTCCTGGGCGTTCACACGGTCACCATGGGCGTGCCTGTTTTGCTGGATGCGATGCGGGCAACCGGTCACGCGGCCGCCGCCACGCAACGCACCCTGACCCCGCGGCAGGAGCGGCTGAAGGCCGACTTCATCGCCAACCGCGGATATTGGTCGGAGATCTGGGACAATGTGTTGGCCCTG
>DATNEJ010000170.1:0-13131 GCA_035606775.1 Acetobacteraceae bacterium | reverse complement strand
CCGACCTCCTGCGCGCCGCCCGGCAGGGTCCAACTGCCGATATTCGGCGGCTTGCCGCGGCGGCACAACAGGACCGAGTCACCCTTGATCACCACGATCCCGATCCCGACGATCGGCCGGGATGGGTATTCGCGATCGGTCATTTCGCCGGCGCGGGGGCAGGGGCGTCGGTCGCCGAATCCGCGGCAGGCTTCGGCGGTGGCGGGGCTTTCAGGTCGTCCAAGGTCGGCACCAGCGATTTCTCCTTCCAGGAACCGATCTGGTAGACCCAGCCGGACAGCTTTGCGGACAGTTTTGCTGCTTCGGGCGCGGCCTTCTCCTTGCCGGTGACGGCGAATCGCGCCCAGACATCCTTGCCAGCCTGGGACACCGTCGCGGTCACCGCAAGACCGTCGGTGGTCGTGAACACCGCCTGCCCGACCTCATCGCCCAGCTTTTCCTTGTCGGGACGCACGTCCTGCAAGGTCAGCAGCTCAAGCGCGCGGGCCACATCCTCTTGCTTGTAGTTGTCCAGTTTCGGATGGTCGGCCGGCGCCGTCAGGATCAGCTTGTCGCCATCCCGCTTGAACACCAGCGTCTGGTCCGGATGCGTCACGACAACGCCGGCGATGCGGCTGTGCTCGATGTTCAGCACGTCCCGATCGAACCATTGCTGCGGGTCGGCATCGACCTGCAGATTGCCCTCAGCCAGCCAGACCTGACTGTCGTCGGGGCGGCGCACATAGACCTCATCAGGCACGTTACCTTGGGTGCGCACCCGCCGGTGACCGACGATCAGGGAGACGATGGGCATCCCGCCGGCATCCAGCACGCGCAACAGGTCGGACGTGGCGTCCTTGCCGTTCGGGTCCTCCACACCCAGGCGGGCGAACTGCTTGGGGTCGGAGGTGCGCGGCTCCATCAGCCTGAGTTCGGTCAGCGCCGTGAGCATGCCATGCAGCTTGGTATCCTGCACGCGGTAGCCGTTCCGGTCCGCCAAGCCCCACTGGCCGTTGGGGCGTTTCTCGATCACCGTGGTCTTGCCCTGGTGCACGATCTCGATCCGCGTCGCGGCTTGCAGCTTGGACGCGAGGTCGGGATACATCAGCTTGCCGGCATCGACCGAGCGCTGCTCGCCCGGGTTGGCGGCGATGCCGAAATACCAGCCGCCGCCCAGCGCGACGATGCCGAGGACAACGAGAATCACGAGCGTGCGCGGCGTCATGGGAAGCAAACCTCCGGCGCCACGGCGGACGGCCCAAGCGGAGCGGCGGGAAGAGGCCTTCGCGGAGCGGCGGGAAAAGGCCTAAGCGGAGCGGCGAGAAACGGCCTTAGCGGCGCGGTGAAAAGCGGCGTCATGCCCGGGCCCTCGCGCGGCGCCGCCGCTGCACCACGCCCAGCACGATTGCCAGGATCGTCAGTACTGCCGGCACCAGCACGATCGTGAAGATACGCAGCTCGGTTTCCAGCCGTGAGATGTCGCGGTTCAGTTCGAACTGGACGGCACGAAGCTGGCGGCGGGTTTCCAGAACGTCCTTGCGGGCCGCCTCGATCGCGGCGCGCTGCGCCGGCGTGATCACGGCGTCTGGCTTCGCGGTCTCGGATCCCGTGCCGCCGGCATCAGGTCCGCTGCCACCGCTGCGCAAGGTGCGAAGCTGGGTCTGCACCTGGTCCAGATGCTTCTGCAAAGCCTGCTCACTCTGCCGGAACCGCGCTTCGGCCTCGCTCTGCATCTCATTCACCAGCACGAACGGGTGGCTGGTGTCGCCGCGGGAGCGCAGGCCGATCAGCGCATCGCCGCCCGCCAGGGTGCCGATCAGGTTGGCCACGAATGGGCCGTTGTCGGAGAACGGTACCGCCGCGGGCTGGCCGAAGAAGTCCGAGACATGCACCCAGAAACGATCCGCCAGGATATCGGAATCCGCCACGACGACCATGTTGGCTGCCTTGTCGGTCGCCGCCTTGTAGGCCGGAAAATCAGCGGGTCGCTTCTGGTCCTTCCCGAGCGGCGGCGGGCCGGTGAAGGCGGATTTCAGCAGACCGTGTACCCGCGCGGCGATCACCCGCGGGCCGCCGGACTGCTTGAAATCCGCCAGGATCTTTGCCGGCTCCGGCATCTTCACGGAATCGACCGGAATGATCCCGGATCGGCTGCTGCTGGTCAGCAGCGGCGTGAAGGTGATCGTCGCTTTCGGCGCCTTGGCGATGTAGCCGCTGGACGCGACGGTGACCTGTTGCAGGTCGGCCGTGGCCGGATCGTCGTGGTTCACGCCGGCGCGGATGTTGAACCACGCGACGTAGTTCACCGCCTGCACGCGTTCATCCTGGCCGGCCCGCACCCGCCAGGCGCCGGTCAGGTCGCCGACCACCTTGGTGGGATCGAATTCGATGCCCCACGCGTCGAACAGTTTCTTGAGGTCGGAATGCGTGTCCGTCGGTGGCATGCCGGTGGGCGAGGGGATGGAGGCCATCGTCTCGCTCCACGGATCCACCATCACCATCAGGCTGCCGCCGCGCATGACGAACTGATCGATCGCGTACAGCGTGGTCTCCGGCAGGTTCTCCGCCTCGGCCACCAGCAGCACCTTGATGTCGGGGGGGATCACCTGCGAGTCCATCGGCACGGACTTCACCGTGTTGGTCTGCCGCAGCAGAAGCGACGAGGCATAGGGCCGGCCGGCCGAACCCTGGCCGCGGCTCATCATCATCATGCGCGGATCGCCGTCCAACGGCAGCGACGTCATCACGCCGACCACCGGACGCTGCGGATTGGACAGCTCGTAGACCAGCTTGGTCAGGTCGTATTCAAGAAAGCGCTCGCGATCGGTCTGGAAGAAGGGGATGGTGCGCTCGTCGTCCTCCAGGTTGCTGCCGGCCAGGCCGAAATAGACCTGCGTGCCGCCCTGATCCACCGGCACGCCCTGCAACCCGTACGACATGGCGCGGTCTTCCGTGTCGCTGAACGGCTCCGGATCGTAGAATTCCAGCTTGATCTTGCCATTGGCGATCGCCGCGTAATTCTCCAGCATCTCGCGCACATGGTCGGCATAGCTGCCATAGGCCGACACGGTGCTGCCCAGTTTGCGCGAATAGAACAGCCGCAGCGTGATCGGCTCCTTCAAGCCCGCCAGGATCTGCCTGGTGCCGGGGGACAGCGTGTAGATGTGGCCCTTGGTCAGATCGACATGCACGTTCGCGAGCCTGGCATCGGCGAACATATTGATACCGATGACGATCGCGGCGGCGGCGATGACACCCAGGATGGAAAAACTCAGCCGGCGCATCGGTTCAGTCCGCCTTCCGCTGGTCGACAAGGACGGTGTTCAGGAACAGCCAGAACCCGATGAAGGTCGCGAAGAAGATCACGTCGCGCAGGGACACGATGCCGCGGGTGAAATCCTGGAACCGGTCGATCACCGCGATCCGGCGGGCCACGGCGCCGAGCGCAGGGATGTTGTGCGACAGGAAATCCGTCACCAGAGGATAGGACGCGACCGCGAAGACGAAGCAGACGGCGACCGCCAGCACAAAGGCGATCACCTGGTTCCGCGTGAGCGCCGACATCGCCGAACCCACCGACAGAAAGGCACCGGCCACCAGCAGGCAGCCGACATAGCCGGACGCGATGACGCCGTTATCGGGTTGGCCCAAAATGTTCACGGTGATCACGAACGGGAAGGTCAGCAGCAGGGCGATGGCGCAGAATGCCCAGGCGGCCAGGAACTTTCCCAGCACCGCCTGCGCCTGCGTCAGCGGCAGGGTCAGCAGCAGCTCGATCGTGCCCAGCCGGCGTTCCTCGGCCCAGAGCCGCATGGTGATGGCAGGCACCAGCAGCAAGAAGACCCAGGGGATGAAGGTGAAGAACGGATTGAGGTCGGCCTGTCCGCGATCGAAGAACTGACCCAGGTTGAAGGTCACGGCGCCTTGCAGCACCAGGAAGATGACGATGAACACGGTGGCGACGGGCGTCGCGAAATAGCCCGCGAGCTCGCGCCTGGCGACGGTCAGCACATTCCGCATGTCAGGCGGCGTCTCCTTCCGGCACCGGCCCGTTTGCCGGCCCATTTGCTGGCGTCGTTAGTGCGCGGAACACGTCGTCCAGCTTGCCCGACGGATGACGCACGGCGAGGTCGGCCGGCGTGGCATCCGCCACCACGCGCCCCGCGGCGATGATCATCGCGCGGGTGCACACCGCATCGACCTCTTCCAGGATATGCGTGGAAATGACGATCGCCTTGTCCGGCGCCATGCGCTGGATCAGCGTGCGAACCTCATGCTTCTGGTTGGGGTCCAACCCGTCCGTCGGCTCGTCCAGCACCAGCACTGGCGGATCGTGCAGCAAGGCCTGCGCCAGGCCTACGCGCCGCTTGAAGCCCTTGGACAGCGTTTCCACCGGCTGCAGGCGGACGCCTTCCAGATGCGTCGTCGCCAGCGCATGATCGACCCGGTCCGCCAGCGCGGCGCCGCGATAACCGCGCACCCGCGCGCAGAACCGCAGGAACGCGGTGACGGTCATTTCCGGATAGGTGGGTGCGCCTTCCGGCAGGAAGCCGAGGACGCGGCGCGCAGCCACGCCATCTGTCTGCACGTCATGCCCGCAGATGGAAGCCTGGCCGGCGCTTGGGATCATGAAGCCGGCGAGCATGCGCATCGTCGTGGATTTGCCGGCGCCGTTGGGCCCCAGAAAGCCGAGCACCTCGCCTTTGGCGACGTTGAAGGAGACGTTATCGACGGCAGTGAACGTGCCGAACCGCTTGGTCAGGTTGTTGATTTCGATCAGGGCGGGATTGATCGATGCATACCGGGTTTCTTCAGGCACGCCGCGTTCTCCCACTCTCCCCGCGGCGCGCGGGATACCTCATTTCCGTCCCGATGCAAGCCGGTGCTTGGTTTTCCGAGTACTTATGACCAAGGATTAACCCCCCGGCAAGGCAGTCAGACAGGGCCGGCGCTGGTGGGTACCCGTTGGAACCGGCGCACGGCAACCCGCAGCCAGGTCATTGCCATGGTGCGGATTCCCAGCACATCGAGCACGATTGCGGCACCGGTATAGACGACTGCGCCAATGATGATGGCGCCGATCAGCCCCAACCAGGACAGTGGGAACGGCACCAGAAGCAGGACGAGGGCCATCGGCACGACGGCGATTGCCGCGCGGACCACCTGTCCGACCGGCAGCCAGAGCGGAAAGATGCCACGCCCCAGTACCCACCCGGAGACCAGCGTCGCGGCCTGGCAGACCAGTCCGGACCATGCGGCGCCCAGCATGCCGAAACGCGGGATCAGCAGCAGATTGAGGGCGATGTTGGCCGCCGCCGCCGGCGCATAGGTCCACAGCATCATTAGCGGGCGTCCGCCGAGGTGGAACGCATGATCGACAAAATGCGCGCGCACACCGCGCAGCAGGTGCGTCGCGCACAGGATGGGAATAAGGATGGCAACGCCGCTGCGGAATTCGTGGCCGACCAGCACGGCCGCCACGATCGGACTGGTCAGCGCAAGGCCCGCGCAGGCCGGCAGGATCAGCGCCAGCAGGGCGGCGCCGTTCTTTCCCGCCTGCACGCGGCCGGCATCGGGGCCGTGCTTTTCCAGGATCTGCACCGCCATGGGAAATGTGGCGGTGGAAATCGAGGAGCAGATCAGGCTCGTCGGCCGCTCCACGAGACTGTAGGCAACCGCGTAGATACCCAGCATTTCCGCGCTGCCGAGGGAGCCCAGGAGGAACCGGTCCGAGAGTTGCAGGATGCTGCCGGTGACGGCCACCGCGACCAGCGGCCATGTGTAGTCGATCAGCGGCATCAGCGTTGCCCGGTCGATGGCAGCGACGCCGCGGCGGAAACCGATCAACAGGTGACGGAAATCGATAAAGGTGCACAGTACCGCCGCAATCAGCAGGCCAAGGAGGATCGCGTCCGCGTCGCGGCCGATCAGCAGGATGGCGGCAAGGCCCAACAGGAAGCCGCCGGTGGCATGGGTGCATTCAATGAAATTGAAGCGCGCCATGCTGTTGGTGGAGCGGTTGACCGACTGGTTGAGCACGACCGCGGAGCGGAACACCAGAAGCGGCAGGGCGAGCCAGGCGGCCGTCCGGTCCGCCGCGGGAAAGCCGATCGTCCACCCGCAGAGGCACCAGAGGACCGCCAGCGCCACGCTGACAACGTAAAAGACGGCATACGCTTCCTTGAGCAGCCCATTCTGCCGTCCTTCCAGCAGTGCCGCCGGGTAGAAGCGCATCACGGCAATCGGCAGCGCATAGAACAGCGAGGTCTGCAGGACGATGACAGCCGAGAAGACGAAGCTGTAGCTGCCGAACTCCGCAGGTGTCAGCAGCCGCGTATAGACGTAGATCATGATAAAGGACACGGCCGCAGGCACGACGTTGGACGGGATGTAGCCGAGGATCTGCCTGTACACCGGGTCGCGATTCCGTATCCTGGGCGCCGGCCGCTTGTCGGGCCACGCAGCCGTGAGTCATTAACGCACGCGCAGCACGGTATCCTGCTCGATACAGCGGCAGTCCGGCCGGGCCCGCGCGGCGGGTTTACCCAGCCGTGGCCAGGTCGGGCCACCTTTGGGCGAGTTCGGACCGCAGCACAACCGATCTCACGGCTTCCTGATCGGCTTGCGGCATGGTGCTGCGCCAGCGTTCCGCCGCATCGGCGGAGTTGCGAAATACCGCGAAATATTCAGTTGACCGGTCGTGCCGGGTACTGCGGTCGATAAAGTCGGCGGTTTGCGGATTCCAATGCAGGCCGGCGAACGCCAGCAGGCCGTGCGCCACGGCGGCCGGATGCCGGCAAAGCTCCTCGTACTGCACGACCCGCACGTTCGGCAGCGCATCCAGCCGGTGCAGTGCCGACTCATTGAAATGCAGCCAGCTCCACGCGCATTTCGCAGCGTCGGGAAGCGTCCGGAACTGCTGTTCCGGCACCCCGCGTTCGGCGGCAAACGCTGCCACGTTCGCAAGGTCGATCGGCAGCACGCTGTCGCTGTATCCCTGGTTGAACCGGCGCTCCCTGACCCCCGCCAGCATCGAGGCGACCTGCCCGCAGGGGTGGCGGAGGATGAACAGGCTGCGGCTGGCGGGAAGCGCGCGGGCGGCGTCCGATGCGTCCCAGTTCACCAGCTTGATGGCAGCCCGCACATCGCGCCGGCGATCCAGGGCGGCGAAATCCGGCAACGCCATGCGGGCGATTGTCGATCCGGCCATGGGCAGGCGCGCCCCGCCACTGATCGCATAGGCGATCGTGCTGCGGATCGCCGCCTGCGCCGGAGGCAGCCACGACTTGCGGAAGAACGGCCGCTTCGCTGCCGCTCGCAGGCCGCGCTCACCGATCCAGTCCGACAATTGCTGGCAGGGATCGGCGCCGGCCCGGGGCGGCCGCAGCTCATCCGGCTCGTGGCGGTAGATCACGTCAGGATGACTGTCGAGGATCTTGGCGAGCCATGTCGTGCCCGAACGCGGCGAGCCGAGGACCAGGATCACGGTCTGCGCCAGTGCCGCTTCCCAATCGGTGCGGCGGTGCGCCTGTGCGCGGTTTGGCATGCGTTCGGCGTCGGACTTGAGGCGCAACCAGCGACGGAGCGGATCGGCGTCTCCGACGGTCGTGTTTCGCATGCAGATTCCCCGGCGCCGCATTGGACTGTCGCCCGCATTGCTACATGTCAATCCTCTGCGCCATGCACGAGGTTGCGCTATCGCGGATTTTTGTGCGTCGTGGCCCGTGCCTTGCTTATCGGGTCGCGGCATGCGGCTTAAATCTCCGGCTGGCGTGTTGTCTGTCCCGCTTCATCAACGCGGTAGGTTACATACCGTTCATTTGCGTGACCGCATTTCGTGCGGGTGCGGATGCGTGTCTGTCTCGCATCACGCGCAAGCGACTCCGATTGACGCGCCCGATCGCGTTCGGCTAGACCCCGCGGCGGGTCACGCCCCCCCACCGGGGCGCTTCTCTTCTGAAAGGGAGAGCCGCTCATGGCATCCGCCGCCACGCCGGGAGTCCGTCCGGCCAATCCCTGTTTTTCCTCCGGTCCTTGCGCCAAACGTCCGGGTTTCACCCTGGACGCGCTGTCGGGCGCCTTCCTGGGACGCAGCCACCGCGCCGCGGCGCCCAAGGCGCGCCTCGCCGCGGTGATTCAACGCTCCCGCGCGATCCTGGCGATGCCGCCTGACTGGCGGCTGGGCATCGTCCCGGCTTCCGACACCGGCGCGGTCGAGCTGGCCCTGTGGTCGCTGCTTGGTGCGCGCGGCGTCGATATCCTGAGCTTCGAAAGTTTCGGCGAGGGCTGGGCCACTGACATTGTGAGGCACCTGCGCCTGGCCGATGCGCGCGTGCTGTCCGCGCCCTACGGGCAACTGCCCGACCTCACGCAGGTGCGCCCGGACCGGGACATAATCTTTCCGTGGAACGGCACGACGTCGGGCGTGCGGGTGCCGAACGCCGAGTGGATCGCCGCCGATCGCGAGGGGCTGGCGATCTGCGATGCCACATCCGCGGCCTTTGCCATGGACCTCGACTGGTCCAGGCTCGATGTCGTGACCTGGTCCTGGCAGAAGGTGCTGGGGGGTGAGGCGGCGCACGGCATGCTGGCGCTCTCGCCGCGCGCGGTTGCGCGCCTGGAAACGCACACCCCGCCCTGGCCGCTGCCCAAACTGTTCCGGCTTATGTCCAAGGGCAAGCTCAACGAGGGGATTTTCCGCGGTGAGACGATCAACACGCCGTCGATGCTGTGCGTCGAGGACGCGCTCGACGGGCTGCGCTGGGCGGAAGGCATCGGCGGCCTGCCGCTGCTGATCGCCCGCAGCGAAGCCAATCTCCGCGCGGTCGCGGGATGGGTCGCGCGGACGCCCTGGGTGGATTTCCTGGCCGAGGATCCGGCAACGCGTTCCTGCACGTCGATCTGCCTGAAAATCGTCGCACCGTGGTTCACCGCATTGCCGCCTGACGGCCAGGCAAAAGCGGCGAAGCAGCTTGCCTCGGCATTGGAGCAGCAAGGCGTCGCTTACGATATCGGCGCCTACCGCGATGCTCCGCCCGGCCTGCGCATCTGGGGCGGTGCGACGGTGGAGACCGCCGATATTGCCGCCCTGCTGCCGTGGCTCGACTGGGCATACGGCGACGTGAGCAAGAGCGCTGCGGTCGTGAGTGCGGCCTGAATTTTCCCCCAATCGCCGGCCATCGCATCGCGGTGCCGGCGTGATGCTCAGCGAGATTTGGTTGTCATGCCCAAGGTCCTGATCAGCGACAAACTCTCCCCGGCGGCGGTCGAGATCTTCCGCCGGCGCGGCGTTGAGGTCGATCTCAAGCCCGGCCTGTCGCCTGCCGAATTGCGTGCCATTATCGCGTCGTACGACGGGCTCGCGATCCGTTCCGCCACCAAGGTCACGCGCGAATTGCTGGATGCCGCGCCCAATCTGAAAGTGGTGGGACGGGCGGGAATCGGCGTCGACAACGTCGATGTCCGTTCGGCGACGGCGCGCGGCGTGGTAGTGATGAACACGCCGCACGGCAACACCATCACCACCGCCGAACATGCGATCGCCATGATGTTCGCGCTCGCCCGCCAGATCCCCGAGGCGTCGACCTCTACCAAGTCCGGCAAGTGGGAAAAGAACCGATTCATGGGGGTCGAGCTGACCGCCAAGACACTCGGTCTGATCGGCTGCGGCAATATCGGCTCCATCGTTGCGGACCGTGCCGTCGGGCTGAAAATGAAAGTCCTGGCCTACGATCCGTATCTATCCGAAAAGCGTGCCCTGGCGCTTGGCGTGGAGAAGGCCGACCTCGACACCCTGCTGGAACGCGCCGACATCATCACGGTGCACGTGCCGCTGACCGATGCGACGCGCAACATCCTCTCGCGCGAGGCACTGGCCAAGACCAAGCGCGGCGTCCGCATCGTCAATTGCGCGCGCGGCGGTCTGCTGGACGAGGCCGCTTTGGCCGATGCCATCCGCGAGGGACACGTAGCCGGTGCCGCGCTCGATGTGTTCGAGAGCGAGCCGGCCACCGAGTCGCCGTTGTTCGGATTGGAGAACGTCGTCTGCACGCCGCATCTTGGCGCCGCCACCGCCGAAGCGCAGGAGAATGTGGCGCTGCAGGTCGCCGAACAGATGAGCGACTTCCTGCTGACCGGCGCGGTGTCGAACGCGCTCAACATGGCATCTGTCTCGGCGGAGGATGCGCCGCGCCTGAAGCCCTATCTGGAGCTTTGCCGTTTGCTGGGCGCCTTTGCAGGCCAGTTGACGCAGGCGAAGGAAGGCGTGATCCGCCGCGTGGGGATAGAGTTCGAAGGCACGGTCGCCTCGCTCAACACGCGTCCCTTGACCGCGGCCGCAATGGCCGGGCTGATGTCGCCGTTGATGGAAGGCGTCAACATGGTGAATGCCGGCGTGGTCGCGCGCGATCACGGCATCGACGTGGCCGAGACGGTGCATGACCGGCCCAGCGAATACCAGACTCTGGTACGGATCACGGTGGAGACCGAATCGCTGACCCGCTCGGTTGCCGGGACACTGTTCGCCGGTTCCCGTCCGCGCATCGTCGAGATCAAGGGAATCAAGGTCGAAGCCGACTTTGCGGCGCACATGCTGTACGTCACCAACCAGGACAAGCCAGGCTTCATCGGCCGCTTCGGCGCGACCCTGGCGGGCGCCGGGATCAACATCGCCACGTTCCACCTGGGACGCGCGAGCCAGGGCGGCGATGCGATCTGCCTGGTGTCGGTGGATGAGAGTGTGCCGGAAGACGTGCTCGCCATGGTGCGCACGTTGCCGCTGGTGGTGCAGGCAACGGCGCTGGCGTTCTAGAGCGTGATCGTCACAGGCGGAATCGCCGGACACACGCGATCAAACAAGGAGTAGAGCTTGGTCGGTGCGTCTATTTGCACCGAACAGGCTCTGAACGGAGCGTTTCGGTTGCGGGTGCGGAAGGCGGATGATAGACGCGGGTCCACCTGACTGGAGCAGACCGCGCGCCGGAATGAGAATCGCTCGAGACCTGTTGCTTGCGGCAGCCCTGTTCGCAACGGCGCCGGCGCTTCCGGTGCGGGCGCAACAGCCGGCGAAGCGCATCCTGGCCATGCCGGCGCTGCAATGGGACTCCACCTTGTCCTCTTTCCATACGGCGCGGCATCAGACGATTGCCGATTTCAGCGCCCTGACCGGCGGCGTCGGGTTCGGCATGTCGCCGTCCGAGGTCGATAACGCCCTTGCCGATCCGCTGCATGGCGTGAGCTGGGATTCCTTGCCGAAGTCCGCGGACTTCACCGACGATATCCGTTCCTTCCAGCTGCCTTTGGCCCGGGCGGCTGGGTTGCGCACGGGCATTGCCGGCTGCACCGGCACCGACAGCACTGTCGTGCTGCTGTTTCGCCGGCAGGGGCTGTTTCGCATTTCCTACCGGTTCTTCCCGGACGCATCCTGCCGGGATGTGTCCGGGGCCGCATCGGACATTTTTGCCCGCTTTGTCGGGATCGACCGCAGCGTCGCGCTGGCGGTCCACTACCGCACGGGTTCGGCCGACGTGGTCGACGTCAACGATCCGGGAGTCAGCTACCTGGTTCCCATCCGCTGGCACGCACGTGCGCAATAGCCTGCACTGCGTCGCGCTTCTGCTGGCCTTGGGGATGCTCGCGACGCCGGCAGCGCACGCGGCGCCGACTCCATTCGACCTGAACCTCGATCTGCCGCCGGTGATCGGCGAGAGCACAAAGCCGCCGGATTGCACGATCGTGTATCTGACGACGGATACCAGCACCGACGACGTCTATGCCGAACGCATGATGATCGAACCCTCGGACAATGCTGTCCCGGTGGCAGGCCGCATGCCTTGCCCGGCCCGGATCCCGCCAAAGCTTGCCGACCAGGCCATGGCCGATTGCGAGGCGCGTGCGGCCGATCCCAAGCACTGCGTTTTCGCCGACATGAGCCGGGGCTTCGAGCGTGAGCGGAGTATCAACAACACGGCGGAAAACACCGCCCGCTGCGCCTCCGACACCGCGACCGATATCGGCATTGCCTGCTGGAAATCGGGCACGCTCGATGTCTGCAATGTCGGCTGTGGGCAGAGTGTGGCGGAGGCGGTCGCGCAGGCGCGCCGCCGCTGCGAGGCGAAGCACCGGCAGTCCTGCCCGCTGACCGGCTCGCTGCCCATCATCGCGGCAACGCCGGCACCGAAGCAGTGATCACCTGAATCCACCCGCGCGAAGGGAACTACCGCTCGCTCGCGCCGCGCACCCGTTCCAGCGCCTGTTCGGTGCAGATAGAAGCACCGAACAGGCGCTATGTCTTTTTCTGATAGCGTGATTGACGTCTCCGGCGATTCCGCCTCCGACGATCACGCTCTAACGGTTGATCCCCCGCACCGCGTCAACCACCGCGCGGGTTACTTCCGCCGTGGTGGCGGTTCCGCCCAGGTCGGGTGACAGGATACCGGCGGCGCAGACCTGCTCCACCGCGCGCATCAGCATATCCGCGGCAGGCTTCTCGCCCAGGTGTTCCAGCATCATCGCCGCGGTCCAGAAACTCGCCACCGGATTGGCGATTCCCTTGCCGGTGATGTCGAACGCCGATCCGTGGATCGGCTCGAACATCGATGGGCTGCGGCGCTCGGGATCGATATTGCCGGTGGGGGCAATGCCGAGCGAACCGGCCAGTGCGGCGGCGAGGTCGGAAAGGATGTCGGCGTGCAAATTCGTAGCGACAACCGTATCGATGGTCTGTGGTTTGCGCACCATGCGCATGGTCATCGCGTCGACCAGTTCCTTGTCCCAGGTCACGTCGCGATAGTCGTGTGCGACGAGCGCCGCGATCTCATCCCAGAACACCATGCCATGACGCTGCGCATTCGATTTCGTCACCACGGTCAGGTGCTTGCGCGAGCGCGACCGGGCGATGTCGAACGCGTGGCGCATGATCCGCTCGACGCCATGTCGGGTGAAGATGGCGGTCTCGGTGGCAACCTCCTCCGGCAGGCCGCGATGCGTGCGCCCGCCCTGGCCGGCGTACTCGCCCTCCGAGTTTTCCCGCACGATCACCCAGTCCAGATCGCCGGGCCCAACATCGCGCAGCGGGGAGGTAACCCCAGGCAGGATGCGCGTCGGGCGGACATTGGCATACTGGTCGAAGCCCTGGCAGATCTGCAGCCGCAG
>DATNEJ010000159.1:0-3211 GCA_035606775.1 Acetobacteraceae bacterium | reverse complement strand
CACCGCCTGGCCGGTCTCCGCCAGCGCCGCGAACAGGCGCGTCAGAAACCCGGCAAGCGCCGCTTCGACCGGTTCGTTGTGAGCGTCGGCGCGGTCGATCCGATCCTGGGCGTGCGCCACGAAGGCATCCAGAACCAACTCCGCCTTGCCGGGCCAGCGCCGGTAGATGGTCTGTTTTCCGGTCCCCGCGGCTTCCGCGATCATCTGCGTTGTCACACCCTCATACCCGTGCCGCAGCACCAGCGCTCGCGCCGCCTTCAAAATCGCTCGGCCCGCCGCCTCACTGCGCGGGCGGCCAAGCGGGGAGGGGGGGTGTTCGTCGCCGGTCATACCAAAAATCATACTCCGACCCTTGCTGAACCGCCAGTCTCGTAATAGACATACGAGACTATCAGTTCAGGAAGGAGCATGATCATGAAGGCATGGCGGTTGGAGCGGTTCGGCGGTGCGCTCACCTTCGAGGATATTCCGGTGCCGGAACCGCGGCCGGGCAGCGTGCTGGTGCGCATTGAGGCCTCGCCGCTGCTGTCGTACCTCAAGCCGTATGCGGAAGGAAAACTCCCCACCTACAGCCCGCCGCAGGGCGCCTTCACACCCGGCACCAACGGCGTCGGCGTGATCGACGCAGTGGGGGGTGATGTCTGGAACCTGACGCCAGGGCAGCGCGTCGTGCTGTCGCCGCATTTCGTGGCGGGAGAGAACGTCGACGATCCGCCGCAGATCCTGATCGGCCTGACGGCGTTTGGAGCGGGATCGGCGCGCATGCAGGCGGATTGGCGCGACGGCACGCTCGCGGCGTATGCGCTGGCGCCGGCGGCCTGCGTTACGCCAGCCGAGGGGCTCGATCAGTTCGATGCGGCGCAGCTCGCGGTGCTGAACCGTTTCATCGTGCCGTTCGGCGGCCTGCTGCGCGGCCGGCTCACGGCGGGTGAAACCCTGGTGGTGAACGGCGCCACCGGCGCCTACGGCACCGCTGCCGTGTTGCTAGGGATCGCCATGGGCGCGGCGTGCGTCGTGGCCGCCGGGCGCAACCAGGCCGCGCTGGAGGCGGTGGTGCGCGCAGGCGGTGAGCGCGTTGTTCCGGTGCGCCTGCGCGGTGACGTGCAGACCGATGCGGCCGCGCTGCGCAACGCAACGGGCGGCGGTGCGCATCTCGCATTCGACATGGTCGGGCAGGCCGGCGATGCGAACGCCACGCTGGCCGCGCTCAACAGCCTCCGGCGCGGCGGACGGCTTGTGCTGATGGGCAGCATGACGACGCCATTGCCGCTCTCCTACAGCGACATCATGCGCAACAACTGGGAGATCATCGGCCAGTTCATGTATCCGGCCGGTGCGTATCTGCGCCTGATCGGCCTGTTGCGCGCCGGGCTGCTCGACATCAATCCGATCCGCCCGCTCGTCTTTGCCCTGGCCGATCTGCGGAAGGCAATGGATGCAGCCGCCGATGCCGGCAATCTGGAGTGTGTGGTGATGCGTCCGTAACCGAACCGCCACTGCCGCCCGCTCAGCCGGGCGGCAGCGGCACAATCAGCGCATCCACCGCGGTGATCCGATCCCCGGCGCAGATCAGCGGATTCACATCCAGCTCCGCCACGCTGTCGCGGTGATCGGCGGCGAAGAGGGAGACGTTGCTGATCACCTCGGCCAGACGCTGCATGTCCACGGCCGCCATGCCGCGGAAGCCTTCCAGCAGCTTCACGCCCTTCAACTGCCGCAGCAGGCCCAGCGCCTCGGCTGGCGTGACCGGGGCGGGGGCCAGGGCGGTGTCCTTCAGCACCTCCACCAGAATGCCGCCAAGCCCCATGACAATCAGCGGGCCGAACAGCGGATCGTTGCGCGCGCCGACCACCATCTCCACACCCTGCGGCACCATCGGCTGCACCAGCACGCCATTGATGCGCGGCGGCGGGGAAACGCGATCGGCCGCGGCCATCACCGCGTCGTACGCCGCGCGCACGTCATCGGCACTCTTCAGGTTCAGGCGAATGACGCCAGCTTCCGTCTTGTGCGGCAGGTCCGGGGATTCGACCTTGAGCACCACAGGAAATCCCAGTGCGGCAGCGGCATTGACTGCCTCATCGGCGGACCCGGTGAGGCTCTCGCCCACCACCGGCACGCCGTACAGCGCCAGCACCGCCTTGGCCTCCCGCTCGGTCAACGTCCGCCCACCGCTTGCGTCGATCAGCCGGTGTGCTTCGGCCTTCGTCGCATCCGGTGTCGCCGCGACCGTCTGTCTGCCGGCGGCACGCTTGTCCGCGCGCCACTGCCACGCCGCCAGCGCGGCGAAGCAGGCGTTCATGGAGCGGAACAGCGCCACCCGCTCGCACTGATTGGCCTCGACCACGCCGGGGCCGTCCTGCCATTCGGTCTGCCACACGACGCAGGCCATCTTGCCGTGCTGCTTCGCCAGGTCGCTGTAGACCAGCGGCCGCTTCGCCGACGGCGCGTAGCCGTAGGTCATCGGCGAAACCAGCACGCCGTATTGCGGATCGCTCAGCAGCGCGCCGGCGCAGATGCCGAGCGATTCGGGATCGGCGAGCACCTGGGCAGTGACGTCGCAGGGATTGCGGGCGGAGCCGAACTCGGGAATGCGCGATTCGAGGATTTCCCGCACCGGCTGCGAAGGCTGTGGCATCGGCACGCCGTGCTGTTCCGCCCGGTCGGCCGCCATGATCGCCGCACCGCCGGATGCCGCCACCACCGCCGCACCGCGTGCTTTCGGCGCCGGTGCCTTGGCGAAGAACGCGGCGGTTTCCATCAGCGCTTCGAAATCCTCCACCACCACCGCGCCGGCGCGCTGGAACACCGCGCGGTAGGAGGCGTGCGAGCCGGCGAGGGACCCGGTGTGCGACATCGCCGCCTGCGCGCCCTGTTCGCCGGACGCCATCTTGAAGATGACCAGCGGCTTGTCGGCCTTCCACGCGTATTCGGCGGCCATCAGCAGCCGCTCGGGCGTTGCCATGCCTTCGAACACGCAGGCGATCGAGCGGCAGGCCGGATCGTCCACCAGGTAGCTGACATAGTCGGCCATATCGACATCGCACGAATTGCCGGATGTCAGCACATGGCTGACCGACAGGCCGCGCACCACGCCCTGCGCCAGCGCCATGCCCAGCGCGCCGGACTGGCTGATGACGCCGACCGCAGTGGGAGTCGGCTGCGGAATCGGCGTGATGTCCATGAAGGTGATGCGGCAGTCCAGCAGCGC
>DATNEJ010000156.1:0-13477 GCA_035606775.1 Acetobacteraceae bacterium | reverse complement strand
GAGGCCGGGCATTGCGCCGCCAGAATGGTGATATTGCACGGCGGCCCGACGGTCTGCGGCGGGATGGGTGGCACAGCCGCGCCCGCCATCCCTGCTCCCATTTGGGCAATCGGCCCTTCGAGGAACCTCGCGCGCACACGTTCCGGACCCGGTACGCCATGCACGAGCGTCGCGTCGCGCTTGACCCAGACATAACTGGGTCCGAGCGGCGCAGTGTCCGTTGCCGAATCCTCGACGTGCAAAATCGCATCGTCGGGAATCTCGACGAAGCTGCTCAGTTGGAGATCGAAATAAAGCCTGGTGTGAGCAGGCTCGGACGACGATCCGAGATAGCCGGTTAGTACGGCAGCGTCGGGCGGCTGCTTGGGATCCTTGACGACCCGGCTGACGAAGCCGGCGTGACCGCGTCCTGATGGCGATGTGGGGCGATCGGCTTGTGCCATTGTCGATCCTCCTGTTTCCGGTGACGGAAAACCTGGACCCGGGACAGCCGTCTTGCTGCGGCATGCCCTTCCGCGAGGAATCATTACAACGGCTGCAAATTGATCCGTCCCAGATATCAAAGTCAAGAAAGTTCTGTTTGCCGATATTCCCAATACAGGATTGGACAGACGCCATCGCAAAGCCAGGAATTCAGCCGTTCCGGGTTCGAGAAACGGGAGATTTGCCCCACCCGCGCTGCGATTTCATCCGGACACGTTTCCGTGACTTGTTTTAATACGCCGGGCTTTTAATGCGCCGGATCTGCGGTCGCATCGGCTATCGATCCCACATTGCCGCCACATGGATCGTTCCCCGATATATTACGACGGGTTCGCCGTCGCCCACGCCACATCGTTCCGGTTCAGAAGCCGGGCCAGTCCGGTCACGATCACCGTCAGGGCAATTTCGGAGTGTGATTGCCGCAGTCGTGAATCACGCGACCCGACAAAGAGGCAGACCCTGTTCGGTGCCCTATTCGCACCAAACAGACTCCATGCCCGCGCCCCGTCCCGCAGCGTCGCGCGAAACCCGTCCCGCGCGACGACGGCGCCGCAACCGCTCAGACGAGCATCACGCGACGCACGCCGCAGGGCGTCCCTTCAGATCGCCCCTTCCGCCTTCAGCGCCGCCACCGCCGCGGCGTTCAGGCCCAGCCATTCATCCAGCACCGCCGCCGTGTGCTCCCCCAGCACCGGCGATGACGTGACGCGCGACGGCTTGCCGTCCACGCGCACCGGCCAGCCCGGCATCTTGAACGGCTTGTATTGCGGATGAACCATCGTCTGCATAATGCCGCGCTGCTCGAAGCTCGGGTCGTTCTGCAGTTCCATCGTGTCGAGCACCGCGCCGGCCGGAATGCCGGCACTGCCGATGGCGTTCATCGCCTCCTGCTTGGTGTGCCGGCTGGTCCACACTGCGATGACTTCGTCCACCTCCGGCTCCCGCGCCACACGATCGGCCGGTGTCGCGTAGCGCTTGTCGCCGATCAGGTCTTCCCGCCCGACCAGTTTCAAGAGCCGGTCCCAGTGGTCCGGGTTCGCGCGGCTCGTCATGATGTAGACGTAGTCGTTCGGCCCACCCGGCTTGCACGGATACAGCCCCATCGGCGCGTTGTTCACGCCGGGCACCTTGCTGCCGCCGCGCACCGCGGCCTTACCGGTCAGGCCCTGCGTGGCAAAGTTGATACGCATGTAGTGCATGATCGCATCCTGCATCGCCACCTGCAGACGATGCCCTTCGCCAGTTTCCCGCCGCTTGAACAGCGCGCCCAGGATGGTGATCGCCATCAGCATGCCGGTGCCGGTATCGCCCAGGGAGATACCGGGCCGGGTCGGCGGTCCGTCCGGATCGCCGGTCACGCTGAATGTGCCGCCGCAGGCCTGCGCGATCATGTCGAAGGCCAGGTTCTTTTCGTACGGGCTGCCTTCGCCGAACCCTTTCACCTGGGCGTAGATGATGCCCGGGTTCAGTTCCTTCACCACGTCGTAGCCCAGCCCCAGCCGCTCGATCGCGCCAGGCGCGAAATTCTCGACGCAGACATCGGCCTTGCGCAACATGTCCTTCACCAGCGCCAGCCCGCTCGGCGATTTCAGGTTGACGGTGATCGACTTCTTGTTGGCGTTGAACACCTGGAAATAATATGGATCGTTGTCCGGCTGGCCGGCGCGCAAGCGGCGGCCCGGATCGCCCATCTTCGGATTTTCGATCTTCACGACGTCCGCGCCCAACCAGGCCAGCGCCTCGGTGCAGGACGGTCCTGCCTCGAACTGGGTCAGGTCGACGATCCGCACGCCGGACAGAAATTTCCATTCCGCGGTCGGGTCACTCATTGCCTTGGATCCTCCCGGTCTATGCCGTTGTCCCCGACAGCCTGCCACAGGCAACGGGTCCGGGGCCAGTTCGCCGCCCCCGGTGAGCCATGAGTGAGCCGCGCGGGAGCCGCGATCCCGACGCGGCGTCCAAGGTTCAGCCATGCGGCACACGCAACGCCATCGGCGCTGACAGATGGGAGGATTCTTCTATACTCCCCACAGCCTGAGAGAAGGAACGACGCATGCTGCCGGCCCGCCTCGCGAGTTTGTGCTCCTCTCGGCTCAACTACGCCTGGGTCGTCCTGGCCGTTGTCTTCGTCTCGATGCTGGCCGGGGTTGGCGTGCGCGCCGCCCCGGGCGTGATGATCGTGCCGTTGCAGCAGGCGTTCGGCTGGGATGTCTCGACCATTTCCGGCGCGGTCTCCCTGAACATCATCCTGCTGGGCGCCACCGGCCCGTTCCTGACCGGACTGACGCAGGTTATCGGCCTGAAGCGCACCATGCTCGCCTGTCTCGCAGTGCTGATGGCAGGCACCGGACTATCGCTGTTCATGACGACACCGTGGCAGTTGTTCCTGACCTGGGGCCTGCTGGTCGGCATCGGCTCGGGCGCCGGCGCAGTCGGTCTTGCCGGCGTCGTCGCCAACCGCTGGTTCGCGCGCCGTACCGCCCTGGCCATGGGCCTGCTGCAGGCTGCGAACGCCGCCGGCCAGCTCATTTTCCTGCCGATCCTGGCCGTGATGGCTGAGCGGTACGGCTGGCAGGGCGTGTCCGTCGGCGTGACCCTGGCGATCGCCGCGGTCATCCCGGTGCTGTGGCTGCTGATGCCGGAATCTCCCGCCTCCATCGGCATGCCCGCCTATGGGGCAGTTGCCATGGCGCCCGACCCCAGCGCGACGGCGCATGCCGGCAATCCGTTCTCGGTGGCGATCGGCGCGCTGACGCGGGCCTCGCGGTCGATGGATTTCTGGCTGCTGTGCATCACCTTCGGCGTCTGCGGCTTTTCCACCAACGGGCTGATCAATACCCACCTGATCGCCTATTGCGCGGATCACGGCATACCGGAGGTCACCGGTGCGTCGATTCTTGCGGGGATCGGTATATTCAGCCTAATCGGGTCCGCCGCCTCCGGCTGGCTGTGCGACCGTTACAGCCCACGCGTGCTGCTGTTCTGGTACTACAGCCTGCGCGGCCTTTCCCTGGTTATGATCCCATTCACCTCGTTCGATCCGGTCAGCCTGTTGATCTTCTCCGTGTTTTACGGGCTGGACTGGGTGGCAACGGGTCCCGCCACTTTCGCCTTGACCAATGAAGTGTTCGGCCGGCGCGACGCACCGGTCGTGGTGTCCTGGATCTTCGCCGCGCACCAGGTCGGGGGCGCACTGGCGGCCTTCGGGGCCGGCGCCGTGCGCAGTGCCTCCGGCAGCTACCTGCTCGCCTTCGTAGCCAGCGGCATCGCCTGCCTGCTTGCCTCCATGCTGGTGCTGCGGATCACCCCAAGGGGCGCCATGGTCGCGGCGGCGGAGTAGCACTACGGCTGTTTTCCGCCCACACAACTGTCTGTTGCGAAACTCCGCCGGACGCCGCTAAGAGGTAGCCGACCGTGCCATCCGCGATCGCGGCGTGTCACCAGGGCGCGGCGCCTGCAAACAACAAATGGCACAGGGAAACGTCAATGAGCTTCATGCGCTGGGCCGCGCCCGTCGTGACAGCCGCCATGGCGATCGTCACGGCACATGGCGCTTCCGCCGAATCGCAGGTTGAGCGAGGCCGTTACCTCGTCACCCTCGGCAGTTGCACCGACTGCCACACGCCCGGCCATCTGCTCGGCAAGCCTGACATGACCCGCGTCCTCGGCGGCTCCGATGTCGGATTTGCGATCCCAGGCGAAGGCGTGTTTGTGGGTCCCAACCTGACGCGCGACAAGGAAACCGGGCTGGGGAACTGGACGGACAAGCAGATCGTCACGGCTTTGACCACCGGCGTGCGGCCGGATGGCAGAATCCTGGCACCGATCATGCCGTGGCGGGCGCTGTCGCACCTGACGCACGCAGACGCGATAGCGATTGTTGCGTACCTGAGAAGCCTGCCGGTTGTGCAGCACAAGGTGCCGGGGCCGTTCGGGGCGAATGAAAAGCCGAGCGTGTTTGTGATGACGGCGCTGCCGCCGGACGTGTATGCGGGCATTCCGCAACCGGGTGCCAAGGAAGCCGCGGCGCCGGCCGCGAAATAGAGACGGCAGAACCCGCGGCCCCCGACGTTCGGCCAGCGGTCCAGGTTGAACGATGATTATGGGCGGAAGGATCGGCGGTTCCACCGGTTGTTACTGCGTGCCGGATTGATGGGCGGCGCGCCAAAGTAAAGCTGACAGGACTCCGACTGAATTTAGGTCTATAAGTTTTTCGCTGAAGCGACGCAGTCCCCATTCGAACGCCTTTCGCGGCATCGCGCCGCGGTGATCGGTATGGACTCGATATGACTGTTCCCTATAGCGGCCGGATCATGGTGCGCGTGCCGCGCGCGCAGTTTCAGGCGATAACGGCGAGCACCTTGCAACGCCCATCGGTGGCGGGTCCGACGACGCGCCCGCTGTTCGGTGCCAGCCATGCCGCGGGGATGACCTTCGACGCGCATCTTGCGCCCCAGCAGCAACAGGATTGGCTGCTGCACGACCCCAATCTTGTCGGTCTGCATCCGTGGGATGTCGCACATCAGGTCGCGCAGGGCCGGCTGCCCGGCAGTGCCGCGTTCGCCGCCGCGCAGCCTGTCTACGCCGAACCCGACATGCTGAACACACGGCAGGTGCCGCCGCGACCACCCGAAGAAGCCGCAGCCCCGGTGCCCACCGGCCCCCCGTGGCCCTCGTCCGACGACCTCGACCCGCACTACGATCCGAAGCCGTCCACCATCTTCTCGCCGGCCTGGCACGTGGAAGCGAACTTCGCGAATTTCGTCGGCGCCTGGGCCTACAACACGGGGGCCGGCATCCGCATCGCCCATCTCGACACGGGCTACACGCCCGGTCACATGTCGACACCGCGTGGGCTGCTGCCGGAGCAGGGCTACAATTTCTTCGAGAAGAACACCAACACGGTGGATCCGTACATCACCGGGCCATCGGATCAGCCCGGCCACGGAACGGCCACACTGGCGCTGCTTGCGGGCAACGCCGTGGACATCGAATATCTCGCCGGCCCGATCTACAACGGCGATATCGGCGGCGCGCCTGATGCGTCGGTCGTGCCCGTGCGCATCGGGCCGTCGGTCATCCATCTCTACACCGCGGACGTCGCACAGGGCCTGGACTACGCATTGGCGCCGCGCGGCGGCGGCATGTGCGACGTCGTGTCGCTGAGTCATGGCGGGCTGCCCTCCAACGCCTGGGCGGCAGCGGTCAATCGGCTTTACGACGCGGGCGTGGTGGTCGTCGCGGCGGCGGGCGACAGTTTCTACATGGTGGTGATGGATGTGGCGACGCACTTCACCGTCTACCCCGCTGCGTTCTACCGCGTCGTCACGGCCACAGGCGTCACCTATGCAAAAACACCGTACATCACCACCAGCTTCGGCGTGATGCAGGGCTGCTGGGGCCCGGACAAGGTGATGCGCAAGGCCGTCGCCGCCTACACGCCCAATGTGCCGTGGATGCGCTACGAGCCGCTGCCGGGTGCGTGGGACATGGACGGGTCCGGCACATCCGCAAGCACGCCGCAGATCGCCGCCGCCTGCGCGCTGTGGCTGGCGCAATACGGCCGGCTGTTTCCCACCGGCTGGCAGCGTGTCGAGGCATGCCGCCACGCGCTGTTCGAATCGTTGAAGAACAAGGGTCAGAACATATCGCAGATCGGCGGCGGCCTGCTCGATGCCGGCGCCATGCTGGGTCCGGCGACGCTCGCCGCGGTGCAGGCCGCGCAGGCGCAGAACAAGCTGCCGCATGTCCCACCGGATGAGGTGTCGTTCCCGTTCTGGCGGCTGCTGTTCGGTCTGCCTCCCCCCGGCCCAGGCGTGGATGAGATGTACGAAACCGAAGCGGCACAGATATTCTACCGGTCCGCGAACAAGGACCTGGCTGGTGCCGTGGAGGCCAATCCCGACGGCAACCCGGCGCAGGCCTTGGATCCTGCCGCCGCCAGGCGGCTGCGCGACGCATTCATCGCGGAGCCGGCCATCTCGGACACGCTGAAAGCCTATCTGCAGGCGCAGGCGGCAAAGCTGCCGTGACGCGGGATCGCTGACGCCCCAACGGCACGCCGCACCGCCTTGCGCGCGGAGACCGGCCAATGGTCAGACTCGTGGGCGCGCCCTACATTCCCGTCATGCCGCACGCCGATTTCGTCCACCTGCATACCCATTCCGCCTACTCGCTCAGCGAGGGCGCGATCCGGCCCGACAAGATTGCCGCGCTGGCGAAGGCAGCCAACATGCCGGCCGCGGCCATCACCGATACGGGCAACCTGTTCGGCGCACTCGAATTCTCCCAGTACTGCGCCGGCAAGGGCGTCCAGCCGATCATTGGCTGCCAGGTCGCCCTCACGCGCACCGACAATGCGCGGCTGCCGCCGGACCCGCTGGTGCTGCTGGCGCAAGATGCGACGGGCCTGGCGAATTTGCAGCGCCTGTCCTCGCTGGGCTTTCTCGACACCGATCCCAGCCTCAAGCCGCAGCTTGCGTTCGCGCAGATCGCCGAACACGCGGCCGGGCTGATCCTGCTGACCGGCGGCACCACCGGTCCGGTTGCCCGCCTGCTGGCCGAAGGGCAGAAGGCCGAAGCCGAACGCCTGCTCGCCGCGCTGGCCGAGGCGTTTCCCGGCCGCACCGCGGTGGAGCTGCACCGTCACGGCCTGCCGGTCGAGCGCGCCATCGAGCCTGGCCTGATCGCGCTGGCCGATGCGCACGCCCTGCCCCTGGTCGCCGCCAATGACTGCTACTTCGCGACGCCGGACATGCATGAGGCGCACGACGCCCTGCTGTGCATCGCGGAAGGCCGCCTGCTGTCGGAACAGGATCGCCGGCGGGTCACGCCGGAGCACTGGTTCAAGCCGGCGGCAGTCATGCGCGCTTTGTTCGCCGATCTGCCCGAGGCGTGCGACAACACGCTCGCCATTGCGCGCCGCTGCGCGGTGATGGCGGAATCGCGGCCGCCGCTGCTGCCGGTCTGCCCGAAGGTCCGTCCCGGTGCGACCGAGGAAGAAACTGTGCGCGCCATGGCGATCGAGGGGCTGGAGCGGCGCATGGATACCGTGCAGGCCGATCCCGAGACACGCGCGCACTATCGACAGCGCCTGGACTACGAACTCGACGTCATCGCCAAGATGGGGTTCTCCGGCTACTTCCTGATCGTCGCGGATTTCATCCAGTGGTCGAAGGCGCAGGGGATCCCGGTCGGCCCCGGACGCGGTTCCGGCGCCGGTTCCGTCGCGGCCTGGGCGCTGACCATCACCGACCTCGATCCGCTGCGCTTCAACCTGCTGTTCGAAAGGTTCCTCAATCCGGAACGCGTGTCGATGCCGGATTTCGACATCGATTTCTGCCAGGAAGGCCGCGACCGGGTCATCGACTATGTGCGCCACGAGTACGGCAATGACCGCGTCGCGCAGATCATCACCTTCGGCAAGCTGCAGGCGCGCGCCGCGGTGCGCGACGTCGGCCGCGTGCTGGGGCTGCCGTTCGGCCAGGTCAACAAGGTCGCCGAACTGATACCGAACAACCCCGCCAAGCCCGTCACCTTGCGGCAGGCCGTGGATGGGGAGCCAAGATTGCAGGCCCTGCGCGACGACGACGAAGGCATCGCCCGCCTGCTGGAAATCGCCTTGCAGATCGAAGGACTTTACCGCCACGCCTCGACCCATGCCGCGGGCGTGGTGATTGGCGATCGTCCGCTGATGGAACTCGTGCCGCTCTATCGCGATCCGAAGTCCGATTTCCTCGTTACGCAGTATTCGATGAAGCATGTCGAGCAGGCCGGGCTGGTCAAGTTCGACTTCCTGGGCCTGACGACGCTGACGATCCTGCGGCGGGCGGAAAAATTCCTGGCGGACCTCGGCACGCCGGTGGATCTGGACCGCCTGCCGCTGGACGACGCCAAGACCTACGAGATGCTGCAAAAGGGCGATGCCGGCGGGGTGTTCCAGATGGAAGGCCAGGGCATGCGCGATACGCTGCGCCAGATGCGTCCCGACCGGTTCGAGGACATGATCGCCGCGGTGGCGCTGTACCGGCCCGGGCCAATGGCCAACATCCCCGATTACTGCCGGCGCAAGCATGGCGAGACATGGGCCGCACCGCATCCGGAGATCCACGACATCCTGAGCGAGACCTACGGCATCATGGTCTACCAGGAACAGGTCATGCAGATCGCCCAGAAGATGGCGGGCTACAGCCTGGGCGGTGCCGACCTGCTGCGGCGCGCAATGGGCAAGAAGATCGCGTCGGAAATGGAAGCCCAGCGCGACATCTTCATCAAGGGTGCGGTCGAGCGCGGCATCGACCCGGCGAAGGCCAAGGAAGTGTTCGACCTGATGGCGAAGTTCGCCGATTATGGCTTCAACAAATCGCACGCCGCCGCCTACGCCCTGGTCGCGTATCAGACGGCTTGGCTGAAAGCCAACCATCCGGAAGTGTTCTTCGCCGCCTGCATGAGTCTGGCCATCAGCAACACCGACCGGCTCGCGGCCCTGAAGCAGGAAGCGGAGCGCGCCGGCATTCGCATCCTGCCGCCGGACATCAACCGCTCCGGCGCAGACTTCCTGGTGGAACCGGTCAGCGATGATGCCGGCGGCAAAAGCAGGCTGGCCATCCGCTATGCCCTTGCCGCGGTGAAGAAGGTCGGCTTCGCGGCGATGGAAACCCTGGTGGGCGAACGCGGCACCAAGCCGTTTGCGGACCTGGCGGATTTCGCCACGCGCATCGATCCGCGCCAGGTAAACCGCATGCAACTGGAGAACCTGATCCGCGCCGGCGCCTTCGACCGCCTGGACCCCAACCGCGCGCGCCTGTTCGCCGGGGCGGAGACGATCCTGCGGCGCGCACAGGCCGACCAGGAGCAGAAGGAGAGCGGGCAGATCAACCTGTTCGGCAGCGGGGCCGGCAAGCCCGAGCCGATGCGCCTCCCCGACATGCCCGACTGGCCGCCACTCGAACGGCTGGCCTTCGAAGCCGAGGCGGTCGGCTTTCACCTGACGGCCCACCCGCTCGACGCCTACGCGCAGGCGTTGCGACGGCTCGGCGTCACGTCCTCGGCGCGGGTCGAGGCTGTCGCCGCGGCGGGTGCCACGCGCGTCCGCCTTGCCGGCACGGTGGTCGCCACCAAAGAACGCATCACCCGCACCGGCAGCCGCATGGCATGGGTGAGCGTGTCCGACGCCACCGGCTCCGTCGAGGTGACGTGCTTCAGCGAGGTGCTCGCCCGTGCGCGCGAATTGCTGACGATAGGTGCGAACGTGCTGGTCGCTGCCGACCTGAAGGCGGACGGAGAGGCGCTGCGCATTACCGCGCAGGACGTGACGGCACTGGACCAGGCGGCGGCTTCGGCCGGCGCTTCCATGCGCATTTGGCTGCGCGAGAGCGCCGCGGTTCCCCATATCCGCCAGTTGCTCGGCAAGGAAGGCAGCGGGCGGGGCCGTGTGACCCTTGTCCCGCGCCTTGGCCGTGACCAGAGCGTGGAGATTGCCTTGCCCGGCGGCTATTCGGTCACGCCGCGCCTGGCACAGGCGCTCAAGCTGGTGCCGGGCGTCGAGCAGGTGGAGGAGGTCTGACGATGATTCGCGTACTCAAGCCGGGTGCCACGGAAGCGGAGAAGGCCGGCGCCGACCGCGCGGTGCGGCAGACCGTTGAAGCCATCCTGGATGATATCGGCACGCGCGGCGATGTGGCGGTGCGCGCCCTGTCGGCGAAGTTCGACGGCTGGGAACCGGCGCAGTTCCGCCTGACGGACGCGCAGATCCAGGCACTGATCGATAGCCTGCCGCCCCAGGTGATTGCTGATATCAAATTTGCCCAAACGCAGATCCGCCGCTTCGCGGAGGCGCAGAAGGCGGCGCTGCACGATGTCGAGGTGGAGACGCTGCCGGGCGTGCGGCTGGGTCACAAGAACATCCCGGTGGCGAGCGTCGGCTGCTACGTCCCCGGCGGGCGCTACCCGATGGTCGCATCGGCGCATATGTCGGTGCTGACCGCCAAGGTCGCCGGTGTCAAACGCATCGCGGCATGCACGCCGCCGCTGAATGGCGTCGCGCCGGCCGCCACGGTCGCTGCTATGGCGCTGGGCGGAGCGGACGAGATCTACCTGCTGGGCGGCATTCAGGCGGTCGCTGCCATGGCGTTGGGCACTGCGTCTATCCCGCGGGTGGACATGCTGGTGGGTCCCGGCAACGCCTATGTCGCGGAAGCGAAGCGCCAGCTTTTCGGCCAGGTCGGCATCGACCTGCTGGCCGGCCCCACCGAGACATTGATTATCGCCGACGACACCGCCGATGCGGAGATGTGCGCCACCGACCTGCTGGGCCAGGCGGAGCACGGTCCAACCTCGCCGGCAATCCTGCTGACCACGTCGGCGAAAATCGCCAACGAGATCCAGTCGGAAATCGACCGTCAGCTTACCGACCTGCCGACGGCGTCCATCGCCGGCGCGGCGTGGCGCGACCATGGGCAGGTGATCCTGTGCGACACGAATGAGGAGATGGCGGCGGAGGCCGACCGGATCGCATCCGAGCACGTGCAGGTGCTGACACGCGATCCGCGCTGGTTCCTGGAGCGCATGACCAATTACGGCGCCTTGTTCCTGGGCAAGGAGACGAACGTCGCTTACGGAGACAAGGTGATCGGCACGAACCATACGCTGCCCACCAAGCGGGCTGCCCGCTACACCGGCGGACTGTGGGTGGGGAAATTCCTCAAGACCGTGACCTATCAGGAGGTCAGTCCGGAGGCCACGGCGATGATCGGCGAATACTGTTCGCGCCTGTGCGCGATCGAGAATTTCTCCGCCCATCAGCGCCAGGCAGACCTGCGGGTACGCCGCTACGGGGGGCGGAACACCTAAAGTCTTTCCGGGTTCCGCGGGCGCCGTTTCCCGTTTTCACGGTTAATCACGCTGTACTCGCGCGTATCGACGCGCTAATCACCTGTCGGCGACTTCAACAAGTCCAGGGTTCCGGCCAGGGTTTGCCGAGTCGCGCTCTGCCGCTCTGCAAAACGCAGACAGCCAGCGAGATTGCTGCATAGCAGCCGGCAAGGGAGTCGCGTCATGGAAAATCTTGCGCTGCTCGATCGGGTCAAGGCGGAACCTGCGAGCGACACCCGACCGGTTGAGGAGGCCGCGCGCCGAGCGCTCGTCGCGGTGGTCAGCGACGATCCTGCGCTGGCGGACAGCATCGAATCCGTGTGCGACTTTCTCGATATCGGCGTGGAGTTGCTGCCCTCGGCGGTGAGCCTGGGCGCGCTGCTGCCGTCGCTTCGGCCGATGGCGGTGATCGCCGAGATGGATTCCGGCGGTCAGGACGGCTGCCACGTGCTGATGGAGGTGGCCGCAGTCGATCGCGACCTTCCGGTCATGCTGCTTTTGGGCGCGGATGCGGATATGGCCGGGGCCGCCGATGCGGTGGCGGAGCTTTGGGGGCTGCGCGCGGTGACGGTGCGCGCGACGCTGCCGCGGGTCGGCCAGTTCGTCGATTTCCTGTTCCGCGCCGGCCGCCGCGCGGGCAGTTTGCGCGCCATGCCAGTCCAGTCGGCTTAGGAGGGCAATACACGGGCTCTGTGGCAAGGCCGGACGGCGGCGGAACGGGCAGATCGGCATGCGCGGAATTGCGACTGGGAACCGGTCCCGCAGCGACGCGCGAAACAACGTCGGCACCGGCGATCTCCCCATTTTGCATTTTTTGACCCCGGCAAGGGACCCTTCGATCCGGGCAGTTGCAAGACGGCATCATGTCCAGGGGATTACGGTCGAGTCACCGGAGTATTACTGCTTTGATTACGTAAAGCGGTAAAAATCCGTTATAAATATGGCCCAGGGCGAAGTCAGCCCCAATTTCGCGGGAGGTACGCGATATGGCCAGTGCGACCGCAACAGGTGTGATCTCGGAAGCGGAACACGGCAGACAACTCAGGCGCGCCGTCGTTGCCGCCACCATCGGCACCACGATCGAATGGTATGACTTCTTCATCTATGGCACCGCGGCGGGACTTATCTTCGGCAAACTGTTCTTTCCCAATGAATCGCCGCTGGCCGCGACTCTCGCGGCGTTCGGGACATACTTCATCGGTTTTGTCGGGCGCCCCATCGGCGCAGCCATCTTCGGCCATTATGGCGATCGCATCGGCCGCAAGGCGACGCTGATCGCCACCTTGCTCTGCATGGGCATCGCGACCTTCCTGATCGCCTTCGTCCCAACCTATGCGTCGATCGGCATCTGGGGTGCGGTCATCCTGACCATCCTGCGTGTGCTGCAAGGCATCGGCGTGGGCGGCGAATGGGGCGGCTCGGTGCTGATTTCCATGGAGTGGGCGCGCACGCACGGTAGCCGCGGACTCGTCGCATCATGGCCGCAGTTCGGCGTGCCATCCGGCCTGTTCATCTCCAATCTCGTCATCCTCATCGTCAGCAGCCTGTCAGGCGATCAGTTCGCCACCTGGGGCTGGCGGATTCCCTTCCTGCTGAGCATCATCCTCGTCGGCATCGGCCTATGGATCCGGCTCGGCATTCTGGAAACGCCGGTGTTCCAGCGTCTGCTCTCCGAGCGGAAAATCGAGCGCGCACCAATCACGGAGGTGTTCCGCAAGCAGCCGAAGGAGATCATCCTCTCGGCGTTGCTGCGCATGGCCGAGCAGGCGCCGTTCTATATCTTTACGGCGTTCGTATTCGCCTATGCGACCGGCACGCTGAAGATGTCGCGGGATTTCGTGCTGGCGGCGGTGCTTGTCGCGTCGGTCGTGTCGTTCGTAACGATCCCGCTTTCGGGCCATATCTCCGACCTGATCGGGCGCCGCAAGATGTACCTGATCGGGGCCGTGGTGACCGGCCTGTTCGGCTTCCTCTATTTCGGCATGCTGGCTACGGCGATACCGTGGCTGATCTTCGTGGCGATCGTCCTCTCGCTGATCCCGCATGACATGATGTACGGGCCTCAGGCGGCCTTGATCGCCGAAGCGTTCACGCCGCGCCTGCGCTACAGCGGTGCGTCGCT
>DATNEJ010000155.1:0-24504 GCA_035606775.1 Acetobacteraceae bacterium | reverse complement strand
TCCGGCTGGCGGCACGCTGGAAGTGGCGAATGTCGGCAGCAGCGTCACCGTGACGATGCACGGCAACGACACGCTGAAGCTGGACAATCCGGCGACCTTCCTCGGCACCATCGCCGCACAGATCGGCGATTCCATCCTGCTGCAAGGCCTCACCGCCACCAGCGCCGTGCTCAACGCAGGCACCCTCGTCGTCAGCAACGGCACTACCGTGGTGGAGAGAATTGCCCTTACCGGCACCTACACTGGGGAAGCTTTCAACGTCTCGATGGTGGGCGGTGCTGCGGACATCCAGGTCGCTGCCGCCGTCTGCTACGCGCGCGGCACGCGCATTATGACGCCGGATGGCGAGGTGCCAGTCGAAGATCTGAAGGAGGGCCAGCTTGTCGTCACGGCCTCCTGCGCGACCGCGCCGATTGTCTGGGTCGGCCGTCGCCGCATCGACTGCACCCGCCATCCCAAACCGAGGCAAGTCCTCCCCATACGCATCGGCGCCAGCGCGCTTGGCCCGAACCTGCCAAAGCGGGACCTGCTGGTTTCCCCCCAGCACGCGATCTTTGCCGAAGGGGTCCTGATCCCCGCCAAGTGTCTCGTGAACGGCCTGAATGTCGTGCAGGAGGAGGTGGACACGGTGGACTACTTCCACATCGAGCTGCCCCGGCACGACCTGCTGCTGGCGGAAGGCCTGGCCGCGGAAAGCTACCTGGACAACGGCGACCGCGGCACATTCGAGAATGGCGGCGTCGTTCTGACCCTGCACCCTGATCTCTCGACATGGACCTGGGACGCCAGGGCCTGCGCCGAGCTGGAAGTGACAGGCCCGCGGGTCGATGCCGTCCGCGCGCGGCTGCGGTCGCAGGCAACCAGCCGGCGGGGCAAGACGCGGGCCGCCTGAACAATCCCGGCCGGGCAAATTCAAGGAATCGGGGCCGCTCGCCAGTGTGGGGCGGCCCCATTTGCCGTCCGATCGTTCCGCGCGTTGACAACCGCTCGGCGCCGTACCCACCCTCGCGGGGAATTCCAGTGACCGCGAGGCTCAGCCGATGTCCCGCATCCGCGACATAAAGACGGTCCCGCTCAGTTTCGCGCCGCCTGTTCCATACGGCTCCGCACGCGGTCTGGCAAAAGCGCGCGGCGCCAGCCTGATCCTGCTGCAGACCGAGGACGGCGTGCAGGGTATCGGTGAGGCCTGGGGCCCGCCTGCCGTCACCCGCGCCTGTCTCGATGTGATCAAGCCCTACTACCTGGGGCAGAGCATCTTCGCGCAGCGCGGCGCCGCGCAGACGGTCCTCGCCACGTTGTATCACGCCGGTACGCAAAACCAGTTTGTTGCCGTGATGGGCGGGATCGACATCGCCGCACACGACGCGATCGGCAAGATGCTGAACCTGTCGGCCGCGGATCTGATCGGCGGACGGTTGCGCGAGCGGATTCCGGTCTACGCGTCAGGCGGCTACTTCACCGCTGAGGACGACCAGGACACCGCACTCGCGGCGCAGTTGGAGCCGCACGCCGGCCGTGGCTTTCAGGCCTTCAAGATCAAGATCGGCCGAAATCCCGCCGAGGATGCGGCCCGCGCGTGCCTGGCTCGAAGCATCATCGGCGAGTCGCCGCTGCTGACCGTGGATACCAATGGCAACTATACTGAGGACGGCGTGCTGGAGAGCATGCGGGCTACCGCGTCCTGCAACATTCACTGGTACGAGGAGCCTCTGGCACCGCAGGACTGGGGCGGCTACCGCAGCCTGTCCGCACGCGCACCGGTCAGGGTGGCGACCGGCGAAGCACTCTACAGCCTGTTCGACTTCCGCCGGTTGATCGACGGCAGGCTTGCGGCGGTGGTTCAGCCGGACCTGACCTTGTGCGGCGGCTTCGCCGTCGCGCAGACCATTGCCGCGCTTTGTGCCGGGGAGCATTTGCGCATCTCGCCGCATGTCTGGGGTACCGGTGTCGGCTTGGTGGCGGCGCTCCATTTTCTGGCCGCCCTTCCCGCCTACCCACATGCGGCCAATGTGCCGTTCCCGCCGCTGCTCGAATACGATGTCGGACGAAACCCGTTGCAAAACGAGATCTTCGTCAACCCGCCACGCTACGCCAACGGGTCCTTGGAGGTCCCGGCCGGCCCGGGCCTGGGTGTGACCCTGGATCCGGACGCGCTGCGCCGGTTCGCGCCCGCCTGAGCGTCATCCGGCCGCTTGCTTTATGGATTGGTGCGGGCGGTCGGGGTCGAACCGACACTCTGTCACCAGAACCGGATTTTGAGTCCGGCGCGTCTGCCAATTCCGCCACGCCCGCGACCGCGGAAGCGTCTTACAGGAACCCCGCCGGCGAATAAACCCGGCGGCCGGCCCGATGCCTTGCACTTGCGGCACTGCGGCATAAACTTATCAAATGCGCAGGAACGCCGCCATCTCGCTCGCTGTTCTGTTTCTGGGGCTGCCGGCCGCACGCGCGGGCGAGACCGCGGCCCCCGTGCCCCCGCCTCATCCCAGAGGCTTGAGCGCGCCGGCCGCCCTGCATGCCAGCTATCAGACCTATGCCGCCGGCCTGCATGTGGCAGATGTCCAGGCCGGGTTCAGCCTCGGTCCCTGGTCCTACCAGATGGAGCTTGCCTACCACACCACCGGCCTGGTCGGGTTCTTCTACCGCGGCCATCAGTTCAACACCGTCGACGGTGGCTGGCTGGAACGCAAACCGGTGCCGCACGAATTCTTCGGCGAAGGGGCCTGGCGGGGACAGGAGCGGATCGCCCGCATCGACTATGCTCACGGGTTGCCGCTGATACGCCAGTTGGTGCCGCCCAATCTGGGTGAGCGGGAAGCGGTGCCACCGGCGCTGCAAGCACATTCCATCGATACGCTCAGTGCACTGGCCGACCTTATGCGCACTGTGGCCGATACCGGCCGCTGCGAAACAAGCGTCCAGACCTTCGACGGCCGGCGCGCCACGCGGATTGTTGCGCACACGATGGGCGACGAGCACCTGGCGCCCACCGGCCGGTCCTCCTTCAGCGGGCAGGCCCTGCGCTGCGATTTCAGCGGGCGGATGCTGGCCGGATTTCTGCTGGGTCATGACGATCCAGAAGACCGGCGGCCGTTGCACGGCTCTGCCTGGTTTGCCCAGGTACTGCCGAGCGAGCCGATGGTGCCGGTGCGCATGGCGTTTGAGACACGGTGGTTCGGCGATGCAACCATGTACCTGACAGGCGTCGCGCCCGGTGGCCGGATCCTCACGGCACCCCCCTGAGCTGCCTTAAAACGTGACCCGCACGCCACCGAAACCGCCTGCAGGCGCGGCGGGGCTGTAGCTCCGGGGATTGGTCGCATTGGGCGCCTGCGCGATGAACACCGAGCTGGTGGGTGAGAATGTGCCGAATGTGTAATACCGTTCATTGGTGATGTTCTGCGCCCAGGCGAAGAGCTGGACGTGATCCGTCAACTGATAGGTGGTGCTGAGGCTTAGCGTGAAATAGGCCGGCAGCTTCGGCGTCAGGTTGGCCTCATCCCCGAACAGATAGGCGCCGCTGGCAGCGATCCCGACAGCACCGATGGTCCACTTGTCGGTGAGCTTGTAGTAGGCACCGAATTTGAGCTGATGCGCGGGAATGCCTGGCAGACGATTGCCGGGGCGTACCGTAAGGGTGCCGTCGGCAGCCGCCGCCGGATTGTCACCGCCGGCCTCGACAAAACCGGTCTGGAACGTTGCATCGAGATACGAATACGCGAGATACGCGAGCCATCGGTCCGTCCTGAACTGCACCGACGCATCGACGCCTTGCCGCCGCGTCTGGCCGACATTGGCGAAAAAGGCTCGTCCCGTCGTCTCGCTGTTGATGAAGCTGATGTCGTCATCAAGGTTGCTGCGAAAGAAGCCCAGGTTGTAACTCAGCTTTGCTCCCGCAAAAGGTGCAAAGGCACCGCGCACGCCGGCTTCCACCGTATGCGCGACCACTTGCTGGAGGTCGGGATCGCCCACAAAGAAATTCGCCAGGCTGCACGAATTTTGCGGCCCGGCGCATGACAGCTCAGCCGGGGTCGGCGCGCGATTCGCCGTGGCATAGCCGGCATACGCCGTCAGCCACGGCGTAACGCGATAGGTCAGCCCGGCCGCCGGGTTGAAGTGGTTGTAACTGTGATTGCCCGAAAGGTCGTCGCCACTCTGATCATTGAGATCGACCTGCGCGGCGTTGAATCGGCCCGACAAGGTCAAGGCAAGACGCGGCGTGAGGTTCAATGTGTCGGCGACATAGAGGCCATAGGTTGCATCCGAAATATCCACACGCACCGGCTGATTGACATCCGGCTCGTCGATCACCACACCGGGACCGATGAAAACGCGATCAAGTGGCGTCAGTCCGCCGATAAACGAAGTAGCACTGAACAGATTCTGCGCGCCGTCAAAGCTGAACCCGGCGACAAAATGGTTCTTCAGCCCGAATATATCGTTGGTATTCGTCGCCTGAAGCGCAACACCGTAGGCATTGGTGTTGGTAGTTTGGTTATCGAGTTCGGAATACGGACCACCGTTCAGGAAGGCGGGGATCATTGCGCCACCGCGGGTCGTGCTGGGAACGCCATCCTCGGTGCACAGAAAACCCGAACCGTCGGCACAGGGCGTGTCGTTCGGCGCATTGCCGTTGGTCACGCGCTGCAAAAGATAGCGGTAGTAGACGAGCGCCTGGAGGGATGTCGTGTCGCTGACATCCATGTTCCCCGACAGGCTGACGGACGCGTACTGGTTGCTGATCTGGTTGGGCGCTGTGAACTGCGCGGCCGGATCGACAGCCAGAAGCTCCACCGGCGACGTCCCGGGTCCGTTGAGCACCGAATGCGACAGGGAAAGATTGACGTGCACCTCGGCGCGCTCACCGCGCCAGCCGACATCCCCGTAGAAATTCTGTAGGTTGGAAGATTGCAGATCGCGCCAGCCGCCCTGGTGCAACACTGTCCCCGCAGCATAGGCTGCGGTGTTGCCAACCTGCTTGCCGTACTGAAACTCACCCTGGACCTGACCGAATGAACCGCCGGACAAATCGGCCTCGAACCCGTGATAGGTGAACCCGTTCTTCATCTGAACGTTCACCGAGCCGCCAAGCGCGTTGAGGCCGAAGACTGGGTTCGAGCCTTCCAGGTTGATGCGATCGATGGCGATGTCCGGAATAAGGTCCCAATCCACCGTGTCGCCGAACGGCTGGTTGAAGCGCATGCCGTTCACATAGACCGCAAGGCCCTGGGGCGTTCCCTGCAAGGGTGACGCAGCGAAGCCGTGGTAGAACAAGGTTGGCTGGAAGGGGTTCCCGGACGCAGAGTCGAGCGACACGCCGCCGACCTGCTGATGCAGGGACCCGGTCAGATTGGCGGTGCCCTGACGCATCAGATCGCGGCTGTCCAGCACATGCGTTTCCGCGGGCACCGTATCCCGATCAATTCCCGAACCGATCAGCGGCGAAGGGGCGATGACATTGACTTCCGGCAAAACAGTCTCAGGCTTTTGCGGGGCAGCGCCAGGTGCGGCAGTCGGGGCGCGGCCGGTCGGCTGTGCCATGGCGAGGACTGGCTGCAACACGATCCCGATTGCAAGCCACCGGACTGCAAACCACCGGCCAATCAACGCCGATCCTCCCGACCTGTTGAACGCCGGCAGGCCAAGGGCTTGCATAGCGGTCTTTTTTCGCCAGCCGCATCGTCCGGCCACACCGCCTCCCCGTACCGCAGTGTCGGAGAAAGCGTTGAATCAATATCGGATGGTTCGTCAACAAGACTCTGTGCCGGTCAATCCGCAATCCCGACGTCATAGCGGCACGCTGTACGGATCTGCGCCAGGCTGCCCGGTGCTGAAGCTGCAGCGGTATCGATGGCTGTTCCAACGTCCCCGCTGCCTCACTGCGCGTCATGCTGTCACGCGCTGCGGGACTTTGTCTGCAAACCGCAGTTCACGCCTTCCAGCCTTCGGCCGGAAACGGTTCGCCTCTCAGCCAGCCCTCGGAAAAACCATGCGCTGCGCTCGGCTTGCGAGCGGACGCTCGGCCAGGATACCAAATGTCAGGCCAAGCGTCGTCCACAGCACGGCCTCAACGGCGAGCGACGCAAGACGGAACTGCCACAGGAGATCGGCCGAAAAGCCGGTCGGCACTTCGTCGACCGGCCGCAGCACCAGCATGACAATCGCCATCGCGACGCCATAGCAGGCGACGCCGACAAGCGCGGCATTCCAGCCGCCCAGCCGTGCGGCGAGGCTGCGCCCAGTACTCAGCGAGGCCACCGCCGCGGCGATGGAGAAGGCGATCATGATGAAGTAAAGCGCCGTCCTTGCGCCGATGGTCTCTGCGTCGCCGACGGCCGGAGGGTTCGCCGGGTATTTCAACTGCGGCACCAGAATCAGCGTGACGAATCCGGCGGCCGCGAGGATCGCGGCTGTCGCGCGCGGGCTGAGCCGCCCGATCCGTCCATGCGCGTAGGCGAAGACCAGGGCGAAAATACCACCAAGGGCCGAGCCGTAAACCACCGCCGCCGTCAGCAGCCCGATAGTGCTCTGAACCGCGCGACTGACAAGCTCCGGCTCCGGCGCTGCGCCGGCGAGTTGACGTAGGTGATCCTCAAAGGCGATGGCCTGGTCGATCCGCGGCTCGCCGAACAGCCAGGCGAATACGCTGGCGATCAGCCCGGCGAGAATGCCGGCCAGCATCCCGCGCACCAGCAATGTCCTGACCATGATGGTGGCGCGGAAACTCAGTGACAGGGGAAGCCGAAGAGATGCCGCCCGTCATGCACGAACTCGTGCACATACATGCCCTGAAGCAGTGAGGTTGCGCCTTCCTCGACGCCGATAAAGTACAAGGCGAGCAGGGCAAGAAGCCCGCCGAAGATGGCCCAGGGCAGGATTTCGCGGATGGGGATGGAGACCGGTTCTGCCGCGGGAAGATGAGTTGTCGTGATCGCCATGGCCTCTGCGCTCCTTCGGTGTGCACTTGGCCGTGCGGCGCATCAGGTGTCAACCAGAGGCGGCCCACGTCGCCGCACCTACCGGTGCTTGCCCCAGACAGGCGAGGACCGCGTCCGCGGCTGCCTCCGATGGTGCCAGGCCGCCGGCTGGCGCCAGCGCGGCAAGCGGTTCTTCGAACCCCTGCACCTGGGCAGAAGCCACGCCGGGATCGCTCAGCAGCCCGTCCAAGGCCGCAGCGAGCCGGTCCGGACGACAATCCTCCTGAATCAATTCCGGCACCACCTCGCGCTCTGCCAGCAGGTTCAGCAGCGACGCGTATTTCACCTTGACCAGGCGGCGGGCGAGCAGCGCGGTCAGCGGATTCACCCGATAGGTGACGATCATCGGCACCCGCGCCAGGGCGAGTTCCAGCGTAGAGGTGCCCGACTTGGTCAACGCGGCGGCAGAGGCGGCGAACCCGTCGTGCTTGTCGTCTGTCGTGGTCACCAGAATGGGCTTGACCGGCCAGCCGCCGGTCGCGCCCCTTACCGCCTCCGCGACCGGGGCTGCGACCGGCACCACCGGAACAATCGGCCGGGGTATCCGCGCCAGTGTCTCGCCAAGAACCGGCAGCAGGCGGGACACCTCGGTGCGCCTGCTGCCAGGCATGATCGTCACGACGCAGTCGCCCGGCGCGATGCCATTGCTCGCGCGGAACGCGTGGCCGTCGCCATCGCCGGCGCCGCTTTCGAGCACCGGATGGCCGACGAAAGTTGCCGGCAAGCCATGGCCCGCGAAAAACGCCGGCTCGAACGGCAGCAGGCACAGAAGCTGATCCCACAGGCCCGGATAGTGCTTCACCCGGCCTTCCCGCCAAGCCCAGACCTGCGGCGCGACATAGTGAACCCGCGGTATCCTGAGCGGCGCAATGGTCCGTAGCACGCGCAACGTGAAGCCGGGCGAGTCGATGGTCACCACGACATCCGGCATCCGCTTCGCTATGTCGGCGACCGTCTGCCTGAGGCGCTCGCGCAACCTGACGAGCCGCGGCACGACCTCCAGCAGACCCATCAGCGCCAGTTCGCGCATCGGGAACAGGCTGGTCAGTCCGGCCTCCTGCATTGCCGTCCCACCGATCCCGGCAAACCGCACGTCGGGCCGACGTGCCTCGATCGCACGCATCAGGCGAGCGCCGAGTATATCGCCGCTCTGCTCCCCGGCGATCAGATAGAACAATGGCATGGACAGTCAGCCCGCCAACGGCACAGCGTCGCGCGCCGCACCCTCGAACGCGCGCAAACCATCCTCGACGACTGCGCGCGGCAGATCGCGGGTGATGAACACCAGCCGGCTGGTGCGCGGGTCGCCGTCGGGCCAGCCGGCCAGCAGCGTGGGCGGATGCATGACGTGCTGCACGCCGTGGATCGCCACCGGCCGATCCTGACCCTGCAAGTTCAGGATACCCTTGATGCGCAGAAGGTTCGCCCCGTTGGTCGCGACCAGCATTTCCAGCCAGGTGCCCAGGCCCTGCCAGTGCACGGGCTGATCCAGAGTGATGCAGAATGCCGCAATGTGCGCGTCGTGGCGGTTACGGTCGTGGTCGTGATCATGATCATGCGCCGCAACGGCGAACGCCTCCGCGGCCAACCAGCCGGCGACGTCGGGGATCTTGCGGGCCGGGTCGAACAGACCGGCATTCAGAATGATGGCCGGATCAATGACGCCCCGGCGCCCCTCGATGACCGGCGCTCCGGGATTGAGCCGGTGCAGGCGCGGACGCAACGACCCGGAATCGGCGAGATCCGTCTTGCTCAGCACGATCCGGTCGGCAACCGCCACCTGCCGCACAGCTTCGCCCTGTGCATCGAGATGCGCCTCGCCGAACAGCGCATCCACAACCGTCACGACACCGTCGAGGCGATACACGGACGCCGCCACCGGATCGGTCATGAGCGTGGCAAGGATCGGTGCCGGATCGGCCAAACCTGTTGTTTCGATCACGATCCGGGTGATCTCGCCCCGACGTGCGCGCGGCAGCATCTCCCGCAGTGCCCGGACCAGATCGCCCCGCACGGTGCAGCAGAGACAGCCGGCATTAAGCAGGACAGTGTTCTCATCCAGCTTCTCCACGAGCAGGTGATCGAGCCCAACTTCGCCGAACTCGTTCACCAGCACCGCGGTGCGCGCGAATTCAGGCTGACGCAACAGGTAGTTCAGCAGGGTCGTCTTGCCGGCACCCAGGAAGCCGGTCAGCACCGTGATGGGCGTAGTCTCAGCCATGCGGGTGGCCTGACGCGTAGAGAGTTTCCGGTGGCACCAGGACCGGCGCCACCTCCACCAGGGCACCATCCCGCGCGGCCCGGTAGAAGCAGGACCGGCGGCCGGTGTGGCAGGCGACACCTTCCTGATCCACCTGCAGCAGCAGCGTATCGCCGTCGCAATCGACCCGCAGCTCTTTCAGGTGTTGGGCCTGACCGGATGTTTCGCCCTTGCGCCATAGCTTTCGCCGGCTGCGGCTGAAATAGCAGACGCGGCCGGTGGCGAGGGTCTCGGCCACCGCCTCGGCATTCATCCACGCCATCATCAGCACTTCGCCGGTGTCGTGCTGCTGGGCCACGGCCGGCACCAGACCGTCCGCATCGAACCGGATCGCGGCCAGCACCGGGCTGGCTTGCGTGGCATCTTCGCTCATGGGTGCTATCTAGGGCCTGTTTGGTGCAGATAGAAGCACCGAACAGGCCCTGGGACTTTGTCTGACCGCGCGATTCACGTCTCCGGCGATGGCGCCTGCGACGATCACGCGGTGGGTCCGGCCGCGTGATTCACGTCTCCGGCAAGTTGCGCTCTGGGTCCCCGGCACCACCGGCGCAAAGGGCCGACGGAAAGGAGTGGAGATGGGGTTTTCCCCCCGCACCGAGACGCTGCTGAACCGCGCCAGCGTGATCTGCGAGTCTCACGGGGCGCGCCTGACTGATCTGCGGCGCGAGGTCCTTGGCCTGGTCCTGGACGCCGGATCGCCGACCGGCGCGTATGAGCTACTGGACCGGCTGCGCAGCACGCGGCACGGCGCCGCCCCGCCCACAGTCTATCGGGCGCTGGACTTCCTGCTGGAACAAGGCCTGATCCACAAGCTGGAGCGGCTGTCCGCCTTCGTCGGCTGCATCGCCGAGGAGGATCACGACCACGCCGCGCAGTTCCTGATTTGCCGCACCTGCGGCAAGGTGACCGAAATCGAGGACCACCGGCTGGCCCACGCGCTGGATGAGGCAGCGAAGCGTCTGGGTTTCACCGTGGGCAAGGCAACCATCGAGGCCGAGGGGCAATGTGCCGCCTGCGCCACTTCTTGACGGAGACGATCCCATGCACATAGCCGCTTCCGCCGATGCCGCCAGGGCAAACCGCAGGCGCGGATCCGCCGCCGACGGCGTGAGCTTCTGGCACACACTGTATATAGGCACGACACGCTACAACATGGCGCCCGGGACGCCGGATCCGGAGATCGGCGCGCTGTTTCCGATGGCCTTCCTGGTGGAACAGGACCCCGGCAGCACGGCCAGCGCGCATTACCACCAGGCCGACCAGTTCCAGCTCATCGTCGCCGGCTCCGCCACCATGGGCATCCACGCGGCTGCGCCGGTGACCGTGCATTTCGCGGCAGCCCACACCGCCTATGGACCGATCCGCGCCAGCAGCGAGGGCGTCTCCTACTTTACCCTGCGCAACGGCTTCGACCCCGGCGCGCGCTTCATGACCAAGCCAGAGAATCGCACCGCGCTGCGCGCCGTGCCGGGGCGGCGCCACCGGGAGGCCGTAGCCGGTCCCCTGCCGGCCGATGGCCCCGCGCGCGAAACCTTGCTGGCCCCCGAGCCAGACGGCATGGGCGCGTGGCGCTACCGGCTGGGGGCCGGGGCGAGCATTGCCGGGCCGGATCCGGCCTCCGGACGGGGGCAATACTGGGTGGTGGTCGGCGGCACGATGCTGCGCGAGGGGGAACCGCTGCCGGCGAAGTCCTGCACCTTCGTCTATCCGGACGCAGCGCCCCTCGTCGCGCATGCCGGCGCGGACGGTCTGGATGTCGTGGCCATGCAGTTTCCGCTGCGGGACTGATTCGCGAGTTATCCGGCGGCGTCAGCCTGGTCTTCCGCGATGTCCTCGGCCTCGGCCTCCAGCGTCGGCGCATCGAGCCCGAGCACCCGCGCGGCATCGACATAATCCAGTTCGGCTACGCTGCGCAGTTTCCTGCCGATTACCCGCGTCCGGGTCCGGGTGTTCTCGATCCCCCGACTTAACCGTTCGGCATTCGATGCCAGACCGTCGAGCACCTTGCCCAGCTTGTCCCATTCCGATTTCACCGCGCTCAGCGTGTGGCCGATCTCGGCGGTCTTCTGCTCCAGCGCCATCGTCATCTGGCCGACCCGGATCGTGTGCAGGAACGCGGGCAGCAGGCTGGGGCCCATCACCATGATCCGGTGTTCGTTGCGTACCCGCTCAATCAGCCCAGGTGAGCGGGCCACCTCCGCGAAAAGACTGTCCGTCGGCAGATACAGCACAGCGAACTCCACCGTCAGTGGCGGCACAATGTATTTGCTGGCGATGCGCTGCGCCTCCATGCGGATGGTGCGCTCAAGCGCCGCACGCGCGGCAATCTCCTCGTCGCGATTGCCATCCTCGTTGGCCTGCAACAGGCGGTCGTAGCTTTCGGTCGGAAACTTGCTGTCGATCGGCAGCCACACCGGCTCTCCGCCGCGATTGGGCACGCGCACGGCGAATTCGACGGCCTCGCCGCTGCCTTCGCGCATGCGCTTGTTCCGCTCGTAGCTGCCCTCGGCCAGGATGTCGCCCAACATGGCGTCGATCTGCGCCTCGCCCCAGCCGCCGCGCGATTTGACGTTAGAGAAAAGACGCTTCAGGTCGCCGACCTGCCCCGCCACGCTCTGCACCTGACCGACGGCCTGCTGCACGGCGGCAAATTGTTCGGCGACGCGCTGGAAGCTTTCGCCGAGCTGCTTTTCGAGAGCGGATTGCAGCTTTTCATCGACCGCCTTGCGCATTTCCTCCAGCTTGGCCTCGTTGCCGGCGCGCATCTCGCCCAGTTTCGCGTCCACCTGTCCGCGCAGCCGCTCCTGCTCCTCGCGCAGCCGCAAGGTGAAGCCGTCGAAGCCCAGGGTGACCTTCTCCATCAATCCGCTGAGGTCCTTGGTCAGTTTCTCCGACACCTGCGTCTGGCCGGTGGTGAGGTGCGCCAGCACCGTCTCGCGCTGCTCTGTCAGCGTCTTCTCGGTCTTCTCGCCGGCGGCGCCGACGACGGTGCGGATGTCCTTAAGATGCGCCTGCGACGCCTCTCCGCTCGCCTTGACCCCCTCTTCCATACGCCCCAATCGCTCGGCCTGCTGGTCGCCGAACACCTTGAGCGAACCGTCAATGCCTTCGCGCGCACGGACGATGGATTCCGCCGTGTCGCGCAGCAGGGCCGCACGCCCTTCGGCCGCCGACCGTTCGGCGTCGGCAAGTTTCTCCGCCAGCAGGGTCTTCATCTCGGTCATGCCGGAGGTCACACGCTCCGACAAATCCGACATCGCCTGCTGCACACGACTTATGGATTCCTGGAGTGCCTGGGACTGCGCCCTGCTGCCTTCCTGCACCTTGTCGAAGGCGCGCTCGAACCCGTCCCGCGTGCTGACGGAAACTTCCTTGCGCAATCCCTGGTCAAGTTCAATGAGCCGGGAGCGCAACGCCTCATTGTCGTCACGCATCAGCCGTTCCGAGGCATCGATCCGCATCACCAGCGCATTCCGGTTGCCGTCGCCCCGGAGCCGCCGCACGACCACCATCAGCAGGCACGTGACGATGACAAGCAGGCCGACGGTGAGTGCAGCGGCGATGTAGAAGATGAGCACGGGCATTGGGGCGACTCCTTGGCTCGCTGCACCGGCCGTTCCCGGCTCGTTGGCGACTCGCCGCATTTTACCACGCCCGTGGGGCGCGCCGTGCCTCGGGACGAACAGCACGCCCAAACCAACCATCCGCACCTATTGGAACATCTGAGGATCAACCACCGATCAATCCGGCTCGGTGCCTGTCATCCATGGGATGACGCGCGCGGCCGTTACCCTGCACTCTGTCAGCCACGCCCACGAGGTGTTCAGCGGCGAATTTGATCAACCTCAAGACGCAGCACAAGCTGGCTGCCGTGGCGCAGCACCTCCACGGGAACCGTCTGCGTCGCGGCGCCTCCCCGGGCTATCTGCCGCAGTGAGGACAAATCGCTGACCTCGGCACCGTTGATCTTCAGGATGACGTCCTTCTGCCGTATCCCTGCCGCCGCTGCCGCACTGCCGCTGGTGACCCCCAGAACGACCATGCCGCGCGCCCGGTCCAAGCCGAACTTCGCCGCGGTTTCTGGCGTCACCGATTGGCAAAGCAAGCCGACCGGACTTGACGATGTGGTCGCATAGACGACCGGCGGCGATAGAACTTCCTCGGACGGCTCTGGCCTGCTGGTGAGAGGAGGCTCCGCCTTGCTGGCAACGCCGTTGCGCAGCCTGCGGAGCGTTTCCGTAATCGCGTCGTCATCCGCCCGGTCGGGAACAACGGGCGGGATCACGTTATGCGCCAGATCGGGTGCCGGCTTGCCGCGCCGGTCGGGCTTGGCCGCGCGTCGGCTGGGGCCGGCGATTGCGTCACCCGTGGTCGCTTTCGCCGCAACACTGCCGGTATCAGGCTTTTTGTCCGGCGGACTGGCGGCCGGCGGCGGAATGACCGCAACCGGGCCGACCGCGTCACTGGTGGGCGGTACAAGCCTATGCAAAGGGTTAGGAAAGAGGTCGGCTATGCCGGCCTCCGGTGTGGACGGCCCCGGCGGCGGCACGGGTCGTTCTGCCACGCTCACCGGGTGTTCGTCTGCCACCGGCCCCGGTTCGGACGGCGGCTGTGCGGCAGGCACCCTCGCCGCCGCCAGGGCCTGCGCCTCTGTTGCCGACGACGTCTCCGTCTTGGCTTCCGCCTCGCTCTTCGCGGGGGCCGGTGATGGCTTTCCAGCCGGCGGAACAGAAGATGCGACTGCACTTGCTTCGTTGGCGGGAACCGGCTGGACAGCGGACACGTCCGTCCGCGGTGCGCGATGGAAGCGCCAGGCTGCCGCCCCTCCCGCTGCGATGAGCACCGCGGCCACTGACGTCAAGACGAGTGCCGGTGCGACACGGCGGCGTGAGGTGCGTCCGAGCGGTTGGCGCGCGACGGTCGCCAGACCGACCGGATCGGCCGCCGCCGATGGGGATTCCAGGGCCCGGTACAGTGCCGCCTTGAACTCAGCCGCGCTCGCGAACCGATCCGCGCGCTGCCGCGCCATCGCGCGCGTCACGACCTGATCGAGAGCCGGCGTCACTATCGTGGACCGGCGCGATGGCGGCAGCGGCGTTTCGTAAAGCACCTTGTGCATGATGGTAGCCAGGGTGCCTTCGTATGGACGTTCGCCAGTCAAAGCCTGATACAGCAGAACACCCATCGAGTAGATGTCGGTTCGTGCATCGATCTTCTCGCCAAGGAACTGCTCCGGCGACATGTAGGCGGGCGTCCCGATCACCATCCCGGCTTGCGTGACTTCGCTGTCTTCCAGTCTGGCTATGCCGAAATCCGTGATCTTTACGACGTTTTCCTTCGTGAACATGATGTTCGCCGGCTTCACGTCACGATGGACGACCCGGTGTTCATGGCTGTATTGCAGGGCGTCAAGTATTCCCCCGAACATACGGCCGATTTCCACCAGGCTGAATGTCCGGTGCTGGTCGAACAACGCCTTCAGCGTCGGACCATCGATATATTCCATGACGAGGTAGGCGTAGTCCTGCGTTTCGCCGTAATCGAACACCGCGACGATGTTGGGGTGGTTCAATTGTCCGGCGGCCTGCGCACCGCGCTTGAACCGCACGAGGACTTCCTTGGACTCCGCATCATCGACCGTGGAAAGGCGCATGAGCTTAACGGCGACGCGGCGCGCAATGTCGGAATCCCACCCGTCATAGACGGTGCTCAAAGTCGTGCGGCCGAGCACGGCTTTGAGTTGGTATTTGCCGACATGGTTGATGGTCGCGCTCATGTCGTTTTTCCGCCGGTTCCGCACAGTGGGCGAACGGCCTCGGCCGAACCGGCGAGACGGCGTTGCCACGTCACTCATTTGGTCGAATAAGCTGCTACGCTAACTGACAGATTTGATTACCGAAACCTGCCGGCGGGCAATTTCCGGCAGAAGCACGAAGTATTGTAAATCAATATCGAAACAAATACTCTGACGCAAAAGATCATGACGCCGGGCCATCCGGCGCCGGGGCGGGTGTCCGGCCACATCTCGGCACCGGGCGCCGCGCCCCTCCACGGATTTGCGGCGCCCGGTGGACATCATGAAACCTTGGCAAGGTGCGCCAGCTTTACCTCGCCGCCTCACCTTACGCCGTGTCTCAGCCAGGCGCTGTGGCAAACATCACTGATCTCTTTTTGGGACGCAATTCGCGCTTTCCGATGATTTCGTCTCAAGCGATCATGTTCTGAGCGAAGCCGAACGGCCACCACAGCCGCTATAGGCCAAGATCGCTCAGCCCAGGGTGATCGGCCGGGCGCGGCCCCGACGGCCAGCGGAACAGCCGGCTGTCTTCCTTGATCGGCACGTCATTGATGCTTGCCTCCCGCCGGCGCATCAGTCCTTCCGCATCGAACTCCCAAAGCTCGTTGCCATGCGCGCGGAACCAGTTGCCGGAATCATCGTGCCATTCGTACTGAAAGCGCACCGCGATACGGTTGTCGTGGAAGGCCCAAAGCTCCTTGATCAGCCGATAATCCAGTTCCCGCGCCCATTTGCGCTGCAGAAAAGCAATAATCGCCGCTCGGCCCTGCAAGAACTCCGCGCGGTTCCGCCAGTGGCTGTCCTCGGTGTAAGCCATCGCCACGCGCTCGGGATCGCGGGTGTTCCATGCGTCCTCCGCTGAGCGGACCTTCTGGGTGGCAGTTTCCAGCGTGAACGGCGGCAAGGGCGGACGGGCCATGGTGTCTCCTTTCTGGAACGCGCTGGACAGGATCGGGGTGAACCCACCCCGAACCGACATGGCACCAAACCGGCGGTTCCTCAATGGCTCCTGAAGGACCCTGTGCGGGGGGACGTTGATCGGATGCGGCGGACCCGCCACGATCGGTTATCGCCAAATCGCCGGCTGGGTGAACATCCGGTTTCGTGGACCGCAGGATGCCAAAGCAGATCCGCCTGAACGCGTTCGACATGAACTGCATAGGCCACCAGTCGCCCGGGCTGTGGACGCATCCGCGCGACCGCGCGGACACCTACAACACCCTGGAATACTGGACGGATCTGGCGCGCACGCTGGAACGCGGCAAGTTCGACGCGATCTTCCTCGCCGACGTCCTGGGCATCTACGACGTTTACCGTGGCTCGCCTCGCACGGCGCTGGAAAACGCGGTGCAGGTGCCGGTGAATGACCCCCTCATGGTGATTCCCGCCATGGCCTTTGTGACGCAGCATCTGGGTTTCGGCGTTACCTGCGCCCTGTCCTATGAACACCCCTACCCGTTCGCCCGCCGCATGAGCACGCTTGACCACCTCACCCGCGGACGCATCGGGTGGAACATCGTCACCGGCTATCTGGAGAGCGCAGCCCGCGGCTTGGGTCGGCCGGCGCAGGTAGGCCACGACGATCGCTATGAGATCGCCGAGGACTACATGCAGGCGGTTTACAAGCTGTGGGAGGCAAGCTGGGAAGACGGCGCCGTCCTTCGCGACCGTGCGGGTGGGCGGTTCGCCGACGCGGACCGTATCCACCGCATTGTCCATCAGGGGCCACATTTCCGGATCGACGCGATCCATCTGTGCGAGCCGTCGCCCCAGCGTACGCCAGTGCTGTACCAGGCAGGCGCCTCCACCCGCGGGCGCCAGTTCGCCGCCGATCATGCCGAGTGCGTGTTTGTCAACGGTCCTTCGAAGGCGGTCATCGGCAGCATCGTAGCCGATATACGCCGCCGCGCGGCCGCCAGCGGACGGGATCCCAAGGATCTGGTGATCTTCACGATGATGACAGTAATCACCGGTCCAACGCCGGAAGCCGCGCAAGCGAAGTACCGCGACCTGCTACGCCATGTCAGTGAGGAGGGCGCGCTGGCGCTGATGTCCGGCTGGACCGGCCTCGACTTTGCCTCGCTGTCGCCCGATGCGCCGTTGCGTTTCACCACACGCAACGCCATGACCTCGGCACTGGAAGCCTTCACGACCGCCGATCCGGACCGCACCTGGACCGTGCGCGAAATCGCGCGCCACGCGGCAATCGGCGGGCGTGGACCGGTCATCGTCGGCTCGTTTACCGAGGTGGCGGATGCGTTCCAGCAATGGGTAGAGGAAACCGATGTCGACGGCTTCAACCTGGCCTACGCGCTGACACCGGAGACGTTCACCGACATCGTCGATCTGGTGGTGCCGGAATTGCAGCGCCGTGGCCTTTATAAGCACGACTACGCGCCGGGCACGCTGCGCGAGAAGCTGTATGGCCCGGGACGGTCGCGCCTGCCGGACAGCCACCCGGCGGCGCGGGTCCGGCGCGCATGACGGCCGGACGCATGCGCAGCCGGCACTATACGCCATGAGACAGGAGACACCGATGAACGCTGAGGACCTTCGTGCCATTCAGGCACCCCTGAAGCAGCGCTACCGGGAGGATCCTGCCTCCGCCCGCGTCCCCGCGCGCGCCGAAGGCATCCTCGATCCGGACGGTGTCGCCTGCACCGTCCGCGCCTGGCACGGCGAGGTGACGGCCGGGCTGCATCCGGCAGGCGGCGGCACGGGAGAATTGGCGTGTTCCGCCGACATGCTGCTGGAAGCCGTGGTTGCCTGCGCCGGCGTGACGCTGCGCGCGGTCGCCACCGCCATGGGCGTGACGGTCCACAGCGGACGAATCATCGCCGAAGGCGTGTGGGATGCGCGCGGCACTCTGGGCGTCGATCGGGCGGCGCCGATCGGCCTGACCGAGATCACCTTGCGCTTCGACGTGGATTGTGACGCCGACGCCGCCAGGCTGGAGCGCATGATCCAGACGACCGAGCGCTACTGCGTCATTCTGCAGACATTGCGCGCGCCGCCAACGATTTCAGTGGCCGGCGGCGCAGGCTGACCGGGCGCAGGCGACGCGCGGTTGATGGTGCCGCGCGCGTGACTGGCCTCGTCGTGCGCGCGACCGGGCGAGGAACATCGTGCCCGGGCACGCGTTAAGGCCGGGAAGCGCGCAACGGCGCAAACCAGACAGGCCATGAGGCACTGATGATGGGTCAACTCGCCCGATGGAAGCTGTATGCCTTCATGCTTGCGGGCATGCAGGCATTGCCGGTGGCTGCTTTGGGGCAGAACCCTCAACTCGGCCCGCCCGGCGCTGCCCCGACTCCCGTGACGCCGCCCGGTCCATCCACCACGCCGCCAGAGCGGATCAGGCCACCCGGTCCCACTGCGCGCGACGGGACCTTGAACGACAGGCTTTCGCGCCAGAACGGCACGATCCCGACACCTGACGTCGATCCCGATATGACGGTGAAACCCGCGCCCGATACGCATGGCACGATGCCGGTTCTGCCGCCGCCGGGCTCACCGGGCGGGGACCGGTCGGTGGTTCCGAAATAGCCGGGAGGTCATTCGCGCTTCCGGCCTTCAGCCCCAAGCGATCACAATCTGTCTTTGTCTGGAAGCGTGATTCACGCTTTCCAGCTACTGGACTCAAGCGATCACGCTCCTTGTCGCTGCGCCCGGCATCCTACAGATGCCGCAGGGCCTCGCAGATCTGCTCAACCTCCGCGTCGGACAGTTCCGGATAAAGCGGCAGGCTCAGCACCTCCGCGCATGCGATATCGGTTTGCCGGCAGCCAGCCGGACCCAGCGCGATACGATCCGCGTAGGCGGCCTGACGGTGCACCGGCATCGGGTAGTGAATGCCACTGCCGATCCCGCTTTCCCGCAAACGTCCCTGCACTGCCGCCCGGTCGGAAGTCCGCACCACGTAGAGGTGAAACACGTGCTCCGCGTCAGGCCGGCACGAAGGCGCGCGCAGCGATGAGCCTGACAGCGCCGCGTCGTACGCGTCCGCGATAAGCCGGCGGCGGGTATTGCCGGCGTCGAGACGCGCAAGCTTCACGCGCAAGATCGCCGCCTGCACCTCGTCAAGGCGGGTGTTCATGCCGGTTTCGTCGCTGATGTAGTGCCTGTGCCACCCATACTGACGCAGCGCCGCGAGGCGTCGGGCGCGCGCAGCGTCGCTGACCGCAACGGCCCCGCCATCGCCGAGGGCGCCGAGGTTCTTCGTTGGGTAGAAGCTGAACGTGGCCGCGTCGCCGAACGTGCCCAGGCGCTGCCCGTGCAGCCGAGCACCATGCGCCTGCGCGCAATCCTCGATCAGCGCGACACCGTGATGCCGGCAGGATGCGCCGATGGCGTCAAGATCGCCCGCCTGTCCATACAGGTGCACAGCAATCACCGCGCGGATCGGCGGCACTCCCGCCGGCGGGTGGGCGAGCACCGCCTCCAGTTCGGCTGGATCCATGGTGTAGTGCAACGGGTCGATATCGAGCAGTAGCGGTGTGGCACCGGCCATCTCGATCGCCGCGACCGTCGCGACGGCGGTGTGCGACACCGTGACGACGGTGCAGCCGGGTCCGACATCCAGCCCGCGCAGCGCCAGGGTGATGGCATCGGTCCCGTTACCGCAGCCGACGACGGCGCCAGCGGCCAACCATGACGCGAACTCGGCTTCGAATGCGCGTCCCTCCTGCCCGAGGATGTACCAGCCGGAAGCCAGCACGCGCGCGACGGCCGCGTCGATGTCGGCTTTGCAGGCGAGATAGGAAGCGCCGGGATTTGCCTGGGGGATCATGCGTGTGAACTCACATCAGGACGGCGATGCCTGCGACAGCATCGCCTCGGTCAGTCATCAAAGATAATCGGCAAGCCGCGGACGGAACCATTCCAGGGTCCGGCAGATGCCGTCTTCAAGTGAGACACGCGGCTCCCACCCGGCCGCCGAACGGAACGCGGTGTCGTCGGCGTGATAGCTGCCGATGTCGATGCGTGCCCGGTCGGCCGGAAATTCCCGCTTGGTGTACTGGGCAGGCGGACCGGCCAGCCGCACGACCAGGTCCGCAAGGTATTGCAGGGACGCCGGCGGCGCTCCGCCCAGGTTGAATATGTGCCCATGACAGGTCTTACACTCGGCCGCGAGAAGAAAAGCCTCGGTCACGTCGTCCACATAGGTCAGGTCGCGCAACTGCTCGCCGCCCCAGACCTCGAACGGACGGCCTTCCAGCACGCAGCGGATCCAGATGCCCAGGAATGTCTGGCGAGCGTCGCGAATACGCAGCCGCGGGCCATAGCAATTGGTCAGCCGCAGCGAAACAACGGGGCGGCCACGCACGCGGTGTTCCAGCATCCAGTACTGCTCGCCGGCGAATTTCGACACGCCATTGGCGTCCGGCGGCGCCACCGGCTGGTTTTCATCCACCGGCAATTTTTCGACGCGGCCGTAGAATTGTCGGGTCGAGGCATGCACCACCACGGCATCCGGCGCGGCCTCCCGCGCTGCCTGGATAAGCCGGACCTGGGCGACGGCATTTACGGCGATGTCCGCCAGCGGGTCAGCCTGCCCGCCCATGTGGCTGGTCTGTGCCGCCAGATTGAAGATGACGGAAGCACCTTCGCAGAGCGGGCGCAGGTCGATCTCCCGGATATCGCCGCGCGCCAGCTCAACGCCGGCGCCTTCAAGGTTCTTCGGGTTGGCACCGCCGCCGAACAGGAAACCGTCCAGCGCCGTGACCTTCGCGCCCCGCTGCGCCAGGGTGTGGCAGAGATTCGCGCCCAGGAAGCCCGCGCCACCGGTTACCAGCACCCTGCGTCCTGTCCAATCCATCGTCATATCCCATGGAAAAATCGATCGTCGCGGAGGGTCTTACACCAAGGTCAATAAAGAATGACCGGTGATAAGCCCTTGCCTGGCGCGCCCTCGCCCGCCAGTCCGGCGCGCTATGCCAATGCAAAATGGCAAGAGTTTGCCGTTCAGGCGGACCCCGCACGGTGCAGGCGCAGGCTCGCGTAAGGCCCGACAGCGATGCTTGCCAGCCACAGAGCGCCTGCGGTCAACACGATCGCCGGGCCGGCCGGCAGTTCCAGATTGTAGGAAAGCAGCAGGCCGACGAACGATGCCACGATCGCCATCGCGACCGAGGCGCGCACCTGGCCGGCGAGCGAGGCCGACCAGTGCTGGGCCGCAACCGCGGGCAGCATCATGAGGCCCACGGACATCAGTGTGCCCAGCGCGATGAAGCCCGAGACCACGCACAGCACGACCAGGGCGAGGAAGCACAGATGCCAGACGCCACCCCGCCCGCCGGTCGCCGCCATGAAGCCGGGATCGAGGCTTTCAACGATCAGCGGACGCCAGATCAGCGCGAGCACGGGCAAGGTGATCGTCGCAACACCCGCCATCGCGTACAGTGCCATGTCATCGACAGCGAGCACACTGCCGAACAGAAGATGGGTCAGGTCGACACCACGCTGCATGGAAATCAAGGCGACCCCTGCGGCCAACGCCAGCAGGTAGACACCGGCAAGCTGGCTGTCCTCGCGTCCGCCAGTCCGGCGGGTCAGCCATCCGGCAAGCAGCGCCACGGCCAGTCCGGCGGCGATCCCGCCCAGGCCCATGGCCCAGACTGATAACCCGGCCAGTGCCGCGCCGATTGCGATCCCCGGCAGCACGCCGTGCTGCAGCACATCGCTCATGAGGCTGAGCCGCCGCAGCACGAGAAACACGCCAAGCGGCGGGCCGGCGATCGACAAGGCGAGGCATCCGGCGAGCGCGCGCCGCATGAACCCCAAGGTGAACGGGGTGACCAGCATGTCGTGCAGCATCAGGCGGCGTGCCGGCGAAAATCCGTGCGAACCGGAATGGCGAGCCCGGACCGGATGCGGTTTGCCTCGCTTAGCGCGGCCGCGGTCGGGCCCCAGGCGATCGCCTCATTCGCCAGCACCAGGGTCTGCGGAAACACCTGCGTGGCCAGGGCCAGGTCGTGCAGCACTGTGACGATTGTGCGGCCCTGCGCGTGCCAGGCGAGCAGAATCTCCACAAGGTCCGCCGCGGTGCGCGCATCGACGGCGCTGAACGGTTCGTCCAGCAGCAGCACCGCCGCATCCTGCAGCATCATCCGCGCAAAAAGCACGCGCTGGAACTGCCCGGCGGACAGCGCTCCGATCGGACGGTTGGCGTAATCGGGCAGTCCGACGGCCACCAATGCCTCCGCGGCAGCGGCGCGCTGCGGGCGGCTGATCGGCCGGAACGGGCCCAGGCGGGCGGCTAATCCGAGAGAGGCGACTTGCAGGCAGGAAACCGGAAAGCCCCGGTCAAGTCGGCTGCCCTGAGGCAGCAACGCGATGTCGGACGGCGCAAGCCTGTCCCGGTCGATGCTGCCCTCGGAAAGCAAATGCATCCCGGCGATCGCCCGCAGCAATGTCGTTTTGCCCGCCCCGTTTGGTCCCACCAGCGCCGTAAGACTGCCGGGAGCGAACGCGCCCGTCAGATCGCGCACAACCTCGTTCGCACCGTGGCGAAGGCACACGCGGTGCAGGGCGATCGGCGCGGGCGTCACGACAGGGCCCATGCCACGGCCAGCCAGACCGCCAGCAGGAGACCGCCTGCCAGGGCAAGCCGCGGAAGGACGCCGGCAGTCGGGTCAAGCGGGTCGCGCATAGTTACTTTATAACATTACATCACGCTGGCCGAAACCCCCGCTGACGTCTGAGCGCCGCGCCGTCAGCGCGCGTGCTGCGCCGGCCCCGCGGCCGATGCTTCCGGCCCGCCCGTCCGCCAACCGTCCGTCAGCGTGCCCAGAAAGGCGACGATAGCGTCGATCTCCTCCGGCGTGAGCGGCGGCGGGTCGCCTGCCTTCTGTCCGAACGGCGCCTCCATCTCGATATCCGCTTCCATGCCGGATGGAAAATCATCGAACTTCCGCACCGTCCCATCGGGATTCCCTGGATACCAGCGTTCCGGATTTGTATCGCGTTCGGCGTAGAACCGCACGGCGTCGCGCAGGGTGTGCACCACGCCGTTATGGAAGAACACGCTGCGGGTGGCGACGTTGCGCAGCGTCGGTGTCATGAACCGGCCGCAATACTCTTTCTGCCCCAGGAAGTCCGTCCGATCCGGCCCGCAAAGCCCGAGGTCGAAATAGCCGGGATCGCGGTTGGCAGGGATTGCGCGGTTGCGCGGCACGCCGATCGCGACGATCCCGAAATCAGTGAATTGCGGCGGCGTGCCATCGCCGCCCCGGGAACTGATGTGGCAGCGTGCGCAGTTGCCCTTGTCGGGATCCTCGAAGAGGTCCAGGCCGCGCTGTTCTTGCGGTGTGAGAGCAGCCTTGCCGGCGAGCACAGCGTCGTATTTGCTATTATAGGGATAGAAGGTCGCGCTGTCCTGCTGGTATACCGCCAATGCCTGGAGGATTGCGGCAAATCCGGCAGCATCGTCATCCAGCACGTCATGCCCGAGCACATCGCGTAGCGGTTTCGCGTAGCCGGCCGCGCGCGCCTTCGCGACCACGTCGTGGGCAGATGCGTTCGCCATTTCGAACGGCGACAGCAGCGGGATGACCGCCTGAGCAGCCGTGCCGTCGGTCCGCCCATCCCAGGTCAGGCCGCCGGTCGGACCTTCGTCGATGCTCTCATCGCCCTCGTCCTCACTTTCGAAGTGGTGTTCGGTGAAGGCTGGTGTCGCTTGCAGGTAGGTGAGTGAAGGCACTGCCCGATGCCCGGGCTGGCGCAGGTTTGGACCGGCAAGCTGCACGGCGTCTTCGTTCGGCGGCCCGAAGGCATGGGCCGGGCTGTGGCAGGACGCGCATGACGTCAGGCCGGACGCGGACAGAGACGGATCGGCAAACATCTGCCGCCCGATCACGGTCAATGCCGCCGCCTGGCGATACACCTCCGCGCGGGTCGGGGCGGCGGTGTCGGCCCGGGCTGCCGTCGCTGCCACGGCGGCAACCATCAGGCAGCAGACGGCGTGACGCAGGAGGCGCATGCGGCAGGCATAGCGGCGCCAGGGACGATGTGCAAAATAAACGCCGCGACGCACGGTACTGACACGAAAAATACACACGCTAGAACAAGGGCACCGGCCTAATCGGTGCGTGAACGACAGCGGGGGAGAGAAATGGTGCGCGGACTCAGGCAGAAAATGGCGGCAACCGGAGCCATGCTATCGGTGGCCACCGCGACGACAGCATTCATGCTGGCATCGACGCTGCCGTGGGACGCGGCCCGTGCACAATCTGCGCAGCCTGACCTCAATGAGATCAGTACTGTCGTGGTGATCTATGCGGAGAACCGCAGCTTCGACAATCTCTATGGCAGCTTTCCCGGCGCCAACGGATTATCCGAGGCGACCAACACGACACAACTCGACCGCGACGGCACGCCGCTGAAGGAATTGCCGCCAGTTTGGAACGGGTTGACTGCCAAGGGCGTGACGCCGGCGATCACCCAGGCGCAAACGGAGCATCTGCCAAATA
>DATNEJ010000144.1:0-9509 GCA_035606775.1 Acetobacteraceae bacterium | reverse complement strand
GGGACGGAACGGGGTAGGCCGGCGACAGCCGAACGGTCAGGCGCGCATTTCCCGGCCTGTCTCGCGCATCAGGATGCGCGCGTGTGCGCCGGTGATTTCCTCATGATGCGCCAGCGCGGCGGCGGACATATCGGCATCGGGGCGCTGTTCCGGCACGAAGTGGCCGAACCGGTCCACGCCGCGGACGAGGGTGGCGCTGTCGTGCGTGCCGGCGACCTGCCGTACATAAGTCGGAATATAGCGGATCGCGAAGCCGATCCGCCGGTCACCGGACGGGTTGGGGTCCGATCCGTGAATCAGCCGCACGTGGTGCAGCGACATCTCGCCCGCCGCGAGTTCCAGCATGACGGCTTTGCCGGGATCGACATCCACCATGATTTCCTGTCCTCGGCTCAGGAGATTCTCCGGCCGGAACGTGTCGCGGTGGGGCACCTGGTCCATCGTGTGGCTGGCGGGGATCACCCGCATCGCCCCGTTCGCGGCGGTGCTGTCGCTGAAGGCCACCCAGGCGGTGATCACGTCGGCCGGATCCAGGCCCCAGTAGGTGGAATCCTGGTGCCATGACACGAAGCCGGGATTGTGCGGCTCCTTGATGAAGAATGACGAACCCCAGCAGAGAATGTCGGGACCGATGACATCCTCGACCGCGTCGAGGATGCGCGGATGCCGGACCAGGTTGTTCAGCCAGGTGAACAGAAGATGGGATTTGTGACGCAGCTTTCCCGCGAGCGGCCCGGCACCGCCCTCGAATGTCTCGAGGCTGGCACGCAGGCCGGCCGCCTCATCCGATGAGAGGACGCGTAGCGGCGCGTAATAGCCCTGTTCCCGGTACTGGCGCAGAGCGGCATCGGAAAGCATTTTCATGGACGGGTCTCCCACGCGGGAGACTGGAAATGCGGGCCGGCGGATGTCAAGCCATTGCGCCATGACCGGCACGCTCGCGGGCGAACGATTTTTGTCATGACCCGGCCTCCTGGGCCTGAACGGAGACACGGATGGACCTGGACTACTACACGATCGCCGGGTTCATCGGTGCCGCGGCCATCATCGTCGCCTATTTCGCCACCCAGCAGGGATGGGTGGACGCAACGAGCCGCCCGTTCCTGCTGGCAAATCTGGCCGGCGCATTGCTGATCCTGCTGTCGCTCTATGCGGAATGGAATTTCCCCGCCGCGGTGATCGAGGCGTTCTGGGCGGCTATCAGCCTTTACGGACTGGCGAGGAGGCCGACGAGGGGCAGCGCGCACCATTAGCCCGTGATCGTTGCAGGCGGAGTCGCCGGAGATGCGAATCTCGCGATCAAGCAAGGACGTAAATCCTGTTCTGTGCTTCTATCGGCGCCGAACAGGCTCTACCGCGACGAACCCGCGATCATGGACTCGCATCCCGCCCGCGATGGCACATCCTTTCGGACTGCCGAGGATGGCTGTCCGCAACACGCCGACCCGGTCATTGTGATCTTCGGCGCCGCAATCCGGCCGGACGGACAGCCCAGTCCGGCGATGCGGCGGCGGGTCGAATCAGCCGCACGCTACGGCTCGGCGTGCCCCTCCCCGCTTTTTGTGCCGACCGGCGGTGTCGGACGTTACGGCCCCTCCGAGGCATCGCTGATGGCCCGGCTATTGATTCGGTTGGGTGTCGGGGCCGAGCGGATCATCCTGGAAGAGAGCGGAACGGATACACTGAGTTCGGTGCGCGCCGTGCGGCGCTTGTTGCTGGCACGTCGCATCACCGCCCCCGTATGGGCCGCCAGCAGCGCCTATCACCTGCCACGCTGCGTGCTGTTACTGCGGCTGGCGGGGATGGACGCCCATGCCTGTCCGCCATCGGCCGGACCCGCCGAGGATCGCTGGGCGAGGCGGTGGTACTGGCGGGCGCGCGAGGCGGCGGCCCTGCCATACGATGCGCTGCTTATCGTCGCCCTGCGTTTGAGCGGGCGTCTCTAGCGGGCGATCGTCGGAGGCGGACTCGCCAGAGACGTGAGTCACGCGCTCAAACAAAGTCAGCGCGCGATCGTCTGAGGCGGAACCGACGTCAGGCTCCCCGCCGGACGGGGGTTCGGCCGGCTACCGCTCGGTTTCGTCCGAGTCCGTGCCGACCTCAATGTCGGGGCCGATGGGGTCGGTGTCGTCTTCGAGGTCGGCTGCATCCTCCAGCACGTCCTCCTCCTCGACATCCTCCACGCCTTCAACCTCGACATCCACATCCTCCGGCGCGGGCACGGGCTTCTTGGGTCGTTTGTCCTCGGCCACATTGCCGCCGCCGCGACGCGGTCGTGGCTGTTCGACCGGCTGTTCGGTGCCGCATTTCGGGCAGACCGCAGGGGTTTTGGTCAGGTCGTAGAAACGAGTGCCGCACGCGACGCAGACGCGCTTGGTGCCAAGTTCTGGCTTCGCCATAAGGGTAAAGGCCCTTCGTGAGCAGGGGCTGCGACAGGAAGCGGGCGCCCATGCCACCACGGCGCGCGTCTGTCAAATGGCCTTTGCACATGGTAAGCGCTGCCCGCTTTGCGGAATAGCGCGATGAATGCACCCGACCCCCAGCCGATGATTTCCAGCCGGGCAGCCGCCCCATTAAGCGGAACGGCCGCCGTGCCGGGCGACAAATCGATCAGCCATCGGGCGCTGATGTTTGGCGCCCTGGCGGTCGGGGAGACCCGGATTACCGGCCTGCTCACCGGCGAAGACGTGCTGCGCACCGCAGCGGCGATGCGGTTGTTGGGCGCCGAAATCTGGCACGATGCCGACGGCACCTGGCACGTCGCCGGCCGGGGCGTCGGCGGCCTTAACGAGCCGGACGACGTGCTGGACATGGGCAACTCCGGGACGGCGGCACGGTTGCTGTGCGGTATCCTTGCCAGCCACCCGCTTTTCGCGGTCATGACGGGCGACGGCAGCCTGCGGCGCCGGCCGATGCGCCGGGTGATCGATCCGCTGTCTGCCTGCGGCGCACAATTCGCTGCCCGGGAGGGCGGCCGGCTGCCGCTCTCGGTCGAGGGCGCGCGCGATGCGATGCCGCTGGAATACCGCGTTCCGGTTCCATCGGCGCAGGTGAAGTCGGCCATCCTGCTGGCGGGCCTGAACGCCCGCGGGGCCACACGGGTGGAAGAACCCGAAGCCACCCGCGACCACACGGAGAATATGCTGCGGCACTTCGGCGCCTCCGTGGAGGTCGAGCCGATGGGGGCAGGCTGCGCGATCACCCTGGCCGGGCAACCGGAGCTGACCGCAGCGGATATCAATGTGCCGGGCGACCCCTCCTCGGCGGCGTTCCCGCTGATCGCGGCGCTGCTGGTGCCGGGTTCGCGCCTGACCCTGCCCGCTGTCGGACTGAATCCGCTGCGCACCGGCCTGTTCACGACCTTGGCGGAAATGGGTGCCGACGTGGCGGTGACCAATCGCCGGACCGAAGGCGGGGAGCCGGTGGGCGACCTCGTGGTGACGCATGGGCCGTTGCGCGCTGTGGACGTGCCAGCCGCACGGGCGCCCAGCATGATCGACGAATATCCGATCCTCTCCGTCGCGGCGGCGATGGCCGGCGGAACCACCCGAATGCGCGGCCTCAAGGAATTGCGGGTCAAGGAAAGCGATCGGCTGGCGGGGACCGCCGCTCTGCTGTCGGAGAACGGGGTCAAGGTCGAGATCGATGGGGACGACCTGCTGGTGCACGGCAACGGCCGCATCCCCGGAGGCGGGGTCGTGGCGACGCATATGGACCACAGGATCGCCATGGCGGCATTGGTGATGGGAACGGCCGCCGCTCAGCCAATCCGGCTCGACGATGTCAGCTTCATCGATACCAGTTTCCCGCGATTTGTGGCGCTGATGAACCAGGCCGGCGCGGCATTGCGGCCGGCATGATTGCCAAGCCGGTCATCGCCATCGATGGTCCGGGTGCCTCGGGCAAGGGCACGCTCGCGCGCCGTCTGGCGGCCGAACTGGGGCTGCCACATCTGGATACCGGCCTGCTCTATCGCGCGGTGGGGCGCCTCGTGCTCGATGCAGATGGCGATCCGACGGACCCATCCACAGCGGTGTCGGCCGCCCGCCGGCTGCGCGCCGAACATCTCGGGCGTGCCGATCTGCGCGGACCGGCCGCCGATGCCGCGTCGTCGGCCGTGGCAGCGATCCCCGGCGTGCGCGACGCCCTCCTCGCCTTCCAGCGCGACTTCGCCGCTCGGCATGGCGCCGTGCTGGATGGCCGAGATATCGGAACGGTGATCTTTCCGGATGCCCCGGTAAAGCTGTTCGTCACTGCGACCCCGCAGGAGCGAGCCCGCCGCCGCTGGCGCGAGTTACAGGAAAAGGGGCAGACGGAGACGTTGGCCGCCGTCACGCGGGCGCTGGAAGAGCGCGATGCGCGCGACGAAGCACGGTCGGCGGCGCCTTTGCGGGCAGCCAGCGATGCGATCATACTGGATACGACCGAGTTGGATCCGGATGCAGTGTTCGCCGCAGCGTTGGCGGCGGTCCGATCAAAGTTGCATCAGGCCGGTCTTGACCAGACCATATGACTTGACCAATTAGACAGTCCTGCTATTTTCCGCGTGCTCAATGGGATTAACCGTTCGGTAAGCTGGTGCGGCTATGACGGAACTTGTGAACATCTACGACGCCAAAACGCAACTTTCGCGCCTGATCGACCGTGCCGCCGCCGGGGAAGACATCCTGATCGCGCGGGCGGGAAAACCCGTGGTGCGCCTGGTTGCCGTGGATGAAGCGCTGCCGCGCCAGCCGGGCCTCCTGAAGGGGCTGGCGGTGCCTGACGCTCTGTTCGATCCCCTGCCCGCCGATGAGCTGGCCGTCTGGGAATGAGGCTGCTGCTCGACACGCATGCGCTGGTCTGGTGGTGGACGGACGACAAACGGTTGCCACCCGCCGCCCGATCGGCGATCGCGGCGCCGGACAACAGGGTTGTCGTCAGTGCCGCCAGCGCATGGGAGATCGCCACCAAGCACCGGCTGGGCAAATGGCCTGACGTCACGCCGCTCATCGATGGGTTTGACACGCATCTGCGTCGGTCCCGCTTCGTGACCCTGCCCATATCGTCGGACCATGCACGCCTCGCTGGGGGGCTGGATGGACCGCATCGCGATCCGTTTGATCGTATGCTGATCGCCCAGGCGCGGGAGGAGGCGATGCCGATCGTCAGTGGCGATCCGGTCTTCGGCTCGTACAATGTGCCCGTGATCTGGGATCGCGCAGAGACACCGGGACAGGCCTGAAGACGCGCCTGCCAGCCGGTTCATCCGCGACTGGGCGCTTGACTCCCAACCGGCAAGGCGTATCTGTCCACAACAGGCACGGTAGTTGTGCTTTCGATAACCCGTCTTCCAACCAGGCCCGCGGTCATCCGCGGGCAAGTCGTGTTTCCCTACTGCGAAGCGCGCATACCACGGCAGAGCCCGGACGAAATCCGGCCATCCGTAACGGAACCAAATCGCCACATGGCAGCATCCGCCTCCATCCGCGCCAATGAGCCGGCGCAAGACCATTTCCGGGGCGAGGACTTCGCCTCCCTTCTGGATGAGACACTCGGAAAAGATACAGGCTTCGATGGATCGGTCGTAACGGGCCGCGTCCTACGCCTGACCGAGGAGTTCGCCATCGTCGATGTCGGCCTGAAGTCGGAGGGGCGGGTCGCGCTGAAGGAATTCGGCCCCCCAGGCACTCAGCCCGACGTCAAGCCCGGCGATCACGTCGAGCTTTACGTGGAGCGCTATGAAGACCGGGACGGCTCCATCGTCCTGTCGCGGGAGAAGGCTCGGCGTGAGGAAGCCTGGACCAATCTGGAAAAGGCGTTCGAAGGTCAGCAGCGCGTCAACGGCACGATCTATGGCCGGGTCAAGGGCGGCTTCACCGTCGATTTGAATGGTGCTGTGGCATTCCTGCCCGGCAGCCAGGTGGACATCCGCCCCGTGCGCGACGTCGGTCCGCTGATGGGCACGCCCCAGCCGTTCCAGATCCTGAAAATGGACCGGGCCCGCGGCAACATCGTGGTGTCACGCCGGGCGGTGCTGGAAGAGACGCGCGCGGAGCAGCGTAGCGAGCTAATCCAGGGCCTGAAGGAAGGCATGATCCTGGACGGCGTCGTCAAGAACATCACCGACTACGGCGCCTTCGTCGATCTCGGCGGTGTGGACGGGCTGCTGCACGTCACCGACATCGCCTGGCGGCGCATCAATCACCCGTCGGAGGCGCTGACCATCGGCCAGCAGGTCAAAGTGCAGGTGATCCGGTTCAATCCGGAGACGCAGCGCATCAGCCTAGGCATGAAGCAACTGGAAGCGGACCCATGGGAAGGCGTCGCGGCCAAGTATCCGCCCGGCGCGCGCTACACCGGCCGGGTCACCAATATCACCGACTACGGCGCCTTCGTGGAACTGGAACCGGGCGTCGAGGGCCTGGTCCACGTGTCCGAGATGTCCTGGACCAAGAAGAACGTCCATCCCGGCAAGATCGTCTCCACCAGTCAGGAAGTGGATGTGATGGTGCTGGACGTGGACAGCTCCAAGCGACGTATTTCCCTGGGCCTCAAGCAGGTGCAGCGGAATCCGTGGGAGCAGTTCGTGGACGAGCACCCGATCGGCACCGAGGTCGAAGGCGAAATCCGCAACATCACGGAATTCGGTCTCTTCGTGGGCCTATCGCCGGACATCGACGGCATGATCCACATGTCCGACCTGTCCTGGGACGAACCCGGCGAACAGGCCATGACGCACTACGAGAAGGGCCAGACCATCAAGGCCAAAGTGCTCGACGTCGATGTGGAGAAGGAGCGCATCAGTCTCGGTGTGAAGCAGCTCCGCGACGATCCGGCCGCCACGGTGCTCGACTCCGTGCACAAGGGCGACGTCGTCACCTGTATCGTCACCGCGGTGCAGGCGAACGGTATCGAGGTGAAGGTTGGCGATGTGCTGACCGGCTTCATCCGGCGCGCCGAACTGGCGCGTGACAAGGGCGACCAGCGTCCCGACCGGTTCGCGGTGGGTGAGAAGGTGGATGCCAAGATCACCGCTGTCGACCGTGCGGCCCGCAAGCTGACCCTGACCATCAAGGGCAAGGAGATGGAGGAGGAGAAGCAGGCGATGGCGGAATACGGGTCCTCGGACTCCGGCGCCTCGCTGGGTGATATCCTTGGGGCAGCGATCCGGCGCCGCAACCAGCAGGCGCAGGAGAACAGCTAGCGCGTGATCGTCGCAGGCGGGACCGTCGAAGACGTGAATCACGCGGTCAGACAACGAGCTAGAACCTGGCCGGTGCGTCTATCTGCATCGGACAGGTTCTAGCGCCCTCGATGTCGCTGGAAACCGACCTTCTGCTGGACAGGCGGCGCCTCAAGCGCCGCCTTGTCTTTTGGCGTACCTTCGCGGTCATCATCCTCGCCATCGCGGTGCTGGCGGGCCTGCGCAACGCGGGGATCGGCTTCCGTGGCCCGCATATCGCCCGGCTGTCGGTCAACGGCCTCATTACGGAAAACCGGAAGCTGACCGAGGCTGTGGGCCGGATCGCCGATGACCCGCACGTCAAGGCGCTCATCGTGTCCATCGACAGCCCGGGCGGTAGCGTCGCCGGCGGCGAAAGCCTGCACGATGCGATCGCCCGCGTCGCTGCAAAGAAGCCGGTCGTGGCGGTGATGGGCGGGCTGGCGGCGTCGGCGGGCTACATGATCGCGGTTCCGGCCGACCGTATCTTCGCGCGGGAAGCGACGCTGACCGGCTCGATCGGCGTCATCATGGAAACTGGAGAGGTCTCCGGTCTGCTCGCCAAACTCGGCATTACCGCCGATGCGATCACGTCCGGCCCGTTGAAGGACCAGCCGAGCTTCACGAAGCCGATGACGGCAGAGGGGCGGGAGGTGCTGCACGGGCTGGTCATGGACATGTACGACCAGTTCGTGACGATGGTGGCGACCGGCCGCCACCTTGACCCCGACCGGGTTCGCGCCCTGGCGGATGGGCGGGCCTATACCGGGCGGCAGGCTCTGAAGCTTGGGCTGATCGACGCGATCGGCGGCGAGCGAGAGGCGCGGCAATGGCTCAAAGCCACCAAGGGCGTCGGGACCGATCTGCCGGTGGAGGACGTTTCCACCACCGGGCTTGCCGCCCGCATGGTCGCGGACAGCCTGGGGCCGATGCTGGGCGATCTATGGAAAACGCTGGTTTCCCAAAGCGTTAGTCTTGACGGAGCCTGGGCTGTCTGGCAACGTTCCGGGAACTGAACCTCGGGGCGGGCTTGTGACCAAATCTGAGCTGATCGCTGGGCTCGCGAGCGCCAATCCGCATCTGCGCGCCGCCGATGTGGAAACGATTGTCGCGACCATCTTCGAAGAGATCACCGTGTCGCTGGCTCGAGGGGAGCGGGTGGAACTGCGCGGCTTCGGCGCATTCACGACCAAGCATCGCAACGCGCGCACGGGACGCAATCCCCGCACCGGTGAGGCCGTACCGGTGGACGAGAAGTCGGTGCCGTTTTTCAAGGCCGGCAAGGAATTGCGGGAGCGGGTGAATCGCGGCAAGCCGGCACGCGCGCCGGTTGGTCAGGCCGGGCGCTGATACCAGCAGCCCGCAGGGATGACTGGTAAGCGCGCAGGGTTGCCCAGGGGGCAAGGTTCGCGACTGCGCGCGAAATCAATGAGATACCACCGGCTCGACAATCGACCGCCGAGTCAGTCCTTCGGGCCGCTGGTATGAGGCCGTCCTGACGATCCACCCTGCGATTTGACCGTTCGCGTCCGACATGGTGTAGCAGACTGACCTGCGCGGCCGGCTGCTTTTGGCGACAATCCTGATGCGAATTCTGATCGCGATACCCTTCCTGCTGATCCTGGTGCTGTTCGCGCTCTCGAACACGGCGCCGATTCGGCTGGGCCTCTGGCCAACGGATTTTTCCGTGCAGTTGCCCCTGTCCGTGGCGATCCTCGGTGGGATGGCGGTTGCCTTTCTGATCGGCGGATTGTTGGTCTGGATCTCGGCGCTCGGTCAGCGCCGCCGGGCGCGGCGGGCGGAGATGACGGTGCGCCTGCTGGAGGCGCAGGTGCAGGAACTCAAGGCGCGGATACCGGCCCTAGCCGCATCGCCACCAACCTCTTGATGGCCGGGGCACCTGTGGCTGGCATGCTCCACTTTCATCGGCAGGCGGGTGACTATCGGCTCGGGGAGCAGCCGCGACGCCAGTCTTGCGTACGGCATACCCGAAATCCTGCGGGGGCCGGATGTGCCACGATCGGGACGGCGCGCGGATGAGCGGCGTGCGGGTCAAGATCTGCGGCATCAACGATCCTGTCGCGTTCGATACCGCGATCGAGGCGGGCGCCGACTGGATCGGCTTCAACTTCTTTCCACCCTCCCCCCGCTACGTTAGCGCCGATCAGGCAGCGACGCTGTCCGCACGCAGCCCTGGCGGGCCGCTGCGGGTCGGGCTGTTCGTCAACCCGACGGAGACGGCCATCGCCGGCGTGCTGGATGCCATGCCGCTGGATATCCTCCAGCTCTACGGGCGCATCGACGA
>DATNEJ010000140.1:0-7355 GCA_035606775.1 Acetobacteraceae bacterium | reverse complement strand
TGTGCGGAACTACTGCTACCGGAGCCCGACGCGCAGGCACTCACCAGCAATCCCAAGCCGCACGCCACAATCCCAAACCTGTGTTGCAACGGCATGATCCCCTCCCACATTTCGGGCCGTTTCGTCGAAACACCGAGCTGCAGTTCGGCAACAGGCCGGAACGGGTAAGGCGGCCCCCGAACTGCATCATCAGAAGATCAGCGCGACTTGTGTACGCAATTGCCAGGTTGCACCAAACCGCGGCCGTAAGGCGTTATAGTACGCGCCAAGTACCAGATTGACCGGTAGCTTGCCCCCGATCTTGATCAGCTTCCCACCCTGGGCACCAATCGGCAAAGTCCACTTCTGTCCGCCGGCATCCCAGTTTGCGGTGATGATCGGCACCGTTCCAATGAACCATCCGCCGTTGAAATTGTAATTCACGAACGGATTGATCGTCGTCACGTTATAGCGGGTCCCGGACGCGCCACCGGTACCCCCGAAGGAGAAGACGTTGTTGACAAGCACGCCATAGACCCATGGGCTGGCCATGCGCACCACGACACCGGCTGGCCCGGCGCCCCATACGTTCGACCCAAGGCTCTTGTTGGTGGCGGTCGGAATCTGAACAATCGGACCGGCTCCCCACAGCCAGCCATTGACCGGGCGGCTTGGGGCCAGAAACGCGGTGACCGTGGTCGCCGAAAGACCGAATGGCACGCTCTCCGCCGGCTGGAACGACGGGCTCCAGACCAGCGGCACGATCGTGCGCGTGATCAGGGTCCAATCCTGATTCAGGTGAATTGGGATCACCGGCTGAATATTGAGGATATCCTGAGTGCCGGCGTGCGGCCCCACATTGAAATTGGTGTTGTTCTGGAACGGCACACTGATCAGGTCGCCGATCGGGTTTTGCAGCTTCTCTGCCAATGCTTTGGCATCGTCGGCAGCAGGACCCGCCTCATGCCCGCCGGCCGCAGGGGGAATGTTTACCTGCACCTGTTGGCCAGAACCACCCACCGCGGATTGCGCCCATGCGACAGGGGTGCCCACGAACTGGGGCATGCCCAAAAGCACAGAAGCAAGCAACACGACTGGGCTGCGCATCCAGTCCCGCTCCCGACAGCCATACGACCCCATGTCGATCCAATCATTCCACCCGACTTCGGACTATGCATTTTTGGCATCGGCACAGGACCGGTACAGTGAAGGGGTTGGGGCTATTTCGCATGGCGCAACCCGTCCGGCGGAGCCTGCCCATGCATTCAACGGAGGCCGACCGAGACATGACACCGGTATCGATTGAAGACCGCTTTGGCATCAATGATCTGTTCGTGCGCTACACCTGCGCCCTGGATGCAGGCGACGCAGACACCGTAACCGACTGCTTTACCGAGGACGCAACGCTCGTCAGCCCGGCCGTAGGTGAGCACACCGGGCGTGCTGCCATAGCGGCATTCGCCGGACGGTTCGCGCGCTTTCGCGCAAGCGGATCGCAGCTACGGCACGTCATTTCGAACCTGAGGATGACGGTGGATGGCGCGAAAGCTCACGCGACATGCTATCTCACCGTATTCCTCACGAAAGATGGCAAAAGCCGGTTGCTTGCACCCGGTCGCTACGAGTGCGAGCTGCACAAGATCGACGGTCAATGGCGCTTTCAGCGACGTGTCGTGTTGCATGACCACGACTACAGCCTGGACGGCATCTGACGCAGCGCATCCTATCTGTTGTCCTTAGACAATACGTAGGACGGTTTGACAACACGCCGGAGCCACTCCAGGATGACCGGATGGAGGGCATCGGCAGCATGAAGAAGCTGACCGACTACACGAGCTACGCCGACGCGCAGCGCGAATTCTCCACTGCTCGGCTGTGGGAGTTGTTCGACGGGAATCGCGAAACCTTCAACATCGCACACGAATGCGTCGACCGACACACGAGGGGCAACCGAGTGGCGCTGCGTGTCGCGCATGCCGACGGCGCCGACGAGATCATCACCTTCTCGGAATTGTCAGCTTGGTCCTCACGCTTCGCGCACTGGATGGTTGCGTTCGGCGTGACGGCCGGCGACCGCGTTGCCATCATGCTGGAGCCGTCCCTGCCGTTCTACGCAGCGCTATTCGGCGCGATGAAGGCAGGCGCGATCGCCGTGCCGCTGTTCACTCTGTTCGGCGCGGACGGCGTGTGGTTACGCACCCATGATTGCACGCCCCGCCTGCTGCTAACGACGCCCGAAAAGGCCGAGGCGCTGACCGATCTGGACACGACCAGGACCGTCGCCGTGGACGACGCCCTGCTCGCGACCGTGCGCGCGCAGGATGATTGCTTCCTGCCGAGGACTACGTCCTCGGATATGGCGATCTACCAATATACCTCGGGCACCACGCGGGAGCTTCCGGCAGCGATCCGCCACACCCATCGGGCGCTCGTCGTGGTGATGAACGCAGCGCTGTATGGCACCGGGTTGCGGCCGGGGGATCGGTTCTGCTGCCCCTCCTCACCTGCCTGGGGACACGGGTTGTGGCACGGGACCCTCGCCCCCTTAGCGCTGGGCATAGAGACAGGAGCGTATGCCGGCAAGTTCAACGCGGAACGTCTGCTTGCGGCACTGCGGGACTGGGCCACGACCAATCTTTCCGCCGCCGCCACACATTACCGGATGATGCGCGGGGCGCCTGATTTCGCGGCGTATCGTGTCGCGCTGCGCAAGCTTTCCTTCACCGGGGAGCCGATCGACAGCGAGACCCTTACCTTCATCCAGGACCGCTGGAAGGTGAAGCTGTGCAGCATGTACGGCACCACCGAGGTCGGGGTGATCCTGGCCACCTATCCCGGAGCCGAGGATTTCGTCGTCAAGGACGGCTCGCTCGGCCGCCCGGTCCCGGGTGTCGAAGTCGGGGTGCAGCGACCGGATGGATCGTCCTGCGCGCCAAATGAGCTGGGTGAGATCAAGGTCCGCCGCCATGGCGCGTGGTTCCCGACCAAGGATCGCGGCCGGGTCGATGCGGACGGGTATTTCTACCACGCCGGGCGCGCCGATGACGCGATCATCTCCGCCGGCTGGACCATGAGTGCGGTGGAGATCGAGGACGTGCTGCTCCGTCACCCGACAGTGGCCGCCGTCGCCGTGGTAGGCGTGCCCGATACACTGCGCGGCCAGGTGGTCAAAGCCTTCATCGTGCCAAGGCCCGGTCACGCAACCAATGCCGACGCCGTTGCCGCTATACAAGGCTTCGTGCGCGGCCGGCTCAGCCAGCACGAATATCCACGGCATATCGCCTTCGTGGACGACCTGCCGCGGACCCCCGCCGGGAAGATCAATCGCAAGGCGCTGCGCGACCAGGAGGCCGCCCGTCTTCAGCCCAACCCGAGCCAGACGGAGCAGGCATGACCGCCGAACGCGCACAACACTTTGCCAGGATCACAGACCAGGCGCTCGATACGCTGCGGAGTCGTATTGGCGTGCCCATTGAGAACACGGCGGAGCCGTGGTGCCATGAAGCGACGCGTGACAACATTCGCCACTACGCGCACGGCATCGGTGACGATAATCCGCTGTGGTGTGATCCGGATTACGCAGCGAAGACGCGCTTCGGGAACGTGATCGCGCTGCCCAGCTTCCTGTTCGCCACCAGCCGCATCATTTCGGGCTATGTCGGCGGACTTCCTGGCGTTCATGCGATGTGGGCCGGTGCGGACTGGACCTGGCACGAGCCTGTACGGCGCAACCAGGCGATCCGGACGGAGGCATGGCTGAAGGAGCTGATCGAGCACGATACGAAATTCGCCGGCCGAGCGATCCAGCAGATCTATCACGTCAATTTTTACAATCCCGGCGGCGAGCTGGTAGCTGAGGCGGACAGTTGGTGCTTCCGCACCGACCGTGATCATGCGCGGGAGCAGGGCACGAAATATCAGGCACTGCGTGCTCGCCCTCCGCGAGTCTACACGCAGGGTGAACTAGATCGGGTGTACGATTTCTATGCTACCGAGGAGATCCGTGGCGCACGAACGCGCTATTGGGACGACGTGAATGTCGGTGACACACTGCCCACCATGGCGAAGGGACCGATGACGGTGACCGGCTTCATCGCCTATGCGCAGGGCTGGGGCGGACTCTATATCCGCGCCAACAAACTGGCCTGGCGTCAGGCGTCTCATCATCCCGGGCTGGGCATCCCGAACCGCTTTGGCATACCCGACTGTCCTGAGCGCGTGCATTGGGAACCGGAATTCGCGCTGATGGTCGGTGCGCCAGGCGCCTATGACTACGGTCCGGAACGTTGTTCCTGGCTCACCCATCACCTGACCAATTGGATGGGTGATGATGGTTTCCTGCGCCGCGCCACCTGCAAGATCCGCCGCCACAATCCGGAAGGCGACCTGCTGTTCATCGACGGCAAGGTGGTGCGCAAGTTCGAAGAGCATGGCCGCGCTCTTGTGGAGATTGAACAAGCCGCCAGAAACCAGGATGATGAGCTGTCGGTGATCGGCACCGGCATCGTGCAACTGCCGCGACAGACCGGCTGAGCCCGCCGCGATGGCACCGGCGCACGAAATGGCGTTCTTGCGGCCCTATCCACGGGCCAGTCGCCCGTCGTCGCCGAATTGCGCGTGCTGGTCAGCGTATTCTCAGACGCTATCGGGTTGGAGCATGGTACCCCGCGACGAGGGATGTCGACGTGATCCTTGGTCGGCTTAGGCCGACAACATGAAAGCAGCTTCGCCGTCGGCGAGCAGGCGCAAAGCCGGAGATGCACCGACGCGACGCAAGCCGCGAATCCGTCAGGTGCCAGCCCTGTCACGGGGTATCGCCGTGTTGCGCCTCCTGGGACAGAGCAGCAGCCCGCTCGGAGTGCAGGCCATCGCTCGCGCCCTCGGTCTTGTGCCGAGCACCTGTCTGCACATCCTGCGCGTGCTGGTGGACGAGCAGTTGATCGCCGTCGACGCTGAAACAAAGAAATACACGGTTGGTGCGGGCCTGGTGGCGCTGGCTCGGTCGGCCATGCGCCAGCATACATTTTCGGCCGTCGTTCAGGCCGACCTTGATGAGTTGTCGCGCCTGCACGGTGTCACGGCGCTGGGGGTCGAGGCCAGCGGATTGGACCATATGGTCGTCGTGGCGCTCGCGCGCGCCGCATCGCCGCTGCAGATCCATGTGGAGATCGGCAGCCGGTTTCCGGCCCTGATCAGTGCGACCGGCCGTTGCGTCGCCGCATTCTGTGGTGCGCCCTGGACCGACATTCGCAAGCGGTTCGGACTGCTGCGCTGGGATGTTCCGCCCACCCTCGCCGCCTGGCGGGAGGAGGTGAAGACCGCCCGGGCCAACGGCTACGCGATCGATAACGGCCAATACATCCGGGGCGTCAGCATCGTGGCCGCGCCGGTCATCATGCCCGATGACACCATTAACGCCATCGTCATGGTCGGCCTTCGCGAATACATGGAGCACGCTGGCCTCACGAGGTTAGGTGAGGCGTTGCACCGCCGGGCGCTGCGTGTATCGGGCGTTCTCGGTGGTAGGGATCTGTTTGCGAGGTCCTGGTAGAAGTCATCGGCCCGATCACGACGGGCGATGAAGCGGCCCATGTGTTGGGTCTCGCGCCCCAACAAACGAGGCACTGGTCCGTGGTGCGATCCCCGCAGCAGGTGTAGCGCCGAGACTTGTGCGGAATTGGCGTCCCGTAGGGGATAGGAAATATTGCCCGGCTATCTATCGGAAACCCTTGGTATTCCTTGCTTTATTCGCCAGTGAGGTGTAACCCGGGAGTGTAATCTGGCAACGGGAAGCCAGCGTCCCGTTTCAGGAACCGGAATCGCTACACCTATTCCTTACACCCTTGGGAATTCGGAATGAGAAGCAAGCAGCACCACTTGGCCAAGCGGGGAACCGCCGGGACCTACTACGTCGTGCTTGGGGTTCCCAAGTCCCTCCGGCCGGCCTTCGAAGGCAAGCATCATCTGCTGCGCAATTTGGGCACCACCGATCTTGCCGTGGCGCTGGCAAAGCGGACCCCTGCCCTCGTGGAACTTGAGGCGCTGATCGCTCATGCCCGCCAACCAGAAAAGACTGCAACCATCATGGAAGCGGCATCCGATCTACAGCGGCAGTATCAGCGTATTGCCCGTGGCGATCTTGCCGGCATGCATTTCCGCCGCCCCTCCCCTGCTTCCGGGTGGTCTGACAAGGATATGGCACTCGCCACGTTGGACGAAGGCATCGCCCAAGCTGCTGATGAACTGGCCGGCCGGTACGGCCCTGGTGTCGCCACGGGGTTTGTTGGTGTGGCAACCGGGATCGCAACCCCGCTCATGCTTCACATCGACTCATGGTTGGCCGAGGGCGGTACGAAAGGTCCGCTTAGTGAGAAAGCCCAAAAGCAATACCGCTCCGCCGTGGCCAAACTGGAAAAGTGGCTGATTGAAACCGGCCGGCCGGCAACCGTTGAGTCGGTGGATCGCAAAACCGTCGGCACTTATGTCTCGGAAACCATGATCGCGAAGGATATTGACCGTGTGACCGGTAATTCGTGGATCAGTCCCTGTAGCAGCTATTGGCGCTGGCTGATGAAACGCCAAGGCGTTGAAACGAACCCATGGCAGGGCGCGCAGTTCAGCAAGCCCGTGCAGCGGAAGGCAGAGAAGAACAAGCGGGGTTTCACCGATGCCGAAATGCTCAAGCTGCTTACCGGTCCCGCCGATCAATTCATGCATGACACCGTGCGGATTGCGGCACTCTCGGGCATGAGACGCAGTGAAATAGCGAACCTCCGGGTGCAGGATTGCGCGAACGGCTATTTTGATATCGTGGAGTCGAAAACCCCTGCCGGCATCCGGCGGGTGCATATTCACCCTGCCCTCGCCTCGATCATCGCACGTCTTACTGCTGATAGAGCCGCCGATGATTACCTGTTGACGGTTAAAGCGAAGAACCGTGGTGATCGTCTTGGCAAGGTGTTCAATGATTATCGCCAAGCGTGCGGGGTAGTCGATAAGGCCCAGGACCGTCGGCAGGATCGCGTTGATATGCACTCTGCTCGCAAATGGTTCAGCACGAAAGCTAGAAACGCGGGTGCAGATAAGCTAACGGTGGACGTGGTGACCGGGCATGAAGGCGACGGGTTGACCGATACCACGTATCACGACGGGGTTGACTGGGTGTTGCAGGTGAAAGCCGTGGAAGGTGTCAGACTGCCGAAATAGGTCTTCGGCTGCATGGTCATTAGAACCGGGGGGATTTGGGGCAAGTGCCAAGGTCAGTCACCCTCGTACATGACGATCCGACGTTTGTCGCTTCCGCGATATCGACGCTGGAACATGCCGGTTTTAGCGTGACCGTATTTCCGGACCCGATGGTCGCGCTCAATAAGATC
>DATNEJ010000124.1:0-18631 GCA_035606775.1 Acetobacteraceae bacterium | reverse complement strand
CGCCCAGGAAACGGTGCTCGAAATTGGCCGGGCTCCAGTGGCCGACCCGCACCGGCGCGTCCAGCACGGTGTCGTCCGGCGTCGCCCCTTTCTTCAGCGCGGCGAGCCAGGTGAACGGCTTGAAGGTGGAGCCGGGCTGACGGCGGGCGAGCACCGCGCGGTCATATTGGCTACGGCGATAGTCGGCACCTCCGACCAGCGCTCGCACGGCGCCGGTGTCGGCATCCAGGATCACTACGGCGCCCTGGGTCGCGTCGGCCGCCACACCCGGGCCACTCAGGATCGCGTCCAAACGCGATTCGGCGATCACCTGATCCCGGCTATCCAGCGTTGTGCGCAGGGACGCATCGGCGCCAGGCCTCAGTGACGGCTCGGCCTGTTCCGCCACCCAGTCGGCGAACCAGCCGGGTCCCGAAGACGCGGGCGGGAAGGCGATCCGGGCAGCGGCATCGCGTGCCTGTGCCTCGGTGATGGCGCCGGTTTCGACCATCGCCCGCAGCACGTCCTTGGCGCGCGCGGTGGCGGCGGCTGGGCTGGTGCGCGGATTGAAGCGGGACGGCGCGCGCGGCAGTCCGGCCAATACCGCCGCCTGCCACAGAGTCACGCGCCGGGCGGAGACACCGAAGTAGAGCCGCGCCGCTGCATCCATGCCCCAGGCGCCGGAGCCCAGGTAAACGCGGTTGAGGTAGATTTCCAGAATCTCCCGCTTGGTGAAATTGTGCTCCAGCCACAGGGTCAGCAGCAGTTCCTGTACCTTGCGGCCGATGGTGCGCGCATTGCTGAGGAACAGCGTCTTGGCGACCTGCTGGGTCAGGGTCGAGCCGCCTTGAACCACGCGCCCAGCGGTCAGGTTGACCCAGGCGGCGCGGGCCAGGCCCAGCGGATCGATGCCGGGGTGGTGCCAGAAGCGACGGTCCTCGGTGGCGACGACGGCGGCGGGCAGGGCAGGGGGAAGGTCCTTCAGCCGCAGCGGCTCGCCCACTACGTCGCCGAATGAGGCGAAAATCCGCCCCGACCGATCCTGCAATGTCAGCGATGGCCGACGGACGGCGTCCAGCGCGCTTTCGGGCCGAGGGAGGTCCCACGCGAACCACAGGACCGCGACGGCCAAGCCAAGGCCGCCCCAGACGGTTACGATGATGGCGCAGCGTAATAATCGCCAGGCCCAGCGTTTGCTAGTTCGCCGTCTGGGCGGGATCGACGACGCGTTTTTGCGGGCGACACCTGGGGCAGGCGTGGCCTCCCGGACCGGCATCGGTCTTGCGAGAGAGGCGCGTGCCTGCGGGACGGTGCGTGTGGCGCGGGGCATCCGGCTGCTGGGTGCTCGCCACCCTCATGGGACTCGGTCGCGGAGAGGCATAGCACGGCGGTCCGCGCCGTCGGACCAGATTATGGACGCCGAACAGCGGTTCACGTCGATGGAAGGGAGGCTGCTTACACTTAATCCGCTGGCGCGCGAAATCGACGTGTCTACGGGCTCAGTAGCGCAGCAGAACCTTCTTGCTCACCGCGAAGTTGCGACTCGTCGCACCGGCGCGACGCAAGATGCGCGCCGTATCCGGCGTTGATTTGCTTCGTTTGACCATTCCGTGCCGGCGGATTTCCCGGCAGCCTGCCCGGGCCGGATTGCTCGAAAGAATCTGCGAGAATGCATGAGATGCGCGCCGCGCAGGCGTTGCGATCATCCAGCGATTCGGCAACAGCTTGCCCCGCAAGGATGCGGTACTCAACGCGGCCTACGCTCAACGATCATCTGCGTGCTGTGCTGGCACTCGCAATCATCTGCGTTTGGACTTTCTTCTTCACCAGCAGCACAAGGGCCGCAACAGAAACCGAGACTGCATGCGATTTGCAACGACAATCCAATCCACGGCGCGTCCATTGCGAATCATCAAGACTCCTTACGTCACCCACGCCGAAAATCCAGAGCGAGCCGCGACCAGATACCGTGCCATCGCCCCGATAACGGGCTAAGCTGCCCCTCCACCCAATGCGCCGCGCACACGGTTGCCGGGCATCGGGAATGAGAGGGAACCATGCAAGGGATGGTGCCATGTCCATCGTGCTCGATCACACGATCGTCCCGGCCCATGACAACGAGGCATCCGCCAGGTTCTTCGCCCACATCTTTGGGCTGCATCCGGAAGCGGTTGTCTCGCACTTCGCACCCGTTCGGGTGAACGACACGCTGGTCCTGGATTTCGACACCTGTGCGACGTTCGAGCCCCATCACTATGCCTTCAAGGTGAGCGACACCGAATTTGACGCAATCTTCCAGCGCGTCGGACAGGAAGGCATCGCCTACGGCAGCGGCCCGCGCTCACCCGACGATATGGCAATCAACCATCGCGCGGGCGGACGCGGCTTCTACTTCAAGGACCCAAACGGGCACCTGCTGGAGGTATTGACGGTCAGCGGGTAACCCCCGGCTGTCAACGCAAGCCGCAGAGGCCGCGGGCCGCCACGGTCAGCCGGCGCGGGCCGTCATGAACTGCGCGAGCGCCGCTGCGCCATCCGTCCCAATCCGCAGCCCCAATTTGCTGCGGCGCCAAAGAACGTCGTCGGGTTCGCGCGCCCATTCGTGGTCCATGAGCCATGCCACCTCCCGTGCCGTCAGCCCGGCGCCGAAATCCTGCCCAAGATCGGCAGCATCGCCCAGCATCGCCGCGGCACGCGTGCCATAGGCGCGGATCAGCCTCGCCGCCGTCGCCGGTGCCAGAAACGGGTAGCGGCCCAGCAAATCCTGCCGCAGGGCAGCGGCCCCGTCCCACGGGAAATCCCCGCCGGGCAACGCGGCCTCGGCGGTCCAGGCGCCGCGCATCGCCGGAAAGAACGGTGCCAGCCGGCGCATCGCTGCCTCCGCCAACCGACGGTACGTGGTGATCTTGCCGCCAAACACGCTCAGTAGCGGCGGCGCGCCGTCGGGTGCATCCAGTTCCAGCACGTAGTCCCTGGTGGCCTCCTGCGCCTTACCCGCGCCGTCGTCGCGCAACGGCCGCACGCCGGCATAGCGCCAGACGATGCGCGCCGGTTCGACCGGAAGGCGCAGATAGGCGCTGACCGCCGCGCACAGATACACCTCATCCGCCGCCGACGCGGCCACCGCACCCGGATCGCCAGTGTAGTCCTCATCGGTCGTGCCGATCAGCGTGAAGTCGGTCTCGAAGGGAATCGCGAAGCAGATGCGACCGTCGCCGTTCTGAAACAGATAGCAGCGATCGTGCGCGAACAGGCGAGGCACCACGATGTGGCTGCCCTTTACCAGGCGGATCCGCGCCGGTGCCGCATGCCCGACGACATCCGCCAGCACGCGGGATACCCACGGGCCGGCGGCATTCACCAGCACACGTGCCCGCGCGACGGCGCCGCCTGCCAGCGACAGCACCCATTGTCCGTCCTCCACACGTGCCCGCAGGCAGCGCGTGCGCGTGCGGATGTCCGCGCCTCGGTCCGCCGCATCGCGGGCGTTCAATACCACCAGCCGTGCATCGTCGACCCAGCAGTCGGAATATTCGAAGCCCCGCGTGAACGTGGGCCGTAGTGGCGCACCGGTGGGATCAGTTCGCAGATCCAGCGTGCGCGTCGGCGGCAGGATGTGCCGTCCGCCCATGTGGTCGTACAGGAATAATCCGGCGCGGATCATCCACCACGGCCGCAGCCCGGCATGGTGCGGCAGCACGAAGCGCAGCGGCCCGGCGATGTGCGGCGCAGCGCGCAGCAACACCTCGCGCTCCGCCAGCGACTCCCGCACCAAGCGGAATTCGTAGTGTTCCAGGTAGCGCAGGCCGCCATGGATCAGCTTGGTGGAAGCCGACGAGGTGCCGGCGGCGAGGTCGCCCTGTTCCAGCAGCAGCAGGGACAGGCCGCGGCCGGCCGCATCGCGGGCGATGCCGCAGCCGTTGATTCCTCCGCCGATGACCGCAAGATCGTAGACGCTGGTCACGGCGGCGGATCGGGTGCCTCGACCACCAGGCCGGAATACGGCTCGACATAGACCAGATGGTCGCGCACGCTTTTCACGCCGGGCGTGTTCTCCGCGACGATGCAGATCGCGCGACGTTCCTGCTCCTGGCTGATGCTGCCCCAAAGATCGACCACGCCGGCGGTGACCGTCACATTCAGCGTCGTCATCGGCGCCCAGGACTGCTTTTCCAGCGCATCGAGGATGGAAGCGCGCAGGGAGCGGTCATCGGTCGCGGTCGGTGAGTCCTCCCGCGCCCGTCCGACCAGCGCGCGCAGGAGGTCGGAGCGGCTGACAACGCCGACGACCCGTCCATCCGCGGTCACCGGTACGCGCTTGATGCGGTGACGCTCCATGGTCTCAACCACGTCTTCCAGGCGCGCATCGGCAGGGACCGATACTACCTCTTCCGTCATCACGTCGCTGACGTGGCGGCCATGGGTGCGGGTGAAATCGGCCGCCTGTCGCCCGGGCGAGACCAGCATGCTCAGCCACCAGGGGCGATGCCGCTGGGTGCCGAGCTCGTCGCGGCGAAGCAGGTCGCCTTCGGTGACGATGCCGGCAAGCTCCCCAGCCTTGTCCACCACGAACAGCCCCGAGATGCCGCGCGACAGCATGAGCCGTGCGGCTTCCTCCACGCTGGCGTCCGGCGCCACGGAGATGACGTGCCGGGTCATGACATCAGCGACGATCATGGACGTCCTATGTCCCTTTCGCATGCAAGCGGTCCAGCCGGAGGCGCTGCCGGTCATCGGTCAGCCGTACGGCGGCAAGATACACCACGACGACCGCTGCAAGGCCACCCCCGCCGGACAGCAGGAACATCAGCACGACCTGGTATTTCGCCGCCTCCAGCGGATCCATCCCGGCGAGGATCTGGCCGGTCATGATGCCTGGTAGAGTGATGATCCCGGCAGCGGACATCTGGTTGACAATCGGCAGCAGGGCGCGCCGGAGCGACGTGCGAATCAGTCCGTGCACGGCGTGACGGAAAGATGCGCCCAGCATGAGCTGCGCCTCGATGGCCGCCTTCTCCTGCACCACGCCGCCCAGCATGGAATCGAGTGCCAGGCTGGCGGCATTCAGGATGTTGCCGAGCATGATTCCGGCGAGGGGGACAGCGTAGTGCGCATCGTACCAGGGGTGCGGGCGGATCGCGGTGGTCAGGGCGATGACCGCGGTCAGCAGGGTCGCCACCGCCACCGAAGTGGCCCCGATGGCGTAGTTGCCGAAGCGGCGCAGGCGCTGTTCCGGCCGGGCGGCGACTTCCCGCCCGGCGATGGCGATCATCACCAGGATGACTGCCAGCGTCGTGACCGGCGACCCCAGGGCGAAGACCACGCGCAGGATGAAGCCGACCAGCACGAGCTGCACCACCATCCGCGCGCCGGCGATGGCAAGCCGCCAGTGCAGGTCAAGCCGCAGGGCGAGGGAAAGCACGCCGTCGAACACCAGCAGGACGGCCGAGGCGGCGATATCGAACGGCGTCAGCAGGATTGGCGTCACGGCGTCACCAGGCGCCGCTGCGCCACCCGAAGATGCCGCCCCGCCATGCGCTGAGCCTGCGCCTCGCTGTGCGTCACCATCAGGATCAGCGTTCCGGCCTGCAGGCGTACCTGCAATTCCGCCTCGACCAGGGCAGTGCTGTCCGCATCCAGGGCACCGGTCGGCTCGTCCAGCAACAGCACGAGAGGATCGAGCGCGAGTGCGCGGATCAGCGCAAGCCGCTGGCGTTCCCCGCTCGAGAGCCGCAGCACCGGTCCGTCCAGCAGCGTAGGATCGAGCGCGAGGCGCTCGGCCTGGGCGCGGACGAAACCCAGGGCGGCACTGGGAAAATGGTGGGCGACCCGCTCATCCCACCAGCCGGACTCGGCCGGGCAATACACCACCTGCCGCCGCCAAGCGGGGGCGGGGATGTGCCGGCGTGGCGTCCCTTCCAGGAACACCTCCCCGGTGCCCGGATCGAGATCGGCGATGAGGCGAAGGAACAGGCTTTTTCCGGAGCCCGACGCGCCGGTGATGGCGATGCACTCGCCCCGGCCGGCGACAAGATCGAATGGGCCGACGAGCGCGCTGCTCAGGGCGGAGATCCGCAACCGTTCCGGCCGCGGTGTCCCCGCCGCGGCGGTCATCCGCCGGCGAACCTTGCCAGCAGGCGGGCGTGCGCACGCATGCCGTGATGGAAGCAGCGCTGCTCGAATTTCTCGTTGGGGCTGTGGACCTGGTCGTCGTCGAGGCCGAAGCCCATCAGCAGCGAGTCGATGCCCAGCACCTTGCGCAGCGAGGTAACGACCGGGATCGATCCACCGCTGCCCATCAGCACAGCGGGGCGGCCGTATTCCTCGGCCAGTGCCTCTTGCGCTGCGCGCACCCAGGGACGATCGATATTCACCTCGATGCCCGGGGAACGCGTGTGGCCGGCGAATGTCGCGGTGGCGCCGGGCGGCAGGCGGTCGTTCACGAAGCGCTTGAACTGCTCGAACACGGCATCGGGGTCCTGGTCTGGCACAAGGCGGAAGGAGATCTTCGCCGATGCTTCGGAAGCGATGACCGTCTTGCTGCCTGTGCCGATATAGCCGCCCCAGATGCCGTTGATATCCGCGGTCGGCCGCGCCCAGAGCCGTTCCAGCGCGGAGTAGCCGCGCTCACCCGTAGGCGTACTCAGGCCGATGCCACCCAGGAAGGCGGCCTCATCGAAGCCCAGCGCGTCCCACTGCGCGCGCTGCGCGTTGGTGACCGGTTTCACCCGGTCGTAGAACCCCGGCAACTGGATCCGTCCATCGGCATCCTGCAATTCCCCCAGGATCTTGGTCAGCGCGTTGATCGGATTGAGTGCGGAGCCACCGAACAGACCGGAATGTAGGTCGCGGTTCGCCGCCTTCAGGGTCACTTCGGCGTAGGTCATGCCGCGCAGCCGCGTGGTGATCGCCGGCGTATCGACGTCCCACATGCCGGTGTCGCTGATCAGTGCCACGTCCGACGCCAGCGTGGTCTTGTTGGCTTCCAGGAACGGCTCCAGGTTGAGCGATCCGACCTCTTCCTCGCCTTCTATCAGCACGGTGATGCGGGCCGGGATGCCGCCGCCGGCGCTGTGCCAGGCGCGCAGTGCCTCCATGAACATCATCACCTGGCCTTTGTCGTCGACCGCGCCGCGAGCGACGAAACGCTTGCCGCGCGGACCGTCCACCAGTTGCGGTTCGAACGGCGGGCTGTGCCAGAGTTCCAGCGGATCGACCGGCTGCACGTCGTAATGGCCGTAGAACAGGATATGCGGGCCAGTGTAGTCCGCGGGACCGTCGTGATGGGCGACCACCACGGGATGTCCCGGTGTGGGATGCACCGTGGCACGGAAGCCCAGGGACGCAAGCTGGCTTCGGCACCATTCGGCCGCCCGGGCGCAATCCTCCTTATGCGCCGGCTGCGCGCTGATGGAGGGGATGCGGAGCAGTGCAAACAGGTTTTCGCGCGATTGCTCCAGCGCGGCGTCGGCATGGCGCAGCACGGCGGCAACAGTCTCGAGGGAGGGGGCGGCCATTATCGTTCTCTCCGGCGGCGGGCACAGGCGCACCATGCCACGGGTGGGGAGGCGGTCAACGGCTTGGGGATAGGGTCAGTTGCGTCTTCGGACCCCCTACGTCGGGTACCTGCCCCGCTCCAGAATTTCCAGCGTATAGGCGCGATACGTCATGCCGAGCGCCTCCGCGCGTTCCAGGCGCCGCAGGGCGATTTCTCGCGGCGCTGACCACGCCCGTTTATGCGCACGCTGCCAGCACCACAGTCGCCACGACGCATCCGGATCGTCGTCTTCAAGCGGCGGACCTCCGTTGTCTCCGGCGCGTGCGGGCCAATGCGTTGCGTCATCCATCGCCGCGGCCGTTCACAGCGCGGCCCGCTGCAGAAGGATGACGGTGAGCACCGAGCACCTTGTAGAACAGTGTCGTCTCGGCAAGCTGCCCGTCCGGTCTGAACGCGTGCCCAGGGACCCTTCCGAGCTCCACCCATCTGCAACTCCGGTAGAGCGAATCGCCGGCGCTGCCGCTTTCGGTATCGAGCATCAGCAGCGTGCGTCCGGACTTGCGCGCCGCTTCCTCCGCCGCAATCAGCAGGCGGCGGCCCAGGCCCTGCCGGCGCGCCGCAGACATCACCAGCATCTTGCCTATCTCGGCACGGTGCGGCGCGTTCGGCTGGTGTGCGAATGTCAGCATGACCGTACCCAGCAGGCGCGCGCCATCGTCACCGACGAGCAGCACTTTCTCTCCATCGGAGATGCCCGCAAGCTGCCCGCGCCAGAACGCTAGTCCGTGATCATGCGAAAATCCCGTCATGAAGTTGACGGACGCACCCGATGCCACAGCGTCAACCAGCAAGGTGGACAGATCACCCAGACGCTGCTCCGCCTCGGCTGCGCTGAGCGCGCGGATCGCGATCCGGTTCGCGCTGGGGACGCTCATGGCCGCAAGGGCCCGTGGCTGATAACGACGGCATAGCGGATGGGCTGTTTCGTGGGATTGCGGAACAGGATCGGCCGGTCGAAGCGCATCATCAGACAATCGCCGGTCCCGAGCCGGAACATCTCCTCCCCAAGTCCCAGTTCCAGTGTGCCATCCAGCACCCAGACATGCTGCTCGGCACCCGCGAGCCGCTGATTATCGAATGCGACGCTACCGCCGGCAGGAAACTCGACCTCCACGATATCGACGGGCGATCCGGTTCCCGGCGGCGACACGCTGCGGCGCAGATAACCGCTTGCCGGGTCGCGCCAGACGGGTTGATCGGCGCGGCGCGAAAGCGGGCTGGCTGAAGCCTCAGCCTCCGCAAACAGTGTGGACAGAGTCACGCCGAGGCCGCCGCAAACCTTGTTCAAAAGCTGCGCCGTCGGGCTCGACTCACCCCGTTCGATACGCGACAGCATCGCTCGACTGACATCGGCGAGGCCGGCTAGAGCATCCAGGGTCAGGCTCCGCTCCACGCGAAGCTCGCGGATGCGCCCGCCGATCCGGTCATCAATGTTGGATACCGCTATGCTCATACATGGAGAATAACATCCATTATATTGGAATCAAGCAAGACGTGAACCACTCTCGCTCGCAGCGGTGTCCCAGTCTCCGCATTTCAGGCGCCCGGGCAGAGCGCCATCACAGGCCGGTCCCGGATCAGAACCCCTGTCTGGCGATGTCCATCGCGAAGTAGGTCATGATCAGGTCAGCACCCGCCCGCTTGATCGCACCCAGCGTCTCGCGTACCACGCGGTGCTCGTCTATTGCGCCGGCCGCGGCGGCAAATTTGATCATCGCGTATTCGCCGCTCACCTGATAGGCCGCGATCGGCAGCAGGCTGCGCTGCCGCACTTGGCTGAGCACATCAAGGTAGGGCAGGGCCGGCTTCACCATCAGGATGTCGGCGCCCTCGGCTTCGTCGGCGATGGATTCGCGGATCGCTTCCCGTCCGTTCAGCGGGTCCATCTGATAAGCCTTGCGGTCGCCCTGCAGGTCGCACCCGGCGGCCGCGCGGAACGGGCCGTAAAACGCCGATGCGAACTTGGTTGAGTAGGCCATGATCGGCGCAGAATCGAACCCGCCGCCGTCGAGTGCCGCGCGGATGGCCGCAACCTGCCCATCCATCATGGCCGACGGCGCGATTATGTCGGCGCCGGCCTCCGCCGCGACGACGGATTGCAGCCCAAGGTTGCGGATCGTGTGATCGTTGTGCACGTCGCCGTGCGCGATGACGCCGCAATGGCCGTGCGTCGTATATTCGCAGAAGCAGGTGTCGGAAATCACCAGCAGGTCCGGTGCGGCGTCCTTCGCCCGCTTGATCATCCGCGCCAGCAGGCCGTCACGGTTCCAGGTATCGCTGCCCGTCTCATCCTTGTGGTGGCTGACGCCGAATGTCAGCACCGCCTTGATCCCCGCGGCGGCGATCTCCTTGATCGCGGCGTCCAGCTTGCGCTCCGGAATGCGGTAGACGCCGGGCATGCTCCCCACCGGGGCAAAGTCGTCCAGCTCCTCCTCGACGAAGATCGGGTAGATCAGGTCGTCGAGCGTAACGGTCGTCTCCCGCACCAGATCGCGCAGCACCTGGCTGTGGCGCAGGCGGCGGAGGCGGGTGACGGGAAACGGCGCTGTCATCGAATTCTCCTGCATGTCAGGCCAGCGGTGACGGGCGGGGCCGCGAGCCATCCGTGAAGCGGCTGTAGCGGAACGGCGTCGGATCGACCACCGGAGTCTCGCCGGTGACCAGTTCGGCCATGAGCCTTCCCGCTCCAGGCGCAATGCCAAAGCCGTGGCCGGTGAAGCCAGTGGCGATGAAAAACCCGGGGAGCGAGTCAACCGGAGAGATCACCGGGACCGCATCCGGCGTAGCGTCGATCACGCCGCCCCAGCGTTCGGCGATCCGCATGCCGTGGAACACCGGGAAGGCAGCCGTTAAGTGGCTGCGCGCCTGCTCCAGGATCGGCTCGTATGGCGCTGGGTCCATGATGCGGACCCGCTCGAACGGAGACACGGCATCCAGTCCCCAGGATCGCGGCAGGCGTGCCTCATTGATGAAATGCCGGCCAATCCGCAAGCGCAGCTTGCTGCGCTGCATGCGAAAGGCCGGGAGAAAATCCGGCAGGAAGCGGATGCTGTCCGGCACGATGTCCACCACATTGCCGCTCCAGCTTGCGACCGTGTAGCCCCCATCAAGCCGCTTGCGCATGCCGAAGCCAAAGCCGCTGGCGGAAACCTCCGGACCGCCGTCGAGCTTTTCCGTGCGCATCACTGACGACACGACCTTGAGTTGCGGCAGTCGCACTGCCAGCGGGCGACAGAACAGTCGCGACCAGATGCCGCCCGCCAGCACCACATTATCGCAGGCGATCCGGCCCTTCTCGGTGACCACTGCCGCAACGCGTCCAGCCTGTGTTTCCACGCCGCGCACCGCGCACCGGGTCAGGATTGCGGCACCGGCTCGCCGGGCAGCCTGGGCGATCGCCGGGGCGGCTCGTTGCGGCTCGGCCCGCCCATCGCTGGGGGTGAACAACGCGCCGGCCCAGTTTCCGGCCAGCCCGGGCAAGGCACGAGCAGCCTCGTCACGCGTCAGCAGCCGGCTGTCCAGTTGGTGTGGGCGCCCGACCTGATCCAGCCACGCCTCCCGCTGGGCAAGTTCCTCAGGGGTGCGGCACAGATAAACAATGCCGCTGCGCCGAAACCCGGTCTCCGCGCCCAGCAGCGTGTCCAGTTCTCCCCAGAGCCGCACAGCCTCGATCGCAAGGGCGACTTCCCGCGGATCGCGGCCCATCTTACGACACCACCCCCAGTTGCGGCTGGACTGTTCCCCCGCGATCTCGCCCTTTTCGCACAAGGCAACCGGAATGCCCTTGCGGGCGAGAAACCAGGCAGTGCAGGCGCCGATGATGCCGCCGCCGACGATCACGACGCGGGTGCGGTCGGGCAGGGCCGGGTCGGACGATACGGGATCAACGCGCGGCGCCATCTGCTTGCTCCAAAGGCAGGCCGGCGCATCATACGGCGCCTCTACGCTGCGTGGTATGTTGGAGGCCGGGGATATTTTCCGCAGCGGATGGGCGCGGCCGGCATCGGACGTCCACCAGTCCCGGTCGCTGTCGAACCGGCTGCGGGCGTGGGATAACCTCGGATGAGTCCGCACGTCATCTAGGCATCACCTGGAACAGCGCCACTGTCGGCCCGGCGGCCAAGGCGCCTCACGATGGCGTGAACGTATCGCGACCGACTCGGTGTGGCGGAATGTTGCGCTGTGTGTCACATCCTTCGCCCCGACGACACCCCAGTCATTGGATACGAGACCAGGAGACCCGCGAGCAGCATGAGCGATCGCAGCGTAAACAATCGCGGCGTGAATGCGGGAGCTGTGCGCGTACTGTATGCCCTGGTGGCTGCGTCGGTGCTAATTCCGATTTTGATGTTTGCCGCCGACGGGTACCTTACGTGGCGGGCGACCGTTGCAAGTGCGCACGACAACCTTCGACGCGATGTCATCATCGTTGCGGAGCACGCGACCCGCCTGCTCGATGCGCATGTCATGACCGCGGGGCGCGTAAGCGACCTTATACGCGATCTCGATGACCAGCAGATCATTGCAAACGAGGGCGCAATTCATGACCGGCTGGCGGCTCTGGCCCGACATCTGCCGCAGGTTGGCGATATTGTGGTGCTCGACGCAACCGGCCATCCGCTGATCTCCACGCAGCGCTATCCGTCGAACCGATCGCAGGACTTCAGCGACCAGGGATTCTTCAGAACCCTCCGCGATCACATCCAGACCGTCGTCATCGCTGGTTCCATATCCGGTGCCGCAGGCAACAATCCGGGCTTTATCGTCGCGGTCCGGCGCGGCCGCCTTGGATCGGGATTCCGGGGCGTGATTGTCGTCAAAGGGGCGCCTGGCTCGTTTGAAATGTTCGATCGCTGGTTTCTGCAGGACAATGTGGCGGATGAGGCAGGTCTTTATCGGACCGACGGCGCAACCATTAGCCACTACCCGAACACGGCGGGTGATGCTGCGCCGCAACTGCTGATGGGCCGAATTGCAAACGTGCCCTTGTCAGGAATCGTTCGCGGTTCCGATGCGGTAGACGGCACGGACCGGCTAATGGCCTACCGGCGGCTGGAATCGTATCCGGCCTATGCAATGGCAAGCCGGCCGTGGAATGCGATCACCGCCCAGTGGCGCTCAACAATGATGCGGCATCTTGGTTTTGGCATTCCGGCACTTTTAGGCCTTGCTGTGCTGGGCTTCCTGACTGTGCACCGGGTTGCGCGGGAAAGTATCGCGTTCAGGGATACGCGCGCGGAGTTGGGCCGGCGGGAAGCGGCAGAGATCACTCTGAGACAGTCCCAGAAGCTGGAGGCGTTCGGGCAACTGACAGGCGGCCTTGCGCGTGATTTCAATGACCATCTGACGGCAATCGGCGACAGGATTGAGATGCTGAGACATCACCTGGCGGACGGCCATGAAGGGCTGGTGCGATTGACCGATGCGGCGATGCTGGCGGTACGGCGGGCAGCAACCCTGACGCATCGTCTGATGGTTTTTTCACGCCAGAAACCGCTGGAGCCGGAGCCACTGGATGCCGGCCGACTCATTGTCCGCATGATGGACACGCTGCGCGGCATCTTGCCGCCGGATGTCGCGATCAAGACGAATGCGACGCCGGAGCTGTGGCTGACATTCGCGGATGCGGGGCAACTCGAAAGCACGCTCGTCCACTTGGTGCTGAATGCCGGCGATGCGATGCCGCAAGGCGGGATGGTCAGCATTTGCCCCGATAATGCCTCCTTCGCCGAAACCCGGATCGCCGGAGGGGCTCGTGTTCCCGCCGGCGACTATGTCCGCATCACGGTCAAGGACACTGGGCGTGGGATGGAGCCGGAAGCCATCGCGAAGATATGCGAACCGTTCGGGAGCACAAAGTTCCAAAACGAGGGGCACGACCTTGGCCTTTCGGCAGTGTGCGGGTTCGTCCGCCAAGCAGGGGGTCATATCGAGATCGCCAGCGCCAGCGGTCAGGGGACGACGATCACCCTGCTGCTGCCGCGCCACAGTACGCCGCCGGTACTTTCCCGGGTGGCATCGCCGGCGAAACGCGTGTCATGGGGCCGCGAAACCATCCTGGTCGTCGAGGATGATGCCGACGAACGTCGCGCGGCCGCTGTGGCGCTGCGGCGGGCGGGCTATGACGTGCTCGAGGCACGGGATGCGATGGAGGCGTTTCGCCTGATTGCCGACCGGGGCGGCATCGATCTGTTGTTCACCGATATCGGGCTGCCGGGTGGGGTCAACGGCCGCGCCCTCGCCGATGCCGCCCGCAACGTCAGCACGGCGCTGAAGGTATTGTTCACCACCGGCTATGATCTGCCCGCGGATGCGGGCGATGACGGCGTTGACGTGGATGTCCATTTCCTGGCGAAACCGTTCGACTTCCGCCAGTTACTTTCCACAGTTCGTTCGGTGCTGGACGATGAGCCGACATTCCGGGAGCGGGCATCTGAAGCGGAACCCGAGCGTGCCTAGCGTGATTGCCTGAGGGACGCCGGCCGGAAAGCGTAAATCGTGCTCTGGAGGTGCGCCGTTTCTTTGCCTAGGCGTGACTGGGTACCTTGCGACCCCGTGCGTGAGCCGGGTTGCCTCGGCCGAGCGCCCCGAGGGCAGATTTTTGCGCTTCACCCCTTTCGGCTTTGCGAAGTGGCCCCATTCTCCCGAGCGAGGACGATAAGTCTCGGGGAGGGGTTCCATGCAGAGAGTGTTCCTGGCGATGGCGTTCGTGGCCGGTCTGGCAAGCAGTGCGGTCGCCGCTGGGCCCACGCATGTTCGCGGCACGGTTGCGTCGATCGATGCGCACACGCTCACCATCAACAGTCGCGACGGGCAGAAGATCGACCTGGCCGTGAATGAGAAGCTGGCCGTGATTGCGCTGAAAAACGTGGACCCGGCTTCGATCAAGCCAGGCACCTACATAGGCACAGCGACACGACCGGGCAAAGCCGGCGGCTTGCCGGTGGCACTGGAAGTTTTCGTGTTTCCGGAGTCCGGCCGGGGAGCGGGGGAGGGTCATTATCCGTGGGATCTGGCCCCGGACACCATGATGACCAACGGCACGATCAGCGGCATGGTGCAATCCACCGACGGGCACCACCTCGTGCTGACCTATAAGGGCGGCACCACCACCGTGCTTATGCCGGCCGATATACCCATCGTGACTCCCACCCCGGCGGAGCGGTCGGACCTTAAGCCGGGGACGCCCGTGTTCCTGACAGCCGTGCCAAACGCGGAAGGGCACTTGTCGGCGTCGCGCGTGGTGGTCGGAAAGGATGGGGTCGCACCGCCAATGTAGCCCGGCCACCCGCGGCCCGGCACGGCGATGGAGCGGGTGAAGGGAATCGAACCCTCGTATGCAGCTTGGGAAGCTGCCGTTCTACCATTGAACTACACCCGCGCTCGGCGCGGGGCTTTCTCGCACGGGTCGCGGAACGGTGCAATGCGGTCGCACCGCACTGCGCTGCGGGGTGCGGGCCCTGAACGCCGCACTACTCTGGGGAACTTATCCCGATCCGGCGACATAGGCGCGCAGGCTCTCCACGTCCGCGTCCTGCTGCATGATCCGCGCCTTCACCACGTCGCCGATGCTGATCAGCCCGACCAGGGCGTTTCGATCCATGATGGGCAGGTGCCGGAAACGGCCTTCCGTGATGATCCGCATCGCCTCCGCGACCGTCGTTTCGGGATGCGCGACCTGCACGTCTCGCGTCATCAACTGTCCCGCTGTCATCGCCAGGGTGCGCGCGCCATTGCTGGCGAGGCTGCGGACAACGTCACGCTCGCTGACGATGCCAAGCATCTGTTCGGCACGATCCATGACGAGAACGGCGCCGATACGGCGTTCAGCCATCAGCGCGACCACCTCCGCAACCGACGCCGTCGGGTCGGCGGCCGTGATCTGATAGCCCTTGTGCTTAAGGATCGCTGCAACAGTCATGACCTTGCTCCTTCCAGGTGCAAGGCGGGACGCGACCCGATCACTCACAGGGATGCGAATATACCAGGGCCGGATCGCGCACCCGCGTTGTCATCCACCGCACTTATCCGGCGGAGGATGCGCGCCCGGCCGAAACGGTGCAACTGCTGAGTGTGCGATGCAGCAAAGCGGATCTCACCACAAAGTACTGCCCGCCATCAGGCCCGCAACCAGCAGAACGACAAAGATGACGATGGCGATGAAGAACAGGATGCGCGCGATATCGGCGGTCGCCGCGGCAATCCCACCAAATCCGAAGATGGCCGCGACGATCGAAATAATGAGAAAAAACAGGGCAAGCCGCAGCATGAGTTCTACTCTCCTGCCGATATCTTGGGATGACCTTGCGTCACGGTCTACTTTGGGACTGTACAGCCGAAAATAGATGTTTCAGTGTTCACACGTTCTCGAGTCCCGATCACTCCGCCGCCACTGCCAGCCTCGCCTCCGGCGCAAGCTGGGTCTCGACCAGTTCGGCGAAACGCCCCCGCCGAGCGAGAAGCGCATTGAAGCTTCCTTGTTCGACGATATGGCCATTGTCGAACACGCAGATTTCATCGGCATCCCGTACGGTGGAGAGACGGTGTGCGATGATGAAGGTTGTCCGGCCGGCCATCAGCGTCTTAAGGGCCTTCGTCACGCGCGCCTCGGTCGCCGCATCCAGGGCGCTCGTCGCTTCGTCCAGGATCAGGATGGGCGGGTCCTTGAGCAGCGCCCTGGCGATTGCCAGCCGCTGACGCTGTCCGCCGGACAGTGTGGCGCCGCGCTCACCGATCATGGTGTCGTAGCCGCGCGGCTGGCGAAGGATGAAGTCGTGGGCTTCCGCCATGCGGCATGCCCGCTCGATTTCCTCATCGGTCGCATCCGGCCGGCCAACCCGCAGATTGTCGCGGATCGAGCGGTTGAACAGCAGGTTTTCCTGGAAGACCACGCCGATCTGCGTGCGCAGGCTTTCGAGTGTCACCCGCCGGAGGTCCTGGCCATCGACGGTGATGCGGCCGTCGGTCGGATCCCAGAGCCGCTGGAGCAGCGCCATGGCGGTGGATTTGCCGGCTCCGGTATGGCCGACCAGCGCGACCGACGTGCCGGGCTTCGCGGTGAACGACAGATTGCTCAGCACATCCGTCCCACCCGGATAGGCGAAGGAGACGTTGTCGAACACGACCTCACCCCGCGGGGCCCACAATGCGCGGGCGTTCGGCGCCTCGGGAACGGTGCTCTGTGCATCAAGGATCGCGAAGAACTCTTCCAGTGAGGGCAGCTTGAAGAACAGCGAGGCGACAAACGACGTCGCGGTTTCCAGCCGGCCGATCAGCAGCATCGCGAAACCCATGAAGCTGACGATCTCGCCGACGCTTGCCATGCCGTTTACGTGCAGCCAGGTGCCGATGATGACGATGGTGATGACGGCCAGCGTGCTGGAGGCACGGGTCATGACGTTGACCAGCGCCCACCAGTTTAGCACCGGAAGCTGATGGCGGATCACCTGCTGGGCGATATCGCCGAACAGGCGCGCCTCGGCCGCCAGCCGCGTGAATGACTGCACGACCACGACATTCGAGAGCGCATCCTGTGCGGTGCCGGCGAGGGAGGAGGTGTAGCCTTCGACGCGCCGCTGTGCCGTTTCAGTCTTGCGCACCACCAGGGCCGTGACCGCCAGGAACACGCCCACGAGGACGATCAGCACGAGGCCGAGCCGCCAGTTCAGGAAAAGGGTGAGGGGAAGCAGAACGACAGCGGAAAGGATGGTGGCAAGCTGGTCGCGGAAAAATACGAGCCAGGTGCCGAACAGCCCATCGGTCCCTGACAGCATTGCCTTGATCAGCCGCCCGGAATGCGTGTCGCCATGAAACGACAGCGGCAGAGCCAGCACATGGCCGAAATAGCGGCCCATGGCCTTCATGCGGTGCCGGTGCGCCAGCCGCTCCGTTTGCAAGGACACGGCGATGTTGCTGACGATGCCGCCAACGCCAACCCCGGCCCAGAGCGCAAGGAGAAAGGTCGCCTGGCTCCAGAGCGTGTCGCCGGACACCCGATCGGACTGCGACAGCATATTGACCACGCGGCCGAATAGGACCGGATCGAGAAACTGCAAGCCTGCGACCATCAGATTGGCAACGGCCAGAAAGCCGGCGATGCGCAGGTCCCGTCCCAGCAGGCCCAGCACGCGGCCGTAGACTCGTAAGAACCGCATATGGCTTATCCCCAACGGGCATCCGGACCACCGGCTACCGTTCGTCTCCCAGGTAGCGCGGTCGTGTGGCTTAAGTGGCCCGCCCGTATGGCAACAAAACGGCGGCGCTCGTGACAGTGGATTTCCGGCGTTGCGGCAGGGCTGTCACGCTGCCTGCGCCCTATGGCGTCTTCGTAGGTTTCCGCCTGCGACGGCGCTTCGGCGCCGGGCTCGGTTGGACGTCACCCTGATCGGTGAAGCGATCGGGGAATTCCCCGAGATTCTCCTGGATTTCCGCCTCTTCGACACCGGCTTCCCGGGCCGGATCGGCGCGCTCCGACGGGTTCGGGAGTTGCCCGGCGCCAGCACTTTCTTCGATGGCTGTCAGCTCGCGCGCCCGTTCCCAGTACTCGACATCGCGGCCATATGGCCTGCCGTCGGCTTCCCACAGGGCATAGGCACGCTCACGAACGCGCTGTTCGCGCGCGGGGTCGGTTTCCAGCGGATTTTGCGGCATCGGCTCCCGTCTTTCGTTCAGGCTTTCGTGTGGTCCGGCGCTTGTGCCGGCCCGGGGCAATAACGGGCGGGGTCAGGGCACGTTCCCAGCGGCCGCGCCCTGTTACCGATGGCGAAACAGGCGGGTCCGAGCCATATTTCATCCAGACACTGCGATCCAGGCCTTGGTCATGAGCTTCCGGTCCCTCTACCGTCACGGCTTCGCGCGGGTGGCTGCTTGCACGACCCGCACTGCGCTCGCCGACCCTGCGGCGAACGCGCGGGCCATCCTGGAGCTTGCGCGCGACTGCCACAGGCAATCCGTTGCGCTTGCGGTGTTTCCGGAGCTCGGCGTCTCCGGCTACGCGATCAGCGACCTGCTGCAACAGGCGGCACTGCTGGATGCGGTCGAGGCAGCGATCGGCACCGTGGTCGCCGCCTCTGCCGACATGACGCCGCTTCTGCT
>DATNEJ010000080.1:0-3693 GCA_035606775.1 Acetobacteraceae bacterium | reverse complement strand
CGACGATCACGCTCTAAGTTTTATCGCGTGATTCACGTCTCCGGCGATTCCGCCTGCGACGATCACGCTCTAAGTTTTATCGCGTGATTCACGTCTCCGGCGATTCCGCCTGCGACGATCACGCTCTAAGTTTTATCGCGTGATTCACGTCTCCGGCGATTCCGCCTGCGACGATCACGCTCTAAGGCGTTCGATGACACACTTTGGACAGTGAGGCGCTATCAGCCCCCGAATGCGTGAAAAACGAAGGCTGATTATGGATTAATTCTTCAAGCTGTCCGGCACGGTGCCGCCGTTTTGCTCGACCTTTTGCATGACAGCATGATGCAGGGCGATGTTCTGTTCCGCGGAGCCATCCGCTGCCACATGCACGTCAAGTTCATCAGCCAATTGCTTGCGTGCCGTCAAACTGGAATCCAATCCCAGCAACTTCAACAAATCCACGATCGACGTTCGCCAGTTGCCCCCACCACCCCGTTGATCCGCCAGCTTCGCCAGGACTTCCTCGATATTGATGTTCGCAAAATGCTCTTCGTCGGCTCCCGACGCTGCTGATGTTTGGGCGGGTGACGATGAGCTTGCTGTTGCAGCGTCAGCGGCTGTGGTGGTCCCACTCGATTCTGCCGACGCAGCCGGTATGCCGACTGCGCTTTTCACTGCACTGACGAAACTCTGCCACATCGACATAATTCGTACTCCTGCATTTGTGCGCCAAACAAGGTTAACCGAATATCGGGCGGTCCGCTGCGACGCGTCGGCGTTCGCGAGAACGTTATCGCCCAATCAGCCCTGTGTTGCAGACAGCAAGCGAGAGTAGTCAGCCATGCAAGGACCCGGGTGTGTAAGTCTCGGCCGCACGATTGACGCCATTTGTTATGTTGCGGCGCCGTAGTCAGGCTTGGCAAAATCGCTTGCGGGCAAAAGATCGGAGCTGCACCGCCGCATCAAAGCTACACACCGGTCGTGCTGTTGTTTGCCCCGGGTCATTTTCCTCTGTACAGCATTCACCATTCATTCACCAGAGGCAGAATGCATGCATCTTCCACAGTGCTGACCGCGTCATCGTTCTGATATCGACACGCAATGGAAGGCAAAGCAGGGGGATAAGCGGACGCAAACTACGCGAGCAGGGCCTGAAGGACGGATGGCGCATGACGTGTCGCAAGCCGGAGCGCGACACGGCTGGAGCGGGCGCCTCTGACAAGCGAAGCGTTCGCACTCTCGGTCCTTGTTAATGAAGTGTCGTTCACGCTTTCGCGCGATTCCGCCTCAAGTAGTCAGGCTCTACAGCCAGTGCGCGGTGTGGGCGATCAGGTACAGCAGACCCAGGCTGCCGCCGATCAGAGCGCCCCAGGTCAGGCGGAAATCGCGGTCGTGGACTCGCCGTACGTCTGCGAAACCCGTATTGATCTCCTGGCGCAAAGCAGCAAAGCTAGACTGCGTCTCCTGTCGCAAGGCATCAAAACCGCCTTGCATCTCCCGGCGCATTTCGCGCATGTCTGCACGCATCTCGCGCATGTCCGCGCGCATCTCGTGCATGTCCTCCCGCAGGCTGGTGAGGACAATCCGGGTTTCCGCGGCAAGGGTTTCAAGCACTGAGGTGCGCTCGCTCATTGCATCAGGATAGTCCTGTCTATCGAGCGTGTCAGCAGGATAGTCGGCCATTTGATTATTTATCTCCTGATGCGGGCAGGCGAGTGATCCGAAGATCAGCTTCACATGCAGCGGCATGACCGCGCGTCGCTTGAGCGCGCGCTCGCGGCCGTTCGGATGATGACAATTGTATGCGATGTGCCTCGCCCCGAAGTGCGCGGGCAATGTCTTCGACAACGGAGACCCAGTCACCGGGTGCCGCTTGCCGGAACAGCCGCAGCGTCGCGTACCAGGGGCTGTCGATCCGGTGCAGCAGCCAGCGCCAATCCGGTGCATACGGCAGCATGATCCAGGCGGGCCTGGCGATCGCGCCGGCAAGGTGTGCCACAGATGTATCAACAGTTACGACGAAATCGAGATTCGCGATGACCGCGGCAGTATCGGCAAAATCCGTCAGCCTCAGGGCTGGCATGACAGGGTTATCGGCGGCAGGGCCGGTCTGCAGATTGATCCAGGCGATGTCCGGCAGCGACAGCAATGGCCTCAGCGCGGCAGGTGGAATCGAGCGCCGGCGGTCGTTGCTGTGCAGGCTGTTGCCGGCCCACACGAGTCCGATCTTCCGGCCGGGCGGCAGCTTCTCCTGCCACAACGACACCAGGCCTGGTTCGGGTGTCAGATAACCGCCGGCGGACGGGATCGTATCCAGAGCGGTGCCGAATGCGTGCGGCAGGCTCATCTGGTCGATCCAGCAATCGTAGTCAGGCAGTTTACGGTCCTTGGCCACGACCGTGACACCGGGCAATCCGGCGAGCAGCCGCAGCAGCGGTCCTTCGCAGGCCAGGATCGGCATACCGCCGCGTGCGGCGATCAGCGGCAGATAGCGTGCGAACTGGATCGTGTCGCCGAACCCCTGCTCGGCATGCACCAGTATGCGGCGCCCGGCCGGATCGCCGCCGTCCCAGACCGGTCCCGGCAGATCGACGAAGTCGCGGCGAAACCGGTCGTGCCGCTTGCGCCATTCGTATTCGCGGAAGCCGCGCGGCAGGTCGCCGGCCAGCAGCGATGCGACGGCCAGGTTCCAGTGCGCCTGGGCGAATTCCGGCCGCAGGTGAATGGCGGTTTCGCAGGCGGCGATCGCCTCCGGCAGCCGCCCCTGCGCGGTCAGGAGGTAACCCAGGCTGGCCTGTGCTTCCGCCAGGTGCGGGTCGCAGGCCAGCGCCGCGCGGTACTGCACCTCGGCGGCGGCAAGGTCATCCTGGTCGACGCAGGCGTTGCCCAGGTTCAGCCGCGCGGCGGCGTGCGACGGATCGAGCGTGGTGGCGCGCGTCAACGCATCACGCGCCTCGTGCGGGCGGCCGAGGCCGTTCAGCGCGGTGCCGCGCGCAAAATGCAGCTCCGCGAGGTTCGGGGCCGTCTCGAGCGCGATGTCGGTCTGCGCCAACACGCGTTCGTATTCCGCAGAGACGAGCAGCGCGCGGATCAGATTGCGCCGCGCACCCTGGTGTGTGGGGTTGGCGTCCAGGCAACGGGTCAGCAGTGCCGCGGCGGCGTGTGGGTCACCTGCGCGAAGCCGGTGCAGGCCTTGGAAATACAGTGTTGAACTGTCATCAGTGGAGGGAACCATGCGCCGATTATTGGCGATCCAGGTAAACCCTCTCTGAACGGTTGGACGACTGCCGCGCGGTCCGCGAGACGACGGCTACCGCGCCTGCGCGCTGGCCTCCGACCGGGTCGCGCCGGCGCGTGCGGCCAGGGCCGCCGCCATGAAGCCATCCAGGTCGCCGTCCAGCACCGCGTCGGGATTGCCCTTCTCCACCCCGGTGCGCAGGTCCTTCACAAGCTGATACGGCGCCAGGACATAGTTGCGGATCTGGTGTCCCCAGCCGATATCGGTCTTCGCGTTCTCCTGCACCGTCGCCGCCGCTTCCCGCTTTTGCAGCTCCGCCTCATATAGGCGCGCTTTCAGCATCGCCATCGCGGTGGCGCGGTTGCGGTGCTGGCTGCGGTCGGTCTGGCAGGCGACGATGATGCCCGACGGCAGGTGCGTGATGCGGATCGCGCTTTCCGTCTTGTTGACGTGCTGCCCGCCGGCGCCGGAAG
>DATNEJ010000066.1:0-4469 GCA_035606775.1 Acetobacteraceae bacterium | reverse complement strand
CCGACCAGCAGCAGCACCATGAAGATGATGGCGCCCAGAGTGGCACTCGTGAATCCCTGCCAGAACCTCTGACGGTCGGCCAGGAAGGCTTCCGGGGTTTCCGGTCCCGAGAAGCTGGAACTGCTGTGGTCGGCCATGTGGCGCCCCTGTCGTGAGCTTTCACGATACTTATTTCACGTCCGCACACCACGGCAAGGGGTTGCGGATCACGGCCTCGTCCGCCGCGAACCGCGCCGCGACACCGCCGGCCGCCACCGCCAGCGCGGCGGGATACAGCACGTGCTCCTGCCGCAGCACCCGCGCCGCCAGCGCCTCCTCCGTATCGCCCGGCAGCACCGGCACCGCGGCCTGGGCCAGGATCGGCCCCTCATCCATCGCCTCGGTCACCAGGTGCACAGTACAGCCATGCAGCTTCGCCCCGGCCGCCAGCGCGTGGGCATGCGTGTGCAGGCCGGGGAAGGCGGGCAGCAGGCTCGGGTGGATGTTCAGCATCCGCCCTTGCCAAGCCCGGACCAGAAACGGTGTCAGCAGCCGCATGTACCCGGCCAGGCAGACCATCTCGACGCCACGCGCGCGCAACGCCACGTCGATCGCCCGCTCATGGGCCTCCCGATCACCCTTGAACGGCTGGTGGTCCACCACCGCGGTCGGCACGCCGGCTGCGGCGGCAAGGGTCAGGCCGGCGGCGTCGGGACGGTTCGAGACCACCAGCACGATTTCGGCGGGGAACGCGGCGTGCCGCGCGGCATCGAGCAGCGCCGCCATGTTCGAGCCACGGCCGCTGATCAGCACGGCCACCCGGCGCTTCATGCAGGCCAGCCCGCCGGCAGCGCGATGCGCACTGTGGCCGGCCCGCTGCCAGCGGCCACCGTGCCGATGCGGCTGACCTGCTCGCCCTCGGCTTCCAGCACCCGGATTGCCGCGTCGGCATCGCCGACCACCACCGCCATGCCGACCCCGCAGTTGAACACGCGCAGCATCTCCTCGGGCGCGACCCCGCCGGTGCGGGACAGCCAGCCGAACACCGGCGGCACCGGCCAAAGCGGTTCCAGCACAGCTTCTGTGTCATCGGGCAGCACGCGCGGCAGGTTGCCGGGCAGGCCGCCGCCGGTGATATGAGCGGCGGCCTTCAACAGGCCCGCCCGGTGCAGCGCCAGCAAGGCCCGCACATAGATGCGGGTGGGAGCGATCAAGGCCTCGGCGAAGGTCCTGCCCGGATCGAACGGGGCCGGTTCGTCCCAGCGCAAGCCGCTGGCCGCGACAATTCGGCGCACCAGCGAATAACCGTTGGAGTGCACACCGGCGCTGGCCAGCCCCAGGATCGCGTCCCCCGGCGCCACGCCGCGCGGCAGGATCAGGCTCCGCTCGACCGCGCCCACCGCGAAGCCCGCAAGATCGTAGTCGCCCTGCCCGTACATGCCGGGCATTTCCGCCGTCTCCCCGCCCACCAGGGCACAGCCGGCCAGCCGGCAGCCCTCGGCAATGCCCGTCAGGACGGCTTCCGCCTGCCGCACGTCCAGCTTCCCGGTGGCGAAGTAGTCCAGAAAGAACAGCGGTTCGGCGCCCTGCACGATCAGGTCGTTCACGCACATCGCCACGAGGTCGACGCCGACGCTGCCATGCATTCCGGTCTCGATGGCGATGCGGAGCTTGGTGCCGACGCCGTCGGTGGTGGAGACCAGCACCGGGTCGCTGAACCCGGCCGCCTTCAGGTCGAACAGCGCGCCGAACCCGCCGACACCGCTCAGCACCCCGGGCCGATTCGTCGCCCGCGCCAGCGGCTTGATCGCCTCGACCAGCCGGTCCCCGGCCTCGATGTCCACGCCCGCCGAACGGTAGTCCAGGCGGTTGGAACCGGATGGGCGCTGGCCGGGCGCGCGCTGGTGATGTCCACTGGTCATGGCGGCCCTCTATAAGCTAAGCCCGAACGACGCCAAGCCCGCGCGGTGGGGGCCGGACGGAAGCATAGCTACCCGAAGCATAGCCACCCAAACGGGGCAACAGACACGCCGAACCGCCATGGGAACACGGATGCATGCCTGACGGAGCGGATGTCCCGCGCCCCACGTCCTCCGCGCTGCTCAACCTGCCGAATATCATCACGTTCGGGCGGCTCTGCGCCGTACCGGCGGCCTTCTGGCTGGTGCTGGAGCATAAGACCGGCCAGGCGTTCGTGCTGTTCGCCACCGCGGGCCTGTCCGATGCCATCGATGGCTGGCTGGCCCGCCGGTACGGCGGCAACGCCGTCGGGGCGATCCTCGACCCGGTCGCCGACAAGGCCCTGCTGGTGACGATGTATGTCACCCTGGCCGCGGTGAGCGCCCTGCCGGACTGGCTGGCGATCCTGGTGGTGTTCCGCGACGTCATCATCGTCGGCGGCGTCATCGCCCTTGCGGTGCTGGGTAATGCCGTCACCATCCAGCCGTTGTATATATCCAAGATCAACACGGTGCTGCAGATCGTGCTGGTCGCCGCAACCCTGCTTCAGGAAGGCTTCGGCCTGGCGGTCCCAGGTGCCATCCCGGCGCTCGTCTGGGGAGTCGCGGCGACGACGCTCGCCTCGGGGGCAGCCTATGTCTGGGTCACCGCCCGTGGATGACCGCGTGCCGACACCGGCGGATCCGCCTCCCGTCCCCGCGGATGTCCCCGCGTCACGCCCGTCGCCGCCACTTGTCCCGGCGACCCGGACGCAGCGGATCGCCCTGATTGTCGGCCTGCTCGTCGCCGCCTGGCTGGCGCTGCAACTGTTCGCTTCCGTGCTGGCGCCGTTCGTCGCGGCGGCGGTCATCGCCTATGCGCTCGATCCGCCCACGACCTATCTGGCCCGGTTCGGACTGCCGCGCGGGGCCGCTGCCTTCTTCATGGTGCTGGCGCTGATCGCGCTGGTGCTGCTGTTCGCGCTGCTGCTGTATCCGCTGGTCCTGGCGCAGATCGGCCTGCTGGTGAACCGCATCCCGCAATACGCGACCCTGCTGCAGGGCTGGGCTCGCCAGGTGCTGACCGACCTGCAGCAGAATTTCGGCTCCGACGTCGTCAACGACAAGCTGCGCGACCTGGTCAGCGGGCAGGCCGGCAGCATGCTGAGCATCCTGATGTCCACCGTCACCGGCGTGATCGGCAGCGGGTTCGCGATCTTCAACCTGCTGAGCCTGGCGGTGGTGACCCCGGTCGTGGGGTTCTACCTGCTGCGGGCCTGGCCGTCGCTGATCCGCATGATCGATTCGTGGCTGCCCTACCGCTATGCCGGCGTCATCCGGGCGCAGGCGGTGGAGGTGGACCGCATCCTGTCCGCCTGGGTGCGCGGCCAGGCGCTGTGCTGCGTGTTCCTGGCCCTCTACTACGCAGCGGCGCTCAGCGTGGCGGGGCTGGACCTGGGTCTGATCGTCGGACTGGCCGCCGGGCTGCTGTCCTTCATCCCCTATGTCGGCTCCATTGTCGGCGGGGTCACGGCGATCGGTCTCGCGCTGGCGCAGTTCCCGCACTGGCGCGGCGTCATCGTGGTGGCGATCGTCCTGGTGACCGGCCAGATCCTGGAAGGCTACGTGATCTATCCGCGCTTCCTGGGGGACCGGGTGGAACTGCCGGCCGTCTGGGTGATCTTCGCCCTGTTCGCCGGGGGCGCCGCGTTCGGCTTCCTGGGCATCATGCTCGCCGTGCCGGTCGCCGCCACGATCGGCGTGCTGTGCCGCTTCTGGCTGCGCCGCTACCTGCGAAGCGCGCTCTACCTCGATCCGCCCGCCGCCTGACCCATGGATTTGTACCGCCAATTGCCGTTGCCGTTTCCCTACCGTCCGCGCTTTGCCGAGACGGACTTCCTGCCCGCTTCGTCCAACGAGGCGGCACGGGCCTGGCTGCAACGCCCGCAGGATTGGCCGGATGGCCGCCTGGCGCTGTGGGGGCCGGCGGGCTGCGGCAAGACGCACCTGCTGACTGTCTGGGCTACCCGCGCCGGCGCCGACCTCTTGAGCGGGGCGGCGCTCAGGGACTTTCCGTTCCGCGCGGGCGCGACGGCGCTGGCGGTCGACGACGCCGACATGATGACCGCGGAGGAACCGCTGCTCCACCTGCTGAACGCCGCTGTCGATGCGCGGGTGCCGGTGCTGCTGACCGGCCGCACACCGCCTGCCCGCTGGCTGGTTCACCTGCCCGACCTGACGAGCAGGCTGCGCGCCGTAACGGCGGTCGAGATCCGCGCGCCAGAGGATTCGCTGCTGCGCGCCCTCCTCGCCCGCTTGCTCGCGGAACGCCAGATCGCCGTCGCCGACGCGGTGCAGGACTGGCTGCTGCTGCGGCTGCCGCGCACCGCAGCGGCGTTGCGGGAAGCCGTTGGGCAGCTCGACCGGGCTTCCCTGGCGGTGGGCGGGCGGATCAGCCGCCCGCTGGCAGCCGAGGTGCTGGCGGCGGTGGATCACGGAGAGGCGATCCCTTCAGACTCGGATCCGTTTGGCCCGAATCCCTCGTCCCCGCAG
>DATNEJ010000049.1:0-16052 GCA_035606775.1 Acetobacteraceae bacterium | reverse complement strand
CTGCCGAGCGATCGCCTTGTTGCTGAGGCCGTGGCCCAGCAGGGCCAGGATTTCGGCCTCGCGCGGCGTGAGCGGGGGAAGGGCCGTTTCCTCCCCAGCCGCGGCGAACCCCGCCTCCGTCGCCGGCCAGGGGCCGGGGCCGCGCACCTGCAAGCCGGCAGCGACGGCCCGCAGCGCCATATCCAGTTGCAGCGCGGTCACGTCACGGTGCAGCAGGCCGGCGGGTTCGGCGCCGGAGGGCAGGCGGTCGACAAGGGCGACAACCGGCGCCTCCGCTTCGGGCAGCACGCGCTGGGCTGGTCCGACATCGCACAGGATGACGTCGGGGGTTTCCGCCACCTGCTCGTGGCCGGCGGCGGCCAGCATCGCCGCCAAGCCCTGCCGGCGTACCGGATCGGGTGCGTGGAGGCGCACCCGCAGCCTGCCCGCCTCGCTCATGGCGCGCCGCCCGGCGCGCATCGCCCGCCAGGGTCCCGTTGGCGGTTCGGCGACAGGTGCGAGGCATGGGCAAGGGGCACGGCGGGTCCTGCCGGGAACACGTCAGAGCCGGTTCGGTGTCGACAAAAGCATCGAACCAGCTCTGACGTCTTGTTGGTCGCGTGATTCACGTCCCCGGCGATTCCGCTTGCGACGATCACGTTTTAGCCGGCCGGCCGCGCGGCGATTGGCACGCCGACGGTCTGCACTGTGCCCGCGCGCAGCAGCCGCAAGGTCAGGGTCTGGCCGATGCGCTCCGGCCCCAGCAGCGCCGCCAGCGCCCGCATGCGGCGCGCGGGCGTACCGTCGATGTCCAGCACGATGTCGCCCGGAAGTACACCCGCCTGCGCTGCCGGCGCACCGCTGGCCAGGCTCATGACGATCATGCCGCAGTCGCAGCCGGCGGCGTGGCGCAGGCTGTCGGGAACGGCCACCGGCTGGAGGCCGACACCCAGCCAGCCACGGGCGATGCGGCCTTCGGCAAGCAGGGGGTCGATGATGCGGGCGATGGTTGCGGTGGGAATGACCAAGGTGCGCCGCCGCGGGCCCGCGGTGGACATGCCAAGGAGGTGCGGGCCAAGCAGGACGGGGCCGCCCTCGTCGGGGCCGAGACGGGCATCGAGGCGAAGCAGCAGGTCGATGCGGCCGCCGCGCAGGCTGTGCCACTCGGCGCCGACCGCGTGGACAACGCCCAGGCGGGCGGTCGCGGCACCGGTGGCGTCGGCCCCCAGCAGCACCGCCAGCGCGCCGACCCTCGGCGTGGGCGCGGGGGCGGGCAGGGTGCCGTCCAGCGTCTGCGCCAGTTTCAGGAGCGCGATGTTGGTGCCGGGGTCGCGTCCGGCGAGTTTCGCCGCGACCTCCGTGCCGCCGCGGAGCACGGTGAAGTCCGGCTGGTCCGGCAGGGTCTGCTCGGAGGTGACGACGACGTCCGGCCGCCACAGGATACCGCTGGCATGGCGATGGCCGGTGCGGATCGCCACGGCCAAGGCCGAAGTGGCGGCGACCCGTTCGGCCAGGGCATCGGATAGCTGATCAAGAACGCTCATACGCGCCTCCTGGTGTGTGGTTCGCCGGCAGGATGCGGCGCGGCGGCGGTTTGCGGCATCAGCCGAATGGCCGGGGAGCAGCCCGGCCGGATGGCCGGGTGGGGCGTTGGGCTGGCCGTTCCCATCTGGCGCCCGAAAGGGGTATCCCATGCCATTCGACAATACGCCCGGTGAAGCGCCTGGCCCCAATCAGACGGAGCCTTTGGCGCTCGATCCGTATTCCGCTCAGGTCGTGCATGCGTTCGAGAAGGTGGGGCCGGCAGTCGTCCATGTCATGGTGCTGGGCAAGGACGGGCGGCCGGCGGGCCAGGGGTCCGGCGTAGTGTTCACGCCGGACGGCTATGTCCTGACCAACAGCCACGTGGTGGCCGGGGCCACGCACCTGAAGGCGTTGACGACGGATGGGCAGGCGCTGGACGCGGTGCTGGTGGGGGACGACCCGCCCACCGATACCGCGGTGCTGCGGCTGTCGGCCAGCGGCCTGCCGCACGCCGAACTCGGCGCGTCCGGCCGGCTGCGGGTCGGGCAGCTTGTGGTGGCGATCGGCAATCCGCTGGGCTTCACCTGCACCGTGACGGCCGGCATCGTCAGCGCACTGGGCCGCACGTTGCGCACCCGGTCCGGCAACTTCGTGGACAGCGTGATCCAGACGGATGCGCCGCTGAACCCCGGCAATTCCGGCGGGCCGCTGGTGGCCGGCGACGGCAAGGTGGTCGGCATCAACACGGCGACGATCGCGCCGGCGCAGGGCATCTGCTTTGCGATCGGCATCGATACCGCGGTCTGGGTCGCGACGCGGCTGATGCGTGACGGGCGGGTGCGACGGTCCCGGCTGGGCCTGTCCGGGCAGACCGTGCCGATCGACACCAGACTCCGCCGATTCCATGGGCTGGCGCAGACGACCGGTGTGCTGGTGATGGAGGTGCTGCCTGATGGCGCGGCGGCGCGCGTCGGGTTGCGCGCGGGCGACATGCTGGTGGCGTTCGACGGCGAGCCGGTGAGCGGGGTGGAGACCCTGCATCGCAGTCTGACGGGCGAGCGCGCCGGTCTGCCCGTGCCGCTGACGGTGCTGCGGCGGACCGAGAAGCTGACGATCCTGGTGACGCCGGACGAGGCGTGAGCGCCGACGGTACGGCCAACGCCACGATCAGGCCGCTGGTGCGCCGTTGACAGGCGGCTGGAGCCTGTCCGGTGCGACAGGAGCGCCGACAGACTCCGCGTTTCGTCCGATCGCGCGATTTCGGTCTCCGGCGTGCGGCATCCGACGATCACGCTCAGACGCCGGTGGCCTGCCTGGCTCGACGCGCCGTCATGCGCGCGGTGCCGGCATGGCTGCCGCCCGCGCGGCTGATCCCCTCGACCGGCACCGCTTGGACAAAGCGATCTGACCCCTCGTCCGTGTTACGGGACGTGGCGGGTGGTGCAGCCGGATCCCACGATGCAGCTGATCAGGATCGGGCCGCCGGGATTGATGACGGGCGGCCCGCCGACCGGCCAGCCGGGAGGACGCGGCAAATGGCCGAATCCGTGGGGCGGTCCCACCGGAAGCGATCCGGCCGCGACCTTGTCCATCTGGTTGTCCGACAGCTTGTGCGGCGCGGCGATCGCCACGCCCGTCAGTGCGCCGAATGCCACGGTGGCTGCGATCAGTGTCCGCATGATGGGTCTCCTTCCGGTCAGGCCGGCGTAGTACGAAGGCCTGTCAGCGCGGAGCAACCTGACCTTTGGGCTTATCGGTCTGTGGGGCGGTCGGAAGTATCGCGATTCTGTCTACGCCTTTTCGCTTACCGCCATACAATGCCGCAACGATCCCGATACCGAACCGGATCGAAAACTTATTCTGCCCGGAGCATACAGCCTCAACCAGCCACACGCAGCACGATCTTACTGCGCGGCCGTCGCCGCAGGCCTTCCAGCATCTCGTGCTCGGTCCTCGCGGCGGCGAGCGGCAGGACCGCACCGACCGCGGTGGCGAGCGTACCGTTCTCGATCATGGATACGAGGCGACCGAGGCACGCGCCTGATCCGGCGGTGATAGGAACCTGCCGCCGCTGCCGGCGTGGATGTACGTTGGCGGTCAGGCGGGCATGGATCCCGCCTGAGTCATTCCGCAAGACTCGCGGTTGCCGTTGTGGATGGCGTTTGCAGAGTCGGGTTGTCGGCGGGCGTTTGCGATCCCCATGAGACCAGCATCGGACCGCCAAATAGGGTGCTGAACACGACGTATTGCGAACCGTAATGCTGCGTGGCCCAAACGCCATTGAACGAGCCGCTTGCCGCCATACCACCGCCCGGGCCATTTGTTAGTGTCCAGGTTTCTTTGGCATCCAGGCCCCGTATGGTGGTCGCGTCCCGGATCACGAGGGTTTTTGCCTGGTAGGCGGCGTCGAAGGCGGCCTTTTGATCCGGCGAAAAGCCGGCAGTTATCTCGCCGGGGTCGGTCGTAGCGTAGAACCTGTCGGCGACCGACATCTGCCTGTACTGCTGAAGCAGTGCCTGGTCCCGGGAGCCGGATGGCAAGGGGGCGGCGTCGTTTTCGGTTTCCGCCTGGGGAGGCGCGGGTAGCATGGCATTCTGGGCATGAGCGGTGGGTGCAGACAAGTTGCGGGTAATGACCTGAAGGGCAATCCGGTCCCGATCGAGAGCGGTTTGCGCCTGCGCGGAAAGAGTGATGACGACGGCCGGATCGGCTGGGCTGGTCTGGCTGGCACCTCCCCACCGGATGGTGGCGGAGGCGCCCATGGGCACCTGGTCTGTCACGGCGCGCGACAACGCGGACGACAATTGATCGGGGGTGAGGCGTCCGATGGGACTCATGGCGTCAACCTACCGAGAGGGAGCGGCGCGCAGCATGTTGTTCTCCGTCATTCGTGCCTGCGTTCTGCCCGGCATGGCCATGATCAAGCCCGCGCGCGGAAGCAACTGGTCCTGCCGAACGCAGGCTTTGATCTGACACTGTGTCAGCCTTATTGTGACGACGGTGTCATGTCGAACATGACTGTAAGACCACATGCGGGATAAGCAGCTTGAGAGAAACCTGTTACCTTGCAGCCTGGATTTGGAAAAACGCCTTCATACGCGTTGCCGGAAATGGTCTTGCTACAACTGGTAACCCCTATGGTAGCACCCGCCTGGAATTGGCATCCATAATGTGTCGCACCGACAGTTGCTGTCCATTTCGTCGTGATAAGCGGACTCGATTGTCCTGATCCAGGAACGGCGCCGAATGGTGTGGAAGTTGCTCCAATAGGTACACTTGATGGGGGAGTCGGCGTGCATGTGGAGTTATTGCATGTATTGCTCGATAGGTTAACCGTATGTCCATGATCATTTTTCACTTGGACTGAGATTGTCTGACAGTAGGCCGACAATGGCACCAGCGTGAAAAAAATGCGTAGAGCCAGGTTAACCAGGGTCTTTCCGGCTGACTTATTTGCCTCGGGATGCATTGGCTTTAATCAATCCTCCACGGGGCCAATAATTGGCGGAAGCGGCATCTTGTTTCTATACAGTGTGCATCCACTGAATGCAACCAAAGATTGTGCTCTTGCTCAAGATTTTCGCGTCAGCCAAAGTGGCCATTGGAGAGTTTTCACACTCCGATATGTGCGCCACTTGTTTGCGCCGTCCCTGGCCGAGCCGACGCTGGTAAAGGAGGAATTGGCCAGAACCGAAACCACACGAAACTGGCCGATTTGCCGGCCGCGTCGGCAACCGGACCAACCCGGCCCGGGTGCTGACAGACAAACCACCATCACCTGCTGCATCGTCGCTAATCCGAAGGCCACGGGCAGCGTCCAGCACCCGAACGCTGATCCCCGTCTACCCCGGATGTCCAGAGATATGGCCAGACGTTTATCAAGATATGAATAGCAGACAAGCCCAGATTAGGTAGTGCCGAGGTCCGTCGTCCGGGATGGCCTGGGTCGGTTGACGAGTTGGTCGCGGATTCGGCGGCCCGAAAATCCCATGGAACATGCCTTTTGCTGTCGCATCGACCCTTGACAGGATAAGATGTATGAACAATACCTCTTATCGGGCTGCGACGAATCCGCGGCGGATCGTTTCCCGGTGCTGCCGTCGGGACGCGGTTCGGCCGGCTTCGCCAGGCCGCGTAATCGACCGGGCGCCGGGCCGGGGGGCCGACGCAGGCGCCCGGTCGTATCGATCCGCTCAGCAAAGGACGCGACACGTATGGACTTTCGTAAAGACCCTCTCCGACTGAGCCGGAGAGCGCTGGGGGCTGGCGTCGTTCTCACTGCCATCGGCGCGCCCGATCCGGCCACTGCGGCCGAGGCAGCAGCCAAGCCGGACGAAAGCGCCGTCCACACATTCGCCATGACGATCGAGGATACGATCCTCACGCTGGTCGATAAGCAGACCTTCCACACCTTCTCCTTCAATGGCCAGACACCGGGGCCGCTGATCCATGTCCGGGAAGGTGACCGGGTGGAGATCAGCGTCGAGAATCAGACGACCTTGCCGCACACGATCCATTGGCACGGCCTGCTGCAGAAGAACAACTGGATGCTGGACGGCGTGCCGGACGTGACGCAGATGGCGATCGCGCCGGGGGATACGTTCACCTACCGCTATGTCGCGGAACCGTCAGGCACGATGTGGTACCACTGCCATGTCAACGTGAACGAGCATGTCGCGATGCGCGGCATGTGGGGGCCGCTGATCATAGTGCCGAAGAACCCGCCGCCGATCGAGCGGGAGGTCACCAAGGACTATGTCCTGATGTTCTCGAGCTGGGTGTCGAAATGGGCGGACAAGCCCGGCCATGGCGGCATTCCCGGCGATGTGCCCGACTATTTCACCATCAACGCCAAATCTTATCCCGAGACGCAGCCGATCCGCGTGGACACCGGCGATGTTGTGCGGCTTCGCCTGATCGGCGCGGGCGATGAAATGCACTCGATCCATATCCACGGCCGGGTGTTCGAGATCTACGCCAAGGACGGCCATCCGCTGCCGGCGCCGATGAAGGCCGATACGATCCTGTTCGGTCCGGGCGAGCGCTACGACCTGATCCTGCGGGCGGACGATCCCGGCATCTGGATGGTGCACGACCATATCGACCGCCATACCGTGAACGGCACCTCGCCCATGGGCGGTATCATGACGACGATCGAGTACCGGGAGGCGGATGCCAAATCCCGTTCCTTCTATCACTGGAAGGACAAGGCGTTCGTGCCGGACTTCTACTATGAGGAATCCCTCAAGAAGCCGCTGGGCGTCTACGAGAATGCGGCCTTCAAGGGCAAGCCCGCGCCGTAGGAGATCATTGATCGCGTGATCCGCGTCCCAGGCGCGTTGCCTGCGGCCGTCAGGTTCCGGGAGTAGAACAACATGAAGAGACTGCCTTGGGTGGTCGGGGCGATGGCCCTGATCGCGATAGGGTCGGCGCGCGCCGAAAACGAGCCGTTCGATCTTGTGAAGCAATGTGGTGCGTGCCACGCGCTGACGAAGCCGACTGATACCTCGCTCGATCGGATCTGGTCGCGCAAGGGGCCGGATCTGTGGTTCGCCGGCGACAAGTTCAATCAGGACTGGCTGGTCAACTGGCTGCAGGACCCGAAGCCGATCCGGCCGGCCGGGTATCCGTATTTCAAGACGGTGCGCGAAGGCACCGATCACGACGAGGTCGATCCGGCGAAGATCACGCCACACCTGAAGCTGGCGAAGGCCGAGGCGGAAAGTGCCGCCGCCGCACTGATGGCGCTGAAAGGCCCGCCGGATCTGGTTCCGGCCGGCACGTTCAAGGGCTCCATGTCCGGCGCGCGCATGGGCGCGCTCAGTTTCACCAAGCTACGCGGCTGCATCGCCTGTCATAAGGGCGCCGAAGGCAAGGGTGGCATGTCCGGTCCGGAGCTGACCGATGCCGGCGTTCGGCTGCGGCCGGATTTCATCGCGGCCTACACGACAAATCCGCAGCGCTTCGATCCGCATGTCTGGATGCCAATCCCGAGGCTGAAAGACACCGACGTGCAGCGGCTGACGGCGTATCTGGTCGGATTGAAGGGGGGAGACAGCAAATGATCCGTTCTCTCATCTCTCTCGTGGTGGCGGCACCCTTTCTGCTGACTGCCACGCCAGGCCGAGCGGATCCGCCGATCAAGCAGGTGTATCAGACGTATTGCGTGCAGTGTCACGGGCTGAGGAAGAACGGCAGCGGCATCAACCTGCCGGCGCTGACTGTAAGGCCACGCGATCATACCGACACCAAGGCCATGGGCGATACGCCGGACGACGAGTTGTTCAAGGCGATCAAGGAAGGCGGCTTGGCTGTCAACAAATCCATTCTGATGCCGGCCTGGGGCGGGACCCTCACCGACGCGCAAATCACGGAGATGGTGAAGTATCTCCGGGAGGTCTGTCACTGCGGCACCAAGGCCGAGTGATGCCAATCGGTGGCGTTGTTGACTCTTCCAACAACGCCGCTGGTTGCGTCGCGCACAGGGTTGGTGTGGCGGCTGTGCGCCAAAACTGAAGTCACGACTCATCGAATACAGGAGAAACGACAATGGTGACAGGGAAACGGGCATTTGCCCGCGGGGTTTTTGCGGCCTTGCTGCTTGCGGGGACGGCGATCGGGACGGCGCGCGCCGCCACGGTCAAGGTCTCTCTGACGGCGAAGGAGGTTGACCTGCCGATCAACAACAAAGGCGACAAGGCGCTTGAGTGGACCTATGACGGCGAGGTTCCTGGCCCGCTCATCAGGGCTACTCAGGGCGATACGATCGTGCTGACGTTGAAGAACGACCCGGCCAACAAGAACTCCCATTCGATTGACCTGCACGCGGCGCGGACGGATTTGCTGACCTCCTTCGCGCCGATCAAGCCTGGCGAGTCGAAGACTTTCTCCTTCACCGTCGATAACCCAGGCATATTCTTCTATCATTGCGGGTCGGATCCGATGATCCAGCACATCGCCCGCGGCATGATGGGCGCGATCATCGTGGACCCCAAGGACCCGAACGCGATGCCGAAGGCGGACCGCGAGTATGTCCTGATCGAGTCGGAGATGTTCGACAACCCGGAGGACCTGAAGGGGCTGATGGCGGATAACTGGCAGCACACCGCGTTCAACGGCATTCCGTTCCGCTACGACCCGGTGCATGACGCCAACGCGACGCAGACACTTGAGGCCAAGCCGGGTGAGCGGGTGCGCATCTACCTGGTGAATGCGGGACCGAATGACTTCACCGGCTTCCATCCGATCGCCGGCATCTGGGACAAGGTGTATCCGTCCGGCAATCCGAAGAACGTGCTGTCGGATGTGCAGAACTACACGGTGGCACCGGGGGATGCCGCGGCGTTCGACATCATCTCACCGGTGGAAGGGGCGAACGCGCTGGTCAATCATTCGATGCGGTCCGCTCTGTCGGGCGCGATCGCCATCCTGATGTTCAGCAAGACGGCTGATCCGAGCATGGGGCACGGGGACAAGATTTTGGTACGCTGAGGCGGTGCGTGCGGCCGGCCATCATGCCGGCCGCTGTCCTGGTGAGAGGTGCGTATGCCCCGCCATCTGCTTGCGGTTATGCTCATGGCCGGTGCGATCCTGACAGCGGCCTTGCCGTTGCATGCGCTGATGCGCGCGTCGCCGGCGGTGCCGTTATGTGCGTCGGTGCGGTAATCGCAGGCCGGCAGCCCCGATCGGTGTTTCGAGCCCTTTCGTGCTGCCGGACAGGGGCGTGAAAACGCAGATGTAAGAGCATGCACGCAAACACGCAGATGGCACTGCAGGATTCACAGGGCGTGGGCCAAAACATCTTCGCAATTTTTCCAGAGGCTTCGCCTGAGCGCATTGCGTTTGGTGAGCACGCAGCCGACCCCGTGGCCTGATCGATCATTCAACCTCCCTCAATTTGCGTAATTCGCCTAAAATCTTCTTGTATCGGCGATTGAATTCCTTGCAGGCGGAGACCCGCCGCAGCAACGAAACGCAATCGGGCGCTCCTATGTGCGATTCGCCCGCGCGCATCCCGGGCTGGACAGCATGATCGGCGCATTGCCGTCGAAGGAAAATGCCGACACGCTGCTGGAAGCGGTGCTCGCCGCGGCGCGGATCGGCGACTGACGATCGGCGCGGTCTGGCGGGCAAGAGGGGGTTCGATGACATTCAGCGCCTGGCATTCGCATGGCGGCGACGCGCCGATCAGCATTCCCGCCATCGGCCTCGATCTGTGGGTGCGCCTGCCCGTCAGTGCTTCGGGTGGCACGCTTGCCGTCATCGAAACGATCAACGCGCCAGGATTCGGGCCGCCGCTGCACCGGCACGCCGAAACCGAAGTGTTCCGCGTGCTGGAGGGCCGCTATCTGTACGAGCTGGACGGGCGCCGCTTCCACGCCGAAGCCGGCGACGTGGTCAGCGTCCCAGGCGGCGCGGCCCACGCCTTCATCAACGTCACCGATGCGCCGGCGCGGCAGCTTGTGATGATCCTTCCCGGCCTCGATGCCGCGGCATTTTTCACCGAGCTTGGCGCGGTGATGCAAGGCGGCATCCCCGATCGCGCAGCGCTGAACAGGTTCGGCGAGAAATGGGGCGTCACGTTCCTGGGCCCGCCCCTGCGTACGGCGTAGAGCACGGCCACGCGATGCATCTTGTGGAAACACTGTACGGCCTGGGCATGGCCCTCGCGATCGGGCTGCTCATCGGCGTTGAACGCCATTGGCAGGAACGCGACGAGGCCGCCGGCCAGCGCACCGCCGGCATACGCAGCTTCGGCGTCTGCGGCCTGCTCGGCGGTGTCGCCGCCGCCATCGGAACCGTGGCGGGACCAGGCGGCTGGGCCGGCCTTTTGCTGGTCGGTCTCTGCTTCCTTGGCCTGTCGGCGGCCATGATCGTGTTCAAGGATCGGGAGGGGCGGGCGGAAGGCAGTTTCAGCGTCACGTCGGTTCTCGTGGCGCAGGCGGCGTTCCTGCTTGGCGCGCTCGCGGTGCTGGGCGATCTGCGGGTGGCCGCGGCCGCAGCCGTCGCCCTGACCGCCGTGCTGGCAAGCCGCGACGCCTTGCACGGGCTGATCGCGAAATTGTCGTGGCAGGAACTGCGAGCGGCCATTCTGCTGCTGTCGATGACGCTGGTGATCCTGCCGCTGATCCCGGATCAGCGCCTGTCCGTGCTGGCCGGCCTCAATCCGCACCGCATCTGGTCGTTTGCCGTCGTCCTCGCTGCCGTCTCTTTTGCCGGGTATGTGGCGGTGCGCCTGTTCGGCGCCAGACTAGGTCTGCTGGTCGCCGGCGCGGCGGCGGGGCTCACGTCATCGACCGCCGCGGTGCTAATGAACGCACGCGCCGCCCGCACGGGTAAGGTTTCGGTGCTCGCGGCGGGCGCGCTGATCGCCAGCGCCGTGTCCTATGTCCGCACCGGCCTGATCGCCGGCGGCCTTGCGCCGGAACTCGGCAGGCTGATCCTGCTGCCGCTGCTTGCGGCGGCTGTCGCCAAGGCGGTCGTCGCCGTGCTGCTGGCGCGGCGGAGCACGGACGAAGCGCTGCCGCCGCAGCGGGGCGGCAATCCGTTCGAGCTGCTGCCCGTCCTGAAGCTGGCGATCCTGCTGTCGATGGTGGTGCTGTTGTCCGAGGAGATGTCCCGCTGGTTCGGCGACAAGGGGCTGTTCGGCGTCGCCCTGATTTCCGGGCTGGTGGACGTGGATGCCGTAACCTTGTCGGCAACAGCGCTGGTGCCGGATCAGATCACCCACGCGACGGCCGCCGCCGCGGTTCTACTGGCTGTCCTGTCGAACACGGTCGCCAAAGCCGTCTACGCCGTGTGGTTCGGCGGTCTGCGCTTCGGCGCATCATACGGGTTTGGCTCCCTCGCCGCGGTTGCTGCCGGTGTGGCGGCCATGCTGGGCCTGCGGACGCTGTAGCCGGCTGCCGCGCCGTTGCTATGCCGAGGATGCCGGCGGCCCGTATGGCCCTTCCACCCGCGCGCCGTTACGCTGGGAGCCAACGCAGTCTGGGATCCAAATCATGTCGAATGCACTTCGCCTGCTGCTCTGGACCGATACGCCCGGCCCCTATGTCGAAGCCATCGCCGCCGCCGGCCTTGCCGACCGCGTGGCGGCCGAGGCGCTGGGGCGCACCGCCAAACCGTCCGACGCGCAGCTTGCCGGGACCGAGGCGATGCTCGCCTGGGGCGCCCCGCCTGGCCTGCTGCCGAAAATGCCCAAGCTGCGCTGGGTGCAGGCATTGACCGCCGGGGTCGAAACCTGGCTCGCACTGCCCGATCTGCCTTCCGGCCTGACGCTTACTTGCGCGCGCGGCACGCATCGCCAGGCAATGCCGGAGAACATCCTGGGCGCGCTGTTCCACATTACGAAACCCTATGCCCTGGCCGCGGAGGACCAGAAGCGCAGCCAGTGGGCAAGGCGCGTCGCCACGCCGCTGAATGGCAAGACACTGGGTATTCTGGGCCTGGGCGCGATCGGGCAGGACGTGGCGCGCCTGGCCACCGCGCTGGGCATGCGGGTGATCGGCACCAGACGTGGCGGCGGCGCGCTGCCGGGCCTGGCGGAGGTGCTGCCGCCCGAGCGCACCGATGAGGTGCTGGCGCAGTCCGACTTCGTTCTGCTGCTGCTGCCGGCGACGCCGGAGACCGAGAATTTCATCAACGCCGATCGCCTCGCACGGATGAAGCCCAGTGCCTGGCTGCTGAATTTCGGGCGCGGCCATCTGATCGCCGATGACGACCTGATCGAGGCGGTGAAGGCCAAGCGCATAGCCGGCGCGGTGCTGGATGTGTTCCGCCAGGAACCGCTGCCGGCGACGCACAACTTCTGGACCACGGACGGGATCATGGTGCTGCCGCATATTGGCGGGATGCATCCGCAGCGCGACCGGATCGTTGCGCGCCTGCTGACCGACAACCTGTCGCGCTTCGTGGACGGCAAGCCGCTGCTGCAGGTGGTGGATCGGGCTGCCGGCTACTGATGGGCCGGGTGTGCCAGGGGCTTGCCGAGCGGGCGGCGCGCCCCTACGCCTATGAGTGCAGACGTGATCGTCGCGCCAACAACGACGCATGCAGGAGAGGGGACCATGCCTGTCATCAAGGTGAGAGACCTCGCTTACGGCCGTCTCCGTTCGCCCGACCTGGACCAGGAGGAGGAGTTCCTGACGGCGTTCGGCATGATCCGTGTCGAGCGCACGCCCACCGCCTTGTATATGCGCGGCACCGATCCGGTGCACCACATCCACGTCACGGAAAAGGGCGATCCCCGCGTGCTCGGCTTTGCCTGGTACGCGCGCGATGAGGACGACCTGAAGAAAGTGGCGAAACTTCCAGGCGCGTCCGGCATCGAGTCGATCGATGAACCGGGCGGCGGCAAGCGGGTGCGCCTGACGGAGCCGAACGGCTACACGATCGAAGTGGTGCACGGCTTGCAGCCTGTCTCGCCGATCCAGGTGGTGCGGCAGCCGATCAACTCGGGGCCGGAGCCTTTGAAGCGCGCCGGCGAGCTGATCCGCTTCCAGCAGGGGCCATCCAGCGTCAAGCGTATCGCCCATGCTGTGCTCGGCTCACCGAAGAATGTGGAAACCGTGCGGTGGTTCCGCGACACGCTGGGCCTGATCTGCTCCGACGATGTCTACGCCGGCAATTCGGACAACATCATCGGTTCCTTCAACCGCATCGATGCGGGGGACGAGTTCGTCGATCATCACGCGTTCTTCTGCCTGAAGCACGAGCGGGCGGGCCTCAATCACTTCTCCTTCGAGGTGCAGGACATCGACGACGTGTTCATCGGGCATGAGCACCTGACCCGGACGAACAAGTTCGAGCACATGTGGGGCATCGGGCGGCACCTGCTGGGCAGCCAGGTCTACGATTACTGGGCCGATCCGTGGGGCCGCGTGCACGAGCACTGGGCGGATAGCGACCGGCTGAACGTGCGGAACGGGTCCAACCTCGTGTCGGCCGAGGAGGGTTTGCGGTCGCAATGGGGTGACCGCCCGCCGCCGAAGTTCATCGGTCATGTGAGCGTCTGAGCGTGTTTCCCGGGGCGTGCCGCCGTCTCAGCCTTTCACCGCCCCGATCGCCAGCCCGCGCACCAGATGCCGCTGCAGGATCATCATGAACGCGACGATCGGCAGCATGATCCCGACCGCGGCGGCCGCTGACAGGGTCCAGTAGTTGATGTCCTCCGCCCCGTATTCCGCCAGCGCCACCGGCAGGGTCTTGGTGGCCGGGCCGGTCAGCACGAGTCCCAGCAGGAATTCGTTGTAGGCGAGCAGCAGGCTGAAAAGCGCCGTGACCCAAAGCCCCGGCCGCACCACCGGCAGGGCAATGCGGGTGAAGACCTGCCAGGCGTTGCAGCCGTCGATCTCCGCTGCTTCGTACAGCTCGCCCGGCACGTCGAGGAAGAAGCTGCGCATCAGCCAGATGGTGAAGGGCTGGTTGATGGCGATTAGCGCCAGGATCATCGCCGGATAGGTGTTGATCAGGCCAAGCCATTTCGCGAGCACGAAGAACGGGATGGCGAGCAGGATGTGCGGGAACATGCGCATCGACAGGATGGCGAACAGCACGCCCCGCGAGGCGCGACTGGCAAGGCGGGACAGGCCGTAGGCCGCCATGCTGCCGATGCTGACCGAAAGCAGCACGGTGCTGACGGAGATCACCACGCTGTTGATCAGGTAGTGCCAGAACGCCTTCTCGACCCAGATCTCGTAGTGGAACTCGAAGGTCGGGTGGAAGAACAGTTGCGGCGGCACGGAGAAGGCATCCACCGGCCGCTTGAAGGAGGTCATGATCGCCCAGATCACCGGGGTCAGGTTCACCGCGGTGAAGCCGCACAGCAGCAGGAACAGCGGAATCTGCGTGCGGGCGTGCCGGCGCATCAGAAGGCGCCCTTTTCGCGGCGGTACATCACCGCGATCATCGCCGCGATCATGCCGGCGACGAACAGCAGGGTCAGCACGCCGAGTGCCGAGGCCTTGCCGACCTGCAGCAGACGGAAGGCGAGAGAGTAGGTGTACATGGTGATCGTCTCGGTCGCGGTGCCGGGCCCGCCGGCCGTCAGCACGTAGATCAGGTCGAAGAAGCGGAACGCGTCCATCAGCCGGATGACCAGCACGAACATGATCAGCGGCTTGATGGACGGGACCATGATGCGGAACAACTGCATCCAGGGGCCGGCGCCGTCGATCTGCGCGGCCTCGATCTGGCTTTGATCGACGGTGTTCAGGCCGGCGTACAGCACCAGGATCATGAAGGGCGTGAACTGCCAGGAATCGGCCAGCACCACCGTGACGCGCGCCCAGCCGGGACTGCCCAGGAAGTCGGGCGGGAAGAACCCCAGGCTCATGAGGATGCCCGGCAGCAGGCCCCAGCGGCCGATGAAGATCCAGCGCAGGAACAGGGCCGCCACCACGGGCGTAATGACGCTGGGCAGGAACATCAGCAGATTGAGCGTGCGTGCCCCGAAGGTCAGCCGGTACAGCCCGTAGGCCACCAGCAGGCCGAGGCTGAATTCCAGCCCGACCGAGCAGCCGACGATCACCACCGTGCGCCAGAGGGATTGCCAGAACCGCGCTTCGTTCAGCAACGCGGCATAGTTGCCGGCGCCGATGAACTGCTCGGTGCCCGCGCCAAGGTCGTAGTTCAGCACGCTCAGATAGATGGCGTAGCACAGGGGAAACAGCAGCACGGCGGCGAGGACGATGGCGCTGGGCAGCAGGAACAGCCAGGTGCTGAAGTGGCGTTCCCGCCGGCGGCGTTGGCGTGCCGCCGAGCGGGAAGCGGGGAATTGGGCCGATGCGGCGAGCCGGCTACTGGTAATAGCCGTGGCCTTTCAGGTAGGTCTCCGTCTCTTTCGCGGCGGTATCCAGCGCGGCCTTCACGGTCATCTCCCCGGTCACGGCCTGGTTGATGCGGCGGGTGATGAACTCGCCCACGGAATAGAATTCCGGCAGCCGCGGCGACGGCTGGCCCACTGCGAGCGATGCGTGCGCGGCCGGATAGAAGCGGTATTTCTCCTTCAGTTCCGGATCGTCCAGCAGGGACGTCCGTGTCGGCACCATCAGCCCCGCGGCACCGCGCAGGTTCTGCTTGCTGGTGGCGGTTGCCAGGATGCGGAACAGCAGGTCGGGATCCTGCTTGGTGAAGGCGGAAATGCAGTACCCGTCGCCGCCGAACGGCACATGGCCTTGCGGCGGCACGGCCCAGTCCATCTTGTCCACGACACGCGACTTGTTCGGATCGTCCATCGCCAGGGCACGGGACGCCCATTGCACCCCCATCGCCGCGGCGTCCTGCTGGAGCGCGATCATGCACTCATCGTTGGCGGCGTTGGTGAAGCTCTGCTGGGCGTACTGGGTGATCTGCTTCAGCATCTCGATCGCCGCGACGCCCTTCGCGTCGTTGAAAATCGGGTGCCACTTGTCGTCGAACCAGCCGTCGCCCAGCGCGTACATGTACCAGGAACATTCATTCAGCGCGGCATCGACGGGGCGCTGGCAACTGATGGTGCCGGCGCGTTGCGGCGAGTTGAAGGACTTCGCCAGGTCGCGGTACTCGACGAA
>DATNEJ010000029.1:0-2025 GCA_035606775.1 Acetobacteraceae bacterium | reverse complement strand
CCGGTCATGGGTCTCGTGCATGCCGTCGCGCAGGATTTTCGCCGCGACCGTGATGTTGGTGCGCGGATTGAGCAGGGCCAGCGGGTCGCGCACCGCATCCCGGTGCATCGGGTAGTAGACCTGCATGATGCCGACGTCCTGTACGGCCGAACCAAACTGGCTCGCCGCCGCCATCGCCAGTTGCACGTCATGGCGGTTGCCGCGCACCAGGTGATCGTTGACGCGGAACAGCCACGGCGTCGGAGCGACCTTGCCATCCGGATACAGCGCTTTCGATTCCACCAGGGCCACGCTGTAGAGCAGCAGCGGGTCGACACCCGCCGCCTTGCCGACCTGCGACCACAGGCTGTGCCGGGAGGTGATGTCCAGATCGGGCTCGGCGACCGGCATCATCAGATCCATCGTGCTGACATCGGCGAGCAGGTTGCGGGCAGCGGCGGGCGGCGCAGGGTCGGCGGACAACGCCTGGACCGGCTTGCTCATCGACGCAGCGACCGTCCGGCTCGACGCCGGCACCGGCGTTGGCGGCAACAACGACGGCATGCGTGCAGCGACGGTTGGGCGAACGGATACCCCGGCTACCGCCACCGATGATGATGACGATCGCGCCAGCGTTGGCACAGGTCCCATCCGCCACCCGATCAGGGTGGCAGCGACCACGCTGGTAATGGCGAGAGCCGCCGCAAGCCGTTGCCGGCGGACAGTCAGGCGTGGCAGCACGAACGCTCGCCGCGCCCACGCCGCGATGCGTACCCCGCGGATGGCCTGCAGGCCGTTGACGGTCGCCGCGCGCCACCCTTCCAGCGGCCATGCCGGCGGCAGCAGCCAGCCGTCCGCCAGCGGCCGCAACGCGGTCGGCGGGGTGCGGCCGCGCGTCGGCGACCGCGGGTGGATCGACGGAGCGGCAGCAGACAAAGGAAGCGACGTGGCGGGACTCGACCAGCGTTTCTGCACGCGCGCAAGACAGCCGCGCCACCACGCCTTCAAATCAGGCCGCATCGCCTGGCCGCGGCGGCGTCGCGCTGCCGAAAAATCCGCAGGCAGCGGCCGAGCCCTGACCGATGCCTGGCATGTACCGGCATCGGGGCGCTGCCGGGGGCGTCCCACCACCACGCGAGGCGCAGGCGGCATCTCGCCAGCGCGACCCGGCCTGCCACGCACACCGTTCTGCGCCGGCGACGGTTTCGCCGCACCGTGCACGAGCGCGCGGCCTGCGGCTGCCGGGAACTCCGGGCCGCGGTCGCGCAAGTCGTCTCGGGTTGTGCGGGTCAAGCCATCCAAAAGTGATTCCAGATCAGAACGCCATCGCCGCGGGCATGCGGCCGCGCCGATGAAGTGGAGCCGCCCGGCGAACCTTGCGCGGGGTCGCCATTAGATCAGGTTTGCCATCCGGGCGTCGCGGGGACGAGTGCAAGCCGCCCGCGCCACCCGATCGACAGCCGTTATAGTGGGCCGCCCGACTCCGGCAAAATCCGCATGAACTCCCTGTCCGGCAGTGAACTCAACGCCGACGCCCTGCCCGCCGACGCGCCTTATCTGGCCGACACCGTCCGCTGGCTGGAACGGGCGGTGATCGGACTGAACTTGTGTCCGTTCGCCCGCGCCCCGCATGTGCAGGGCAAGCTGCGGTTGCGGGTGAGCCACGCGCGCGACACCGACGCATTGCTGGATGATCTGTGCGGCGAATTGCAGTCGCTCAATGCGCTGAGCGCGGACGAATGCGAGACCGGCCTGCTGATCCACCCGTTCGTGCTGAACGACTTCCTCGACTACAACGATTTCCTCGACGTGGCCGACGCCGCGCTGCAGACGCTGGGGCTGGAAGGCGAATGGCAGGTCGCCAGTTTCCACCCGCAGCACCAGTTCGCCGACAGCGCCCCCGATGCGATCGAGAACTTCAGCAACCGCTCGCCCTTCCCCACCCTGCACCTGCTGCGTGAAGCCAGCGTGGAGCGCGCGATGGAACAGATGAGCGACACCGACGCGATCTACCGGCGCAACATCGAGACCCTGCAACGGCTGGGC
>DATNEJ010000011.1:0-5806 GCA_035606775.1 Acetobacteraceae bacterium | reverse complement strand
GATTGTCGGGCCGCTGGTATCTCATTGATTTCGCGCGCAGCCGCCACACCAACCCTGCGCGCATACCAGTCAGCCCTGCGGGCTGCTGGTATGACACCGTATCAGCACTGGTCGACCGCCAAAGTGTCTTTACCTGATCCGACGGCCGGGCGGCGTGGCAGGACACTGGCGGATAGGTCGCGGCGCTGGCGGCCGGCGATCAACAGAGTCACACGGATAGCGACAGCCATATATCCGCGCTCATCAAATCCGGACTCTCGATTACCCCTGGCCTGTCCAGGGGGCAGCAGCCAAGTACGCCTACTCGCCCGCCGGCGGCGGCTGGATCGCGCTGCCGTATTTCTCGGCCCAATGGCGGCCTAGGCGCGCGGCTTCCTCCGGCGTCAGCCAGGACCAGTCTGCGCCACGCGCACGGACTGCAACCCACACGGTGTCGCCGTGGACGTGCTCTTCAACCGCGAATTGAGAAGTCTGAGTCATCGAAAAACAACCTCGTGAGCAACGGATGCCCGCACACTGTGCCGGCAGGGGCCTCGGGGCGCTGTGAGCGTTTCGCGGCCGTTGGAAAAACGGTAGGCATTTTCACGTGTTTCTCGACATCGTGAACAGCTTCCCGGCGCTATCTATGACCTCGCCGCCGGAGTCAGCGCAACTGTAATATCATCCATGACGCCATAAAATTGCCAAAATTGGTTAGACCGCCTGTGAGCGTGTGATCGGCGCAACAGGGCCGGCGCGTGTGCCCGAGGGGGTCAGCCGCCCTCGGCCCAACGGCGGATCAGGCCGTTCGATGGCAGGGACTCGTCCAGCAACTTCCGCGCCGTCGCCACCCCCGCCACCGGCAGCAGGCGAGGGTCCAGCAGGCCTATCTGCACCAGCACCGAAGCCTGGTCCCAATAGATGTGCTCATTGTAGAGCTTGTCGCCGCGGAAGCGGACGATCGCCACCAGCGGGATCTCCACGCGCCGTCTGGTGGGCGCCACGCCGGGCAGCATCCAGTCGATCTCGATGTCATGCGTGAAGCAGAACAGCATCTCATCGACGATCCGGTCCGTGCCGATGGTGCGGCTGATCGGTATCAGCCGCGTGTCCGCCGGCGTGCGAGGAATGAAAAAATCCCGATAGAACCGCAGGAGATTCTGGTAGCCGACCCCGCCGGTCATGGTGGGAATGTGATTGACGTACGGCTCCGCGACCATGGTCTGCATCGTCGCCTCGGCGTCGCGGGCGCCGAACTCCAGGCGCGTATGTTCCTCCCACAGCGCCGACAGGTCGTATTGCGGCCCGATCGCCTGCTTGAACACAGACAGGGAGCGTGAATGCGCCATCAGCGCCGCGGCCTTGTCGAACCCGGGCCGCAGCCGATCGGCGAACCCATGACCGCAGCCGGGATAGGTATAGACCGCCACATCCGCGCGCCCCGTGAACGAAGCCAGGATCGCCTCGCGTGCGGCGCCGGCGATCGCCTCATCCGTTTCCCCGATATGCAGCGCGATCGGGCAGGACACGGCGCCCGCCTCATCCAGCGCATCCTGCACGCCGGCCGGATCGTAGCCGACGGCCGCATCGACATCGGCGCGCGCGGCGGTCAGGAAGGCGAGCCTGCCGCCGAGGCCAAAGCCGAGCACGCCGAGCTTGCCGGAACATTCGAAGCTGGTGCGGAGGCGGGCGAGTGCGACCGCGATGTCCTGCAGTACGCGATGCAGGTCGAGCCGCCGCAGGAAGCCGGCGGACCGCGCCCGGTCGGGCTCCGTGCGGTCCAGGGAAACCCGCCGTTCCATTCGCCAGAACAGGTCCGGGGCAAGAACGACATAGCCTTCCTCGGCATAGAGATCGGCCGTTTCGCGCACGACGCCATCGACGCCGAACGCGTCGGCCAGCAGCAGCAGGCCGGGACCCGAACCGCTTTCCGGCAGCGCCATGTAGCCGCTGAATCCCTCATGTCCAATGTCGATCCAGCCACCCATCGCTGCCTCCCTGTCGTTTCCGGATTTTCGCGCGCTGCCATAATGCAATTCCCCGCGCCAGCCGCATATTACCGCAAAGTAAGGTAAAGTCTCGTAACAAATAGGGGCGGTCCGCCCCCTTGGCGGGGCTGCGCGGATTCCCGGGGATCATACCCAAGGTCACCAAAAATGCCCGTGGGTAACTGCCATCATGGGCGCGCAATCGCCGGCCGATCCGGGCGCGATATCACGCACCGGCGGGTGCAACGCCAGCACCGGCGTGCGCAATCATATCGGATCAGTTCTGTTCTGATCGCCGGCGGGTCGGCCTCGGCCGCGCGCCGGGCCAGTTCGGCGCAAACACACGCGCCGAACCAATTCATTCTTCGTTTGATCGCGTGATTTACGTCTCCGGCGAGTCCGCCTGCGACGATCACGCCCTAGAACCCGAACATATGGTCCAGCGAGAAGCCGCCAGCGTCGTCCATCAGCCCGTGATAGCCGAACAGCCGGCAGGTCTGGTCGCGCACCAGCACGTAGCCGTCCGCGCCCGCCGCCTCAAGCTGCGTCGCGCCGAACACACGATGCGGCCAGATTGTTGCTGAACCGGAGCAGGCGATGGCGATCCTCTCCGCGGCGATCAGTCCTCCGGCCGGATCGTGCAGTTGCAGCACGGTCTCGGACCGCGGATGCCAGGCCGCGGATGCGGGATAGATCAGGATCGCGAAACTGCGCCGCCGAACGTCGCCCAGCCGCAGGAACAGGCGCGTCGAAAGCCCCGGCGGCGGCCCGGAATAGGATTGCGGCTCATCGCGATAGGTCATCGCGGTGTTGAAGATGTGCGCGCCGAAACTCGATTCCGCGACATGGCCGGACGCCCGGTCCTCATAGCGGAACAGCGCGTGCAGCCAGCCATCGGCGTCCCCGCCGTTGCGAAAGTCGTAGACCAGCTCCGCGTGGCCTTCGTCCACGGCGATATCGTCGAAATCCAGCGCCAGTGCGTGGTCCCGGTCCAGCTTGCCGAGGAACCGTTCGTGTACAAGCCTGCCATCAGGGCCAAACACATCGAGCCGCAGCGGCAAGGTCGCCTGTGTCGTCGCCATCGGCGTCGGCTGCACGATGGTGCGGAACCGTGCATTCGGCAGGATCGGGAACGGCAGCAGATAGCCGCGCCCCATTTCCTTCGGCAGCGACGGGATTGCCGGATCGGGCCGCAGATTGTCGCGCTCCACATTCACGTGGGCGATGCGCACGCGATCCTGCCGCGTGATCTCGTAGCGCGGCCGCACCACATGGCGGCCCGCATGCATCTCGATCTGTGCCGGCCAGGCGAGGCCAGGCAGCAGGTCCGCGACATCGACGGCAACGGTGGCGAACGGGCCAACCGCCTGCGCGAGCGGCACTTCCGGCGCCGCGCCCATGCGGTTGAAGCGCACCGCGCCGCGCGGAATCGGCACGGCGTGGCTGTTCTGCAGCCACAGCACCACGCGCTCTTCCGGCCCCGGTGCGGGCAGGCCCGCGAACCGGTCCGACGGCCAGGCATTCGCGTCGTGCGTGCAGGACAGCGACGCGCCGTTGTCGCCGGCGTACGTGTCCAGCGCGTATTTCACCACGTCGTGCCCGGCGACGCCGATCGCGTGAATGAACAACTGGCCGGTGAACGGCGCCAGCCCCATCCGTTCCCGCACCGTCCGGCTGTCGATCGAAAAGCCGCCGGGCCCGACAGGGAGATTTTGCTCCCACGTGGCCAGCGCGGTGCCGTCCCCGTCGAACAGCCGCAGCCATAAACGCACCGGGCCCGCGCCGTAGCCGGCCCAGTAATTGGCCGACACCAGCCGCGTCGACAGACCATCGGCGTCTCGGAAGAAGGCGAAATTGGTCGCGAAGTTCAGCTTGTCCAGATAGCGTCCGGCATTGCTGAGGAGATTGTCGGGCAGGCGCGCCTCATCCAGGGTCAGCACCGTTGCGCCGGCGGGCACCATGTGAGCGATGCGCGCCGCGACTCGCGCCGCATCGAACGCGGCGATCAGCACCGTGCGGGCATCGCTGGCGGGCAGTTCAGTCAGCGGACGCGCGGTCAGGCCCGCACGAGTCTGGCCGACCGCGGCAACATCGTGCACGAACAGTGCATCCACCGGCGCGGGATATAGCGCGCACAGTGCATCGGCGATGCCGTCCGGATCGTACAGCGCCACCGGTCCCGCGAGGCGGGCGTACAGCCGGGCGATCGCCTCGGCCGCCAGAGGATGCGCGAGCGCCTTGTAGATGACGTTGCCGCCCGCGCGGGCATCGAAGGTCTGGATCTGGAGCATGGCCTCTCGGGTACCGCGGAAAGACTCAAAGACCAAGCCGCCGCCGCATTTCGGCGGCCGCTTCGGGTGTGTCATTGAGCGGGGAGACCGGCCATGGCGCAAACCGGCCCTCGAACGGCCGGATCCGGCCGGCCTCGCGCATGGTATTCAGGAACAGGCTCTGCCGGCGCGATCGGCCAGGCAACGGCGCGACCATCACCGGCGCACCCGTGGCCGCGGCTTCCGAGATCATCGAGACGCTGTCCTGCGTGACGACGATCAGGTCCGCCAGCGCCAGCATGGCGAAATACGGGTTGTCCCCGATGCCATCCCAGATCCAGGCGCCGAGCGGGGTGAGGGCGTCGTCCAGGGCGCGGATCACCGCCGGGTCGGTGCGGCGGGACGGGGTCACCATCAGGCCGACCTGATCGCGCCGGACCATCTCTGCCAGGTCGCTTGCCAGCGCGCCGCCGACCGCGGCGTCCAGCCGGAACCGCCCGTTACTGCCGCCGACCAGCACCGCCACCAGTGGCCGCCGGACGTGCGCCAGACGGTCCCGCCACCGTTCGGCCTCCGTCGCCAGCAGGTGGGGGGTGATCCGGTGCAGCGCGGTGCGGGTGACGATGACGTTCGGGCCGGTCAGCTCATCGTGGCGGTTGGCGACGATCAGATTGAAGCGGCGGATGTCCATGCGCGGGTTCTGCACCTGGACCACCGGGCGAGAGGGGCCGCGCAGGGCGGCCAGCACCACGGCCGCCATGCCGCCGCATCCCAGCACGAGGCCAGGTAGGGGCGCACGCACGGCGTCGGCGACTGCGGCGAGCGGGCGAGGCCAGAGCCGCGCGGCGATCCACTTCCAGGGGATGCCCGGGCGCAGGACGCGCAGTTCCGGCGACAGGCCCGCCGCATCGGCAAGGCCGAGCGCCTGGGCCTGCAGGCCGGCTAGTCCCTCGGTGAGGATCCAGGAGGCGGCTGTCTCCGACATGGGCGGGGTTTTCCGCGCCTGTCCCCGGTCCGTCAATTGGCGGCCGCCGGGATGGTCAGGGGTTCGACACGCCAGGTTACAAACCGCGGCGTTGGGCTTCTCCAGCCCGGTCAGGCAAAGATCTCGCCCAACCGGCGGATCGAGTTCAGCACCTTCTCCTGCTCCAGCCCTGGCCACTGGACGCGCATGATGAAGTGGTTGACCCCCAGGCGTTCCTGCCAGCGGGCGATCTCCTCCTTCACCGACACCTTATCGCCGATGATGAACCGGTCGCGCGCCATCTGCTCGAACGTCATGCTGGCGGTCGGGCTTTCCATGCCCCAGGCCGCGTAGGAGTTGTATTTGTATTCCAGCGCGGCGCGGCATTCGTCCATCGCGGTGGCGTGGCTGGCACCGACATAGCATTCGCGCGCGATCGGGAATTCCTCCACGACGCGGCCGGATTCCTTCAGCGCGGCGCGGTACGTCTGCATCAGCGGCTCGGTGGCGCCCAGGGTGGTGGCATTGGCGATCAGCCACGCGTCCCCGATCTGCGCGGCCCGCTGCACCGCTGCCTCCACCAGGCCGGCCACCCAGACCGGCGG
>DATNEJ010000010.1:0-3598 GCA_035606775.1 Acetobacteraceae bacterium | reverse complement strand
GACCGCGCCGCGGCACAGAGTGCCACGGTCCCGTCGGCCTCCCCGGCCAGGTCCGCCCGCAAGGCGCGGAGCCGGGGGCGCAGCGCGGTCATGTCGGTATTGGAGGGGTCCTCGACCCAGTCCACGCCGGCCGCGGACAGAAACGCCCGCAGCGCGCCGGGGGACGTCTCCAGCAAGGGGCGCAACAGCCGGACCTGCCCCGCTTCGCGCAGGGCGGCCATGCCGGCCAAGCCGTGCGGACCGCTGCCGCGGAGCACGCGCATCATCACCGTCTCCGCCTGATCGCCCGCATGATGACCCAGCAACAGGTGCAGGATGCCGGCGTCCCGGCAAACCGAGGCCAGCATTTCCAGGCGTGCCATCCTCGCCCGCTCAGCCAGGGCGGGGCCACGCGTGAGCCCGTCGAGCCGGCGGATTTGGGCCGCGATGCCCAGCCCCGACAACCGGTCGCGGGTGACAGCGGCCTCGGCAGCCGACTCGGCCCGCAAGCCGTGATCGACGATGACGGCCAGCAGCGACCCGCCCCGCCGGCGCACCCAGCCATCCGCCAGGACCGCCAGCGCCATGCTGTCGGCACCGCCCGACACGCCTGCGGCCAGACACGGTTCCGGCTCGAACGGGCCGAGGCGTGCCATGGCCGCCTCGAAGGCGGCGGTCAGATCAGGCGGCGTCCCGCCTACCGGCAGCCCGCCCTCTGCGACGTTGCCGCCACTTGCTGGCGAAGGTCCGCCCGGGGCTGCGGAAATTCCTGGTGCAGCCGGTTCAGGGTGTCGCACGCGGCACGCTTCTCATTGATCGCGGTCAGGGAGCTCGCCAGGCCGACCAGCGCGTCCTGGGCGTGCGATCCCTTGCGGGAGCGGTTGTAGGCGTCGTCAAACGCGATGGCCGCCTGGGCATATTGCTTCTGCCCCTCCAGCGCCTGGCCGAGCAGAAGCTGCGCGTCATAGGCCCGCGGCGAGGTGCGGTTCGCCAGGACCTCCCGCGCCGCCTGCTCCGCCGCCGGATAATCGTGGCGGGCCAGGGCCGCGGTGCCTTCCTGCATCGTCATTTCCGGCGTGCGATGCACCGGCGGGGTCGGTGTCGGCGCTCGCAGCGGCGGCGCCTGGCCCGCCGCGGCCTGACGCGGAGGTGCGGGCGGCGCGCCTTGGTTCGGCGGTGCGCCGCCTGGATTTCCACCGCTCACCCCACCGGCCGCCTGCGGATTGACCTGGAACGCCAGGTCATCGATGCGCTTGCCGAGGTCCGCCCCCTGCCGCTGGAGGGTATTCTGCGTTTCGTCGATGCGGCCGCGAAGCTGGCGGACCTGCTCCTCCAGCGCATCCACCCGGGTCAGCAACTGCGCCACCATGTCGTTGCCCGACGACGACGGTGCGCTGTAGGAGCTGCGTCCCCCCGAGCCACCGCCGCGCGCGACCTGGTCCTGAAGCTGCTGCACCTGCTGCCGCAACTGATAGATCTCATTGCGAAGCGCGATGCCCTCCCGGCTGTCCACCTGCGCCTGCGCCAGGGCGGGTGCCCCGGCCGCCAGGATCAGCAGCACCGCGCCGGCGAGGCTGGCGGACAGAACTGTCCAGGAACGGTCGCGCCTAATACCAGCAGCCCGCAGGGCTGACTGGTATGCGCGCAGGGTTGGTGTGGCGGCTGCGCGCGAAATCAATGAGATACCAGCGGCCCGACAATCGACCGATGAGTCAAGAGTCCGGGCCGCTGGTATGAGCACGCAAGCGATGATGCCGGTATGCCAATGAGTACCGCCGGTTCGGCTGCGTGCCGAGGGATCCGCGTTTCGGATCGCCGGCATGATAGCGCGCAGGATCGATGGCGGCCGCATACGGTACTCCCTCGCATGGAATCGGGTCGATATGACCCTACCCTGTACCGCTGCGCCAGGGCAGCCTTGTGGCAAAGGCCGCAGCGCCGGATCAGGCGGCCACGGTGTGCCGCGTGTTGGGATCAGGGGCAATCGTTGCGGGCGGGCTCGCCGACGATAAAAAGCCGCCCCCGTTCAATGCTTCTACCGGCACCGAACCGACTGCGGCCCCAAGCAGATGCGGCCCAGGCAAATGCGGCTCAAGTAAAACGGCCGGCAGCCCCGGAAGGCTGCCGGCCTCAATCGGCGTACGTGCTGATCAGTGAACCGAGGTGATCGCGTTGCGGTTCTGCGCCCAGGCCTGCTCGTTGGACCCGGTGGCCGTCGGACGATCCTTGCCATAGCTGATCGTGGTCATGCGCGCGGCGGGGACGCCCTTCGCCTTCAGATAGCTGGCGGCGGCGTTGGCACGGCGCTGACCCAGGGCCAGGTTGTACTCTTCAGTCCCGCGCTCGTCGCAGTTGCCGGCGATCTGCACATTGACGCTGCCGTACTTGCCGAGCCAGGTGGCCTGACGGTCGAGCGTTGTCCGTGCGTCGTCACGGAGCGAGGACTTGTTGAAGTCGAAGAAGACCCGATCGCCCACATTGGCAACCAAATCCTCCTGGCTGCCCGGCACGATGCTGGACGCCGCGGCCCCGCCGCCAGCGGTGGACTCGGTCTTTTGTGGGGAGCACGCCGCCAACAGGGCGAGCGCGGCGCAGGCGCCGAGGAGCTTTGTGTACATCTGGTTCCGTCCCTGGATGGGGTCAAGCCAAATCAGTGGGCTGGTCGTGCGGGCACAACGGTAATCCGTTCCGTCCACGGATGCGATTAGCTTGACGCACCGATTTTGGTCAAGTTCCCGAGACCCATTGCTTGACACATAGCATCCATGTTGCTCTGCCGACACAGACCCGGCCCCAAGCCCACAGGATGAGCGCGCCGGATCAGCTTGCGAGCGGCGACCAGGCCGGGTCGGATGCATCCGTCGGTGTCGGCGCCACCCGCTCATTGAAGCCGGTGATATCGACCGAAACGAGCCGGGAGGAGAAACCGCTGCCCCGCGCGTCGCGGGCGCGGGATTCCCGCCAGAACATCAGGACCCGTCCATTCGGTGCGAAGGTGGGTCCTTCCACATCCCATCCTTCCGACAGGATGCGCTCCCCGGAGCCATCCGGATGCATGACGCCGATGGCGAAATTCGAATTTTCCCCCGCGTAACGGGTGAAGGCGATCAGGTCGCCGCGCGGCGACCAGACCGGCGTCGCGTAGCGTCCCGAACCGAAGCTGATCCGGGTCGGATTGCCGCCGCCGGCGCTCATGACATAGATCTGCTGGTCACCGCCGCGGTCCGATGCGAACGCGATCTGCGATCCGTCGGGGCTGTAGCACGGGCTGACATCGATCGCCCCCGAATTGGTCAGCCGGTGCGAGGCTCGGCTGCCCAGCTCGACCGAGACGATGTCCGATCCGCCGCCATCGGCCACGGACATGACCACGCTGTTGCCGTCGGGCGCGAACCGCGGCGCGAAGGTCATGCCGGTGAAATCGCCCAGCACGCTCTGACGGCCGCTGGTCAGGTTGAACAGGTAGACGCGCGGCCTGTTGTTGGCATAGCTCATGAACGCGATTTCATCTCGCGTCGGATGGAAGCGCGGCGTCAGCACCAGCCAGGAGCCATCGGTCAGGAAGCGGTTGTTCTCGCTGTCCTGGTCCATGATGGCGAGCCGCTTGGTGCGCCGGTCG
>DATNEJ010000561.1:0-3709 GCA_035606775.1 Acetobacteraceae bacterium | reverse complement strand
CCATGCCCCGGTGTGACAGAAGACGGAATACTGCGTAGGTTGTTCGGCGCATGCTGACGGACCTGCCCAACCTGCTGACCCTTTCGCGGATCGCGGCGATCCCGCTGCTGGTCGCGCTGGTGGCGCTGCACGATCCGACGGCAGATCTCGCTGCATGCGTCGTCTTCAGCGCGGCGGCCATCACCGACTACTTCGACGGCAAGCTCGCCCGGTCCCGCCGACAGCAATCCAACCTCGGACGGATGCTCGACCCGATCGCCGACAAGCTGCTGGTCGGCGCGGCACTGATGATGCTGGTCGGCCAGAACCGGCTTTCGGCAGACGGCCTTTACCCGGCAATCGTCATCATGCTGCGGGAAATCCTGGTCAGCGGGCTCCGCGAGTATCTCGCCGGGATCCGGATTGGCCTGCCGGTCACGCGGCTCGCCAAGTGGAAGACCGGCTTCCAGATGGGCGCCGTCGGCACCCTCCTCGCCGGGGACAGCTCGGCGCATCTTCTTCACCTCTCGTTCCTGCCGGTCTCGCTGATTGGTGAGATCATGCTGTGGGTGGCGGCCGCGCTCACGCTGGTCACGGGCTGGGATTATCTGACCGCAGGGTTGCGCCACGCCGCGAGCCCCGCATCATCCGGCACGAGCCAGGCAGGTTCGGCTGGCCCCCGCGTCAAGACGGGATGATCCGGCCTGCATGAAAGTCCTGGGGATCGTCGGCTGGTCAGGCAGCGGCAAAACGACCCTGCTCGTCTCCGTGCTGCCGCTCCTGCGGGCGCGCGGGCTGATCGTCTCCACGGTCAAGCATACGCATCATGGCTTCGACATGGACCGCCCGGGCAAGGACACCTATCGCCATCGCGAGGCAGGTGCGCACGAGGTACTGGTTGCCTCCGGTACACGATGGGCGCTGCTGCACGAAATCGCCGGCCCGGAACCGGGGCTGTCCGAACTGCTGGGACGCCTGGACCAGGTTGACATTGTCCTGGTGGAAGGCTTCAAGTCCCACCCTTTCCCGAAGCTGGAAGTGCATCGGCCGGCGCTGGCGAAACCGCCGATATGGCCGGAGGTTCCGGATGTCGTGGCGGTCGCGAGCGACACGGACTTGGAAGTCGGCGCGCGCACTCTGTTGCCGCTCGATCGGCCGGGCATTGTCGCGGCATGGATTTGCAACCATCTGGCGCTGAAAGCGGCCAACAGTTCTTGAGCGGGGGGCCAAGTGAGGGCACATTCCCGCGCGGCCGGCCAAGCGGGGTCAGCCGGCCCGGGCGTCGGGCGCCTTCCAACCCCTCGGGGAGCCTTTCTATGCGTCGTCTTGCCCTGCTCAGCCTCACCTTGGCGCTTGGCGGTTGCGGCTACAACACATGGTCCAACGCGCCGTTCACGACCGGTTCCAATCCGAACATGCCGGTATCGAATAGCGAGAACATGCGCCGCGCCATGGGGGAAGCCTCCCCTGTGCAGCCTTTGACGCCGGAACCCGGCGATATTTGGCCAGGCCCCGTGGCCACCGCACCGACCTTGCAGGACCTGGAGAAGAGCGGGAACCTGCAGCCTGAGCAAGAGCAGCCGGTGCCAGGTTCGCCGCTGTTTGATGGAACGCAGCAGCCAAACCCAGCGCCGGCACATGGCAGTTCCGTGCCACCGGCCGCCGCGGCGCCGGCCGTGCCGCGTTCCGCCAAGGTACCGTCGAAGCCGATTCCCCGGGCGGCAGCTGCGCCCCCGGCACGGGAGCCGGGCGGCCAAGTGTACCAGACGCCAAGCGGGCCGGCGGTGACAAACGGCGGCAGCACCGGCTATCAGACGACATCGACGCCGGATGGAGGTTCGTCGATCATCGTGCCGAACGGCAACGGCACCAGCACCGTCATCCATTCGGACGGGCGCATCGAGACGGTGCCAACGCCCAAGTGAGCACCTACATAGAGCGTATGAAGCCGCCCCTGACGATCCTCTATTTTGCTTGGCTACGCGAGCGTACCGGCGCAGCCGAAGAGACCCTGCCGCTGCCCGACGGTGTCGAGACGGTCGCTGACCTGATCGGGTTCCTGGCCGCACGCAGCCCCGGTCACGCAAGCGCATTTCAGAACCGCCGCACAGTGCGCTGCGCCGTCAACCAGGAATTCGCCGATCCGATGGTTATTCTCCGGCCCGGGGACGAGGTGGCCTTCTTTCCGCCCGTCACCGGCGGATAGCGCCGCCTATGGCGCACATCAAAGTCCAGACGGAAGATTTCGATACCGGCGCGGAAATTGCCGCGCTGATGTCGGGCCGTACCGATATCGGCGGCATTGGCTGCTTTGTTGGGGCAGTACGTGACGATCACACGGCGAACAACCGGATCGTTGCCCTCACGCTCGAGCACTATCCCGACATGACCGAACGGGCGATCGAACGCATCGCCGCGGAAGCGGAACGACGCTGGTCGCTGCTCGGCTGCACGGTGATCCATCGCGTCGGCCGCCTGCAAGCCGGTGCGAACATCGTGCTTGTCATCGCCGCAGCATCGCATCGCCAGGCGGCGCTGGACGCCACATCCTTCCTGATCGACTGGCTCAAGACCAAGGCACCGTTCTGGAAACGGGAAGAATTTGCGGATGGCTGCCGGACCTGGGTCGCCGCCCGCGATACCGACGACGCCGCAGCGTCCCGCTGGGAAGACACCGGCCGGTAAGCCGCCGGCGCGAGCGGTCTCAGCGTCACCTGAAGCGCGTAACAACCCAGTAGCCAACGAAGGAAGCCGCGAACCGACCGGGAAGCCCGTTCTGGCGAAAACGCTTCAGCGACCGGTCATTGCCATGGTTGCGCGAATCGGCAATTTCAAAACCCGGCACAAAGTGGAAAGATTGTTGTCACGCGGCCGGACCCGTCCGCTCTCCCAATAGTAGACCGATACGGCGGATACGCCGATTTCATTCGCAACCTCGGCGACTGTTTTGCCGATCGACTGGCGTGCGACCCGCAATTGCCTGCTTAAACTTTTTGTCCGAGCCAATACTCTTCTCCTTCCATTTGTCACGAATGATGCAAGCCAAATCAGCAAAATGACCGGCGGTGTGCTGGTAAGCGATCATTTCACTAAATCAAATTCGGGTGTAAATCAAATCGCGTTGAAGCACGCATACAATGTCATTGAGTCGTCGCTGTGGCAGTGGGCGTCTTAGTAAATCGCGGCCCGCTGCCTGAGAATCGCCTGGAAAGTCTTTTTGTAAAGCCGGCCTGCGTCTTTCCGCCTTAACACATGACCCGCCCGATTGCCGGCACGATACCGACCCAGGCCCATGACCATACCTTGAAGCATTGCTGCCATTCGCAATTATCAAAAGCATTCGAGGCTCTCTACGCCTTCAAAAGCCACGCAGCAGAGCACCTCCGCGCTTTCGTGGACCTGAACCTGGGATTGGAGCGCTCGGCTGGCTGCGAAAATCAGGACACAGAGCCGCGAAACAAAGTTTCGGATTAACACTTCATAAAATCTCCTCCATGAAAGCAACCTGGTGACGCGTGACGGGCCCCACGGATCGGGTCTAACCTTGGCAGCGGAGGAGACGCCAATGAGCTGCTCGATCGAACGATTGTCGGATCACACCGGCGCCGAGGTCAGCGGAATCGACCTTCGGCAGCCGATCGACGAAGCCACACGCAGGCGGTTGAACCAGGCGTTTATCGATCACAGTGTCCTGGTGGTGCGCGGTCAGGCACTTCCGGCGCCACAGATG
>DATNEJ010000559.1:0-4146 GCA_035606775.1 Acetobacteraceae bacterium | reverse complement strand
CGACGATCGCGCTCTGGTCAGAAGCCGGTTATTTTTCATCCAGCGTGAAGCCGACCTCCATCGTAACTTGATAATGGCGAATCCTGCCGCCGTCGCCGATTTCGCCGCGCATCTGTGTGACCTCGAACCAGCGCAGGTTGCGCATGGTCTTCGACGCCCGGGCGATCGCATTCTGGATCGCGTCGGCATGACTGGTCTCGGATGAACCGGTCAGTTTGATGACCCGATAGATGTGATCGCCCATCGACATTTCTCCCACCGGATAGGATGCCGGCGGCCCGATCGAGGAGAGGCCAGGCGAAGCACCGGGCCGTCGGCATCAACTTAAACCCCGCAGGCGGCCGGAGGTGGCAGCTGGTCCCGCAATTTGTTGCGCCGGGTTGATTCCTGGCCGGCGGCGGGCTTGAGTGAGCCGGAACGTCCAATTCAGAAGATTTTTCCAGGGGGGAATAGAGACGATGCTGGCCTGGTTTTCCGACCTTACGACGCGCGAACGCAGGACCATGGCAGCCTGCTTCGGCGGCTGGTCACTCGATGCGCTCGATGTGCAGATCTATAGCTTCGTCATCCCTTCGCTGCTGGCGCTTTGGCACATCACGAAGGGGGAGGCCGGCATCCTTGGCACCGTCACGTTGCTCGTGTCGGCCTTCGGCGGCTGGATCGGCGGCGCGCTTGCGGACCGGTTCGGCCGCGTGAAGGTGCTGCAAATAACCATTCTCTGGTACGCGGTCTTTACCTTCCTGTGCGGCTTTGCCCAGGACTTCACGCAGCTTTTCGTGCTTCGCGCGCTGCAGGGCTTGGGATTCGGCGGCGAATGGGCCGCGGGCGCCGTGCTGATGGGCGAGGTGATTCGCGACAAATATCGCGGACGCGCGGTGGGGCTGGTGCAGACCGGCTGGTCGATTGGCTGGGGCGCCGCGGCCATCATCTACATCATTCTGTCGGCGACATTGCCGGAGGCGACGGCCTGGCGGGTGATGTTCTGGATCGGCTTGGCACCAGCGGCGCTGGTATTCTGGATCCGGCGCTTCGTGGATGAGCCGGACATCGCCGTGCAGGCTGCCGCTCCGAAAGGTGTTGGCCATCTGTTCTCCGCGCTGAAGCCGCCTTACCTGTCCACAACGTGGCGGGTTGCGATGATGGTGGCCGGCGCGCAGGGCTCCGGCTACGCGCTGACGATCTTCCTGCCGACCTTCCTGAAGACGGAGCGGCACCTGACCGCGATGAACACCGGCAGCTATCTGTTCGTGCTGATCCTGGGCGCGTTCTTCGGCTTCGTGTCGGGCGCGTATCTGTCCGACGCGATCGGACGCAAGAGCACGTTCCTGGTCTCCGCGTTCGGCTCCTTCGTGCTGATGCTGGTGTATCTGCTGGCCCCGCTCAGCAACGACATGATCCTGCCTGTCGGCTTCCTGCTGGGTTACATCAACCTGATGATGTTCTCCCCCATGGGGCCGTTCATGACGGAGTTGTTCCCAACGTCCGTGCGCGGCGTGGCCCAGGGCTTCTGCTACAATGCGGGGCGCGGTATCGGGGCGATCTTCCCGACGCTTGTCGGGTTCCTGGCGGACTCGGTGGGCTTCGCGATCGCGATTGCCGTGTTCACGGGATGCGGCCTGACTCTGATGATCGTCGCGCTGTTCCTGCTGCCGGAGACCAAGGGCCGTTCGCTCGCGAGCCTGGAGGAGCAGGCGGTTCGGTAGAGCGCGATCGCTTGAGGCCGCGGCCGGAGAGCGTGAATCGCGCTCTGGCAATAAAGCCTAGCAGCGCGCGATCGACTCAACCCGAAGCGATCGTGCGCTGTGTTCTGCCCCACTCTCGCCGGCGGTTCAGCGTCTCGGCCCGTTGGCCGGGCGTCTGCAGCCGGCGGTTCTTCGCGGATGAAGCGTGCGACAGACAGATCGGCACGATCCCTTTATCACGGGGGAAGCGTCGGACCGACAATGAGTCACCGCGCCCGTTTCGGCCGGTCGGCGGGCGGTCACGGCAAATGAGCAAGCATCCTCGCGAAAGCGTGCGTCCCGATGGCCTCGCTTCCGGCAAACGCGGCGGACGGCGGGCCGTTTCACTCCGGCACACACCGAAGGGAGGGCGGTCATGGCCTTTGGACGCGAGAGCAACGGCAAGACCGAGGATGCCGCAACACAGATCGCGCATCTGCGCGAACAGGTGGAGGCGCTAATGCGCGACCGCGTGACCCCGGCCATGGCGGACCTCGCCGGGCGGGCGGAGTCGGCCGTATCCGGCGCGCGCGGCGCGGTGCTCCATCAGGCGGAGGCGGTCTCCGGCAAGGTCAAGGAACAGCCTCTGATCGCGGTCCTGATCGCGGCCGGAATCGGCTGGCTGATCGGACGGACGATGCGCTGAATGCTGCGTCCCATACGCCTCGCGCGGATCGGCGCCGAGGCCGAAATTGTCCGGCTCCGCCGGCAGACGCAGCGCACCGTGGTCCGGGTTGTCCTTGGCCTGATCGCGTTGGTGTTCCTGGCCGCTGCCGTGGTCACCGCGCATTTCGCGTTCTGGTTCTGGCTGCGCGTCTCGCTGGGCTGGGCGCCGGCCACGGCCGCCGCGATCCTGACGGGCGGCGACCTCGTGCTGGCCATCGTCCTGGGACTGCTGGCCGCGAAATCGGGGCCGGGCCGGCTGGAGCGGGAGGCGTTGGATGTGCGCCGGCGTGCCTGGAATCAGGCAGGCAACACGATGGCGGTCTCCGCACTGCTGGTGCCGATTTTGCGCGTAGTCGTGGACCTGCTGCGGCGCGCGCGAAAATAACGCCGCCGCTCGCGTGCACGAATCGGTGTTCGGCGTGCCGTCCGGTGACTAGCCAGGCGCGATATCGGCCGAGCCATTCAGTGACGACGGCGGATAGCGGCGGAGTGCTGTCGCGGCACAGACGTTTCGCGTGGGGGCTCCCATCAATCGAAGAACGTCGGCCGTGGCTCCGAGAGTCGTAGGTGTCCGCGGTTGTCGTCTCGATTCCGAGTCCATTCGTGCTGCCTGATACCAGCGGCCCGAACTCTTGACTCGTCGGTCGATTGTCGGGCCGCTGGTATCTTATTGATTTCGCGCGCAGCCGCCACGCCAACCCTGCGCGCATACCAGTCAGCCCTGCGGGCTGCTGGTATGACAAGGCAAAGTCAAATCGCAGATAAAAGTGGATGCACGCAAAACTCGTAGATAGCCGAGCGCCCCACAAAGCCCGCAGGCCACCCTTTCGATTTCCAGGTCTGGCCTGCCAAAATTGAGCAGGCGGCAGCGCCGCGAGCCGGTCTCTCTTCCACCAAGCGTCATCAAGAATGACCGTTGGATTGAGTCGTGGTTCGACGCGCAGCCGCCACACCAACTCTGCGCGATACCACCCGGCGGAAGCGCCGGAAGAGTCGACACTTCCGTACCAGCGGGTATCAACGATTGTTGCATTGCCTCCGACGCACGACGACCAGAACCGCGACAGCCGTCAGCGCAACCCGACGCGTGTGCCCGGACAGATCATCCACACCTGCCGCCATCTGCGGAATTTGCGTGCATCCTCTTGTATCTGCGTTTTCCCCTTTTTCTTCGCTATACCGCGGAACGCATCTACCAACGTATTGACGCACTGAACAAACGTGACAGACCCCAAAGCAAAGCGCACCACCAACCTCACGTGCAACAGTCATAAACAACGACCGGCACCTCACTCCACCCGATGCAGCAACGGCCCCCCAGCCTCAAGCCGCCGGCAATTTTCCGCCGCCAGCGCGAAACTGCGATCGAAGGTCCCGGTGGTCAGCCAAGCGACATGCGGCGTAACGACGACATTCGGCAAGGCAAACAGCGCCTCGCTCGCGCGCGTCGGCTCGTGCGCGAAGACATCCAGCCCCGCCCCGCCCAGGTGCCCCGACCGCAGCGCCTCCGTCAGCGCTTCCTGGTCCACCAGCCCGCCCCGCGCGGTATTCACCAGCACCGCGCTGGGCTTCATCCGCGCCAGAGAGGCGGCGCCGATCAAGCCCTCCGTCTCCTCCGTCAGCGGCAGATGCAGGCTGACGACATCGGCCTCCGCCAGCAGCGCCTCCAGCGATCTGCGGTGCCCCAGCGCATCGGGCAAAGGACGGCGCGTGGCGTGCAGGATGTTGCACCCGAGCGCCGCCAGCACCGGCGCCAGAA
>DATNEJ010000556.1:0-4398 GCA_035606775.1 Acetobacteraceae bacterium | reverse complement strand
CTCGATGCGAAGCTGCGCGGGTTCGGTGCGCACTATCTGATCGTCACCGGCTGCACGACGAGCGTCTGCGTGGAATCGACAATTCGCGATGCCGCCTTTCGGGATTATGCGTGCCTGCTGCCTGCCGATTGCACCGGCCAGCCTGCCATGGGTGAGCCCCGTGTCAGCACGCATGATGCGTCGCTGCTGATCATTGCTCGGCATTTCGGCTGGGTGACAACTTCACAGGAAGTCCTTGCGGGCCTCGCTGAATAATTCTGCCACAGGATGGCTTTCGTCGATGTGGCCGTCAGCGGACGCGTGTTGCGACGGCCGGGCGCAGGCGCCCGGGACGGTTCCGCCCCCCGGTCTGCGTTTCGGCACAGGCCCGGTCGATAAAGCCGAGGGAACCGGTCAGAACGCCCGCTGCGCGTAGTCGAACGACTCGGAGTGGTCGTTCATCATCTTGGAGCACAGCGAGCGGACATAGAACGCCTCGGTGAACCGCTTCTGGAACTTGCGCTTGTCCTCGAACCAGAATTCACCAAAGTTCGGATCGAAGAACGCGATGTCCTTGAGCCCGGTGTAGCACGCCATGCAGTGGCTGGAGTTGTCACCGCTGTAGATGCCGATGAGCCGGTAGGATCGCCTCTCGCCCGACCCCAGAAACGCGTCAGCACCCCCGTTGCCTATGCATTGGCGTCCAATATCGGGCCCTAGCTCAGAGGGCGTCGCAATGCGGTCCCAAAGCCAGGCCACGGTGCGCCAGTTCAGAACCGAACCTCACAACGGGCAGTCAGGTAGCGTCTGTATCCTGGTCATTGCCTTCGCCCGCTTCTACCTCGGCGAGAGCGGCCTTTCCCTCGTGGAAGGTGACGATCGAATCCGGCAGGCCGATCAGCACAAGCGGACATGGGTTGCCGACGCCTCTGTGCACACGGTCTTCCAGCTTGCGCCAGTGCGTGGTCGCCTCGCCGAATTTGTCAGCCACGAACGTGTCAGTAAACGCTTCCCGAAATGGAAGCGGATTTCGCACCCGGGTCATTTTCTGGGTGATAGCTTGCCGCTGCCTCGCCGTGGGATCGTAATTCCACGGCCTCAGATCATCGAGGCATTGTATTTGTCGCTCATCCAAGAAGCGCGCGACCAGATTGCGCACATTCCCTTGGAGTGCGCTGCCTCGGGTTACGATGATACCAATCGAAATTGCGCCGTCAGCATGCAGCCGTTTGAAATTCTCTAGATCCCGGTCAAAAAAGGGATCCTTGTTGTTCCACTCGATTTCAAGCGCAATTCGGGAGCCGTTTTCGAACTTCCGGACGTGATCCACCTCATGCGACTGGCTTTCCCGCGAAACTCCGTTGATTCGCTTCTCGATGACGAATGTTGCTTTGCACCAACGCTTCTCCGTCAAAGCTTTTCGCAGCCGTTGAGTCCCTTTCGCTTCGCCACCACCGCCCGCGATGATCTCCTCAATCGGGATTGTCGCGGCGCCCAACGCGCCCTCGATCTCGTCAACGGCAACCCGAAAATCGACACCCAGTATTGCCTTCGCGTGCGAAAGGAAAACGAACTGAAAGCCACGATCAATCAACGAATCGAACATGATCGTATGTTACTCGGCCTGCAAATCTCCCGTCGATCCGGTTTGTCCTGTTTGCTTACTCAATCAGGACCGGTTGCCGCCGCTGGGCCGCGGAGTTATGCGCGTACGTCTTCCAGGTCGGTTCATAGTCCTCGGCCGCCTGGTTCCCCCAGACCGCCCAGCCAGCGCGTGTGCCGCGCGCGAACATCTCAAGAAATGGACCTCTGCTGCATGCCTCGATGATGTCATACAGTTCGTCCGGCTTACGGCTGTGTTCCCGCTTGCGGGTCGCGAGGTAATTCACCTGACGGCGTCCCGGCGCGAGTGTGCGCGCGTTCTTGCCGCGGACGCCGAAGAGCACCATTTCCGTCACATTGCGAAAATAGAAGCCGACGCCCCTTCCATCGGATCCGCCATCCTTTCGCACCTTATGCCATACAAGATTGGACTTGTACTCGAAGCCCCAGGCAGCGAGCACACGCAAGCCTTCCGGCAATAAGGCATTCGGCACCCACAGATAAAGGTGCGCAGTCGAGGTAACGAACTCTCTCACCGGCAAGGCACAGATTTCAGCAACCGTCATCGTCCCGTACCGCGACAACCGACGATGCTCAGGCGCCACCTTGCCGGTTCGATTGACAAACTGCCATGGCGGATCCGCCAGCAGAGTGGAGAAGCACTGCCCGACAAGGGCCGACCGGAGTTCCGCGACGAGATCCGATTGGGATGGCGCGTGGCTCATTGCTCATTCCTCCACGTCAGCCACCAAGGCGCTATGGTGAGCCTCATAGAATTCCCACAGCTCGACAAAGAGCGCGTTCGGCTCGATGCCACGCATCGCGGCACGCGCCTTGAAGCGGCGCTTGATCCGTGTGGGGATCCGCACCTGCAACGGCTCCTTGTGCTCCATACCTTGCGATGGTGGGGCAAGCGGTCTCGGGGCCAGCGTAGCAGGAGGCTTCGTAAACGCCATGTACGCATGGCTGCATGCACGCATGCGAGTCGGTCAAGAACCCGCGGCTTCCGGTCCGACGGCTCCGCGGTGACTGACTGGCCGAACCTTGCGCGTGGAAAGGATAGTCCTCTTCCGACTGAGAAAGATGGGCCGGCCGGCGGGCAACCGTGGCGCCCAGGAGACGCCCGGCAGCGAGCCCGGATCAACGGCGAATGCAACACAACCACCGCCCGATCCTGCTCGCCATTGGTGAAGAATCCGTTTCTCCGGCCAACCTTTGCCGCGGGACGACGCCGCCCCCATCACCCCACCACCAGCTCATCCATCGCCGGTCGCCCCGTGACATGCCGCCAGTGGTGCCACAGCAGACGCGCCGCCAGTGATCGTGCCGGACGCCATTGCTCTGCGTAATCCCGCAACGCCGCCGGCGCAGGCCGGGCGGGTAGGCCCTTCAGGTGCGCCACTGACGCGGCCAGCGCTATGTCGCCCGCGGGAAACACGTCCGGCCGGCCAAGCGCGAACAGCAGATAGACCTCGGCGGTCCAGCGTCCCAGCCCACGCACCGAGGCGATCGCCTCGATCGCCGCCTCATCCTCCATTGCCGCAAGCCGTTCCTGCTCCAGCGTCCCATCCAGAAACGCCGTCGCCAACGCGCGCGCATGAACGACCTTCGGGCGGGAGAAACCGACTCCCCGCAACGTCTCATCCGACAACGCCAGCAGTCCGGCCGGATCAAGTGCGCCGGGCACCACACGCACCCGTCCCCAGATCGCCGCGGCGGCCTGGTTGCTCAGCATCTGCGCGACAATGCCGTGCAGCAGCGCCGCGAACCCAGGCTCGCGGCTGCGCCAGGGCAACGGCCCGGCCCGCGTCAGCACGCCGGCCAAGTCCGCATCCTGCGATAGCAGGCTATCGAGTGCCGCACGGGCGGCGGGCGGAAGCTCAGGAATCTCCACCCGCCGCTTCTACGGCCAACCGGGCGCACCGCCAATCGCCGGCGCGCCCGATCGGCCGTTGGAAGCCGGCGCGTCGGATCAATCGACGCGGGTCAGCCGGGCCGTATGCGGGTTCATGGTGAAATGCGCGATGACCGAGCCGTTCTGCGTTGCCAACTCGAACGCGACCGCGCCGTCCGGCTGGGCCGTCGTGCCCATGACCTTCCAGGTGTGGTTGCCGTTCCACAGCAGGAACGCCTCGGCGATCTTCTGCACGTCCGCCGGCGTCAGCTGCCGGTCAGCCTCACGGTGCACCAGGGCCAGGGTCCCCGGCTGGAACGGACCACCCCCGTGCATCCCGTGGCGGTGATGCATCCATTCCATCCGGTGATGGCCGGGCGGCGGTGCATCCGCCGACGGACCCGGGGGCGGCGCGGGCTGCGCGCTGGCGATCAGCGCCCCTGTGGTCACGCCGCCGATAATGAAAGCGGCGGCAGCAGCCAGAATCGTCTTTCGCATTGGTTTCTCCCGAACCTGCGGACCGTGGAAAAATCTGGTCCGCCAGCAGCACATGGCGACGGGATACAAGGCGAATCCGCTCGGACCTGCGACGAAATGCAATAAAATGCAACTCTCATACCCGCCGATCCGAAAGCCCGGTATGTAACCGGCATGGATCAGCCCGCTCATATTCTGGTCATCGACGACGACCGTGAGATACGCGAACTCCTCGGACGCTTCCTGGAAAAGCAGCGCATCCGCGTCACCGCCGTGCGCGACGGCAAGGAAGCCAGGCGCGCATGGCTCAACGGCCATTATCACCTCGTTGTTCTGGATCTGATGTTGCCGGGCGAATCCGGCCTCGATCTTGCCCGCTGGCTCCGCACCCAGTCCGACGTGCCGATCGTCATGCTGACCGCGATGGGTGAGGAAACCGACCGCAT
>DATNEJ010000031.1:0-7622 GCA_035606775.1 Acetobacteraceae bacterium | reverse complement strand
CGCGGCTTGCCCGGGATATTCGCGCCCATGTACCAGGACGCCGCGCTGGGATACAGCGTGGAGTTGGCAACCTCGATCCCGTGTAGCACCCACTCGGTCTCTGCCGCCTGCGTGGCTTCGATGCAGTCAATGCGCCGCGCCCGCAGATACGCCAGGCAGTCGGCGATCCAATCCACGTGCTGCTCAATCGAGACCATCATGTTGCTGAGCACCGACGGGCTTCCGGGCCCGGTGATCATGAACATGTTCGGGAAACCGGCCGCCATAAGTCCCAGATAGGTCTTCGGACCCTCCTCCCACTTCCCGGCAAGCGTCTGGCCGTCGCGGCCGGTAATATCCATGCCCAGCAGCGCGCCGGTCATCGCGTCGAAGCCGGTCGCAAAAACAATGGCGTCGAACTCGTACTCCTTGCCGCCGGTGCGCAACCCGGCCGGCGTGATTTCCTCGATCGGCGCCGAACGGACATCGACCAGGGTGACGTTCGGCTGGTTGTACGTCAGGTAGTAGTCCGTATCGACACAGATGCGCTTGGTTCCGATCGGATGGTTCTTCGGCGCCAGCAGTTCCGCCACCGCCGGGTCCTTCACCATCTCCCGGATCTGGTCCCGCACGAAGTCGGACGCGGTGTCGTTGGAAGCCTTGTTGAAGATCAGGTCGTTGAACGCCGCCATGAACGTCGTGCCGCCGCTCGCCCATCGCGCTTCATACACGGCCCTGCGGGCAGCCGGGTCCGTGGCAATGGCAGAGACGTCGTTCAGCTCGGTGACAATCCCGTTGCGCGAACCGCGCGCAACGGTTCGCCGTTGTGCATACTCGGCCTTCCATGCCTGGTCGTAAGCCGAAGGCATCGGGCCGTTGCGGGAGGGGATACTGAAATTCGGCGTCCTCTGGAACACCGTCACATGCGCCGCCTGTGCGGCAATCACCGGGATCGATTGGATAGCCGAAGACCCGGTGCCGATCACGCCGACCCGCTGGCCGGTAAAATCCACCCCTTCATGCGGCCAATGGCCGGTGTGGTAGGTCTTGCCCTTGAAGCTGGACAGGCCCTTGAAATCGGGTACCCGTGCGGCGGACAGGCAGCCGGTCGCCATCACGCAGAAGCGCGCGGACACGCGCTCGCCGCGGTCGGTCGAGATCTCCCAGCGCTGCAACGCGTCATCGAAGCGCGCCTGCGTCACCCGCGTATCGAACTGGATGTCCCGCCGCAGATCCAGCCGATCTGCGACATGATTGGCATAGCGGAGGATCTCAGGCTGCGAAGCGAACAGCTCGCTCCATGTCCATTCCTGCTGCAATTCCTCGGAGAACGAATAGGAATACTGCATGCTCTCAACGTCGCAGCGGGCGCCCGGATAGCGATTCCAGTACCAGGTCCCGCCGACACCGCTGGCGGCCTCGAAGACGCGCGCTGTCATGCCCAGGCCGCGCAGGCGGTGCAGCATGTACATGCCCGCGAAACCCGCGCCGACAACCACGACATCGACCGCATTCTCCGTACAGCCGGCCGCCTGCGCCGGCTGCCGCATCCCGTCCGCCATGTGTTCTCCTTTCATTCACCGAGGCTTTGATGACACGGATACCGGTTCGGGCGAAAATGTCAACTCATCAGTAGGATTTCACACCAACAAGTACCAGTGTGCCCTGCCCGTCTGTGGTATTATAATACCATTAATGGAACCCCTTGACCGCACAAGGGCTTTCCGGGATAACCCGCGCCCTCAGAACCACCGGACCCGGTAAATCCATGCTGAAGACCACGCCCTCCCTTAAGCCGTCGGAGGTGAAAAAGGACTGGGTGCTGATCGACGCCGAAGGCGTCGTGCTCGGCCGCCTCGCTGTCCTGATCGCCACCCGGCTGCGCGGCAAGCACAAGCCGCAGTTCACCCCGCACGTCGATTGCGGCGACAACGTCGTGGTGGTCAACGCCGCCAAGGTGCGCGTTACCGGCAACAAGGCAGAGCAGTCTGTCTTCTACTACCACACCGGCTACCCGGGCGGCATCAAGGGCCGCACCATTCGCCAGCGCCTGGACTCCCGCCATCCGGAGCGGGTGCTGCACAAGGCGGTCGAGCGGATGATCACGCGCGGTCCGCTGCAACGGAAGCAGATGAAACACCTGCACATCTATGGCGGCGCAACCCATCCCCACGATGGCCAGCAGCCGAAAGCGCTCGACGTCGCCGCACTCAACCCGAAGAACAAGAGGGGCTGATCCCTATGTCAGGAACCCAAGGGTCCGGAACCCCGACGGGCACGCTCGCCGATCTGAAAGAGGCGCTCGCCGCCCGCCAGGCGGCCGCCGAGGCAGAGGCTGCCGCGACCGGCGTCCCGCCCCCCGCCATCCCCAGCGATCGCCCGAAGCAGGAGCCGAAGCGCGACGCGCTCGGCCGTTCCTACGCCACGGGACGGCGCAAGGAGTCCGTGGCCCGGGTCTGGCTGAAGCCCGGTAAGGGCGACATCCAGGTGAACGGCAGGAAAGTTGTGGATTATTTCGCGCGCCCCGTGCTGCGCATGCTGATCACCCAGCCGTTCCTGGTGGCCGACCGCTACAACCAGTTCGACGTGTTCTGCACCGTCACGGGTGGCGGATTGTCCGGACAGGCCGGCGCCGTGCGGCACGGCATCAGCCGAGCGCTGACGAATTACGAGCCGGATCTGCGGAGCATCCTGAAGGTGGCCGGCTTCCTGACGCGCGATTCCCGGGTTGTGGAGCGCAAGAAATACGGCCGTATGAAAGCGCGCCGGAGCTTCCAGTTCAGCAAGCGCTGAGGTTTCGGAACAGGCAGGCTTCGATCAAGGGGGTTGTGGTGTACCGCAACCCCCTTTTTCATGGCGGAAACAAGCGGACACGCCCCATGGCTGATGCGGACCGGTTGACGCTCTACGGCAGCTTCACCTCAAGCTCCTCCTACAAGCCGATGCTGTACCTGGCACTGGCGCGCCTGCCGTTCAGTTTCCGCACGGTGAACCTGAAGATCGGCGTCCAGAAGCAGCCGGACTACCTGGCGGTGAACCGCTATGGCCAGGTGCCCGCCCTGCGTCATCGCGGCCTGACCATCGTGCAGTCCAATATCATTCTGGACTATTTGGCGCGCACCACCGGGCACTTCGCCGGCAATTCCGAGCAGGATCGCTGGACCGCCCGGGAGTGGCTGTCGTGGGAGGCGGACAACATCACCAATGTCGCGAAGGTGCGCCACTACAGCCGCTTCCGCAAAGTCGATCCGGCGGTGATGGACTACTTCCGCCCGCTCGCCGAAGCCGCGGTCGGGTTCGTCGACGCCGCCCTGAAGGGCCGGGACTGGCTGGTCGGAGACAGTCTCACCATTGCCGATATCGGCTGCTGGGGCCGCATGGTCTTCATGGCGGAAGGCGGCATGGACATCACGCGATGGCCGAACGTCGAAGCATGGTCTCGGCGCCTCGCCGCCCTGCCCGGCTTCGCCTTGCCGTATGATCTGATCCCGAGCAAGGATCGCGAATTCGATCCGGCCTGATACGGCCGACTACAGGAGTTCCCTTATGCGTATTGCCGTTATCGGCGCCGGCGGAGTCGGCGGTGCCTTCGGTGCGGCGCTGGCCAAGGCCGGCGCGGACGTCACATTCGTTGCACGCGGCCGGCATCTGGCGGCGATGCAGGCCAACGGCCTGCGGGTGGAAGGCGGCCGCGGCACAATGCACCTGCAGCCCACGCAGGCGACCGACCGGCCGGAGACCATCGGCGTGGTCGATCTGGTGCTGTTCTGCGTCAAACTGTGGGATGTCGAAAGCGCCGGCCGGCAGATCAAGCCGATCGTCGGTCCGACAACCGCGGTGATCCCGTTGCAGAACGGCATCGACGCGTCCGAACGGCTGATCCCGATCCTGGGCAAAGCAGCGGTGATGGGCGGCGTCGCCCAGATCAGCGCCACGATCGCCGAACCCGGCCTGATCCGGCAGACCGGCACCTTCATGCGGCTGGTGTTCGGCGAACTCGGCGGCGGCAAGAGTGAACGCGGCGAGGCGTTCCTGGCGCTGTGCCGCCAGGCCGGGTTCGATGCGACCCACAGCGACCGTATCGTGACCGACCTTTGGATGAAATTCATCCTGCTGGCCACGAATAGCGCCATTACCGCGGCAACCCGCACGCCGATAGGCAAGCTGCGGGACGATCCGGACCTGATGTGGCTGTTCGGCGCGGCCTTCCAGGAGGTTGTGGCGATTGGTCAGGCGCGCGGCGTGACGCTGCCGGACAACGCGCTGGAGGGGGCCCTGGCCTGGACCCGCGATGCGCCGCCCGCGATGATGGCCTCGATGGCGCATGACCTGATCCGCGGCAACCGGATCGAGCTACCGTGGCTGTCCGGCAAGGTGGTCGCACTGGGCAAGGAGCTGAACGTTCCAACGCCGGTGCACGCCACGCTGTACGGCGTGCTGAAGCCATTTACCGAGGGCAAACCAACAGGCTAGCCGATCCCTCCGGTGGCGGGCCGCATGACCGCGAACCTGCAATCCAGCCCCCGCGCTCCACCCCTTGCATTTCCCGCGTTGCGCAAGGACCATTCGGGTATTCGAGCGCGATCGTCGCAGGCGGGCTCGCCGGGGACGTGAATCACGCGATCAAACAAAGAGTTATGGCCCGCTCGGTGCTCCTGTCTGCGCCGGACAGGCTCTAACGGGAGAGGCGCATGGCGCAGGCGACGGTGTTCATCGACGGCGAATCAGGCACCACGGGGCTGGGAATCCGTGAGCGTCTGGCTGCCGAACCGCGGATCACCCTGAAAAGCCTGCCTGCCGAACGCCGCAAGGACCCAGCCGCTCGCCGCAACATCATGGCGGAGGTCGATCTGGTCGTGCTCTGCTTGCCGGACGCGCCGGCAAAGGAGTCGGCATCCCTTGCCGCCAGCCTGGGCAACACCGCGCCGCGGGTGCTGGACGCCAGCACCGCCCACCGAATCGATCCCGACTGGGTCTATGGCTTCGCGGAAATGCTGCCCGGCCAGGCGGAACGGATCGCCACGGCGCCACGGGTTGCCAATCCCGGCTGCTATCCCACCGGCGCCATCGGCCTGATCCGGCCGCTGGTCGATGCCGGGGTGATCCCGCCCGACTATCCCATCACCATCAACGCCGTCAGCGGCTATTCCGGCGGCGGCAAGGCTATGATCCAGGATCACGAGGCAAAGCACGGGCCGGCATTTGAATTGTACGGCCTCGCGCTGGAACACAAGCACCTGCCGGAGACGCACCTGTACGCCGGTCTCAATCGCCGGCCGATCTTCGTTCCGTCTGTCGGGCACTTCCGCCAGGGCATGCTGGTCTCGGTGCCGCTGCATCTCGACACGTTGGCCGGAAAACCTTCCGGCGCGGACCTGCGCGACATACTGGAACAGCGTTACGCGGGCTGCGCGCTGGTGCGCGTGGTGTCGGCCGCGGACGCCGGCAGACTCGAGCCGGAAGACCTGAACGACACCGACCTGATGGAGCTCTCGGTCTATACCAACGCGACGCACCGTCAGGCGGTCCTGGTCGCGCGCCTGGACAACCTTGGCAAAGGCGCTTCGGGCGCTGCGGTGCAGAATATCGGCCTGATGCTTGGCCTGCACGCCGGGGTGGGCGCAAGGGAGACGGAACATGCCTGAACTCCGAGCTGGCCAGGCGGTGCTTCAGCCGGTCACCGGAACGATCTTTTCCCTTGATGGCGTCACCCCGCAAATCGCAGCCGATGCGTTCGTCGCGCCGACAGCCGCGGTGATCGGTGACGTGACGATCGGCTCGGAAACCGGCATCTGGTTCCACTGTTTGGTGCGCGGCGACATGAATTCGATCCGCATCGGTGCGCGCACCAATATCCAGGACGGCACCATCATCCATGTCGATTCCGGCGCGTTTTCCACGTTCATCGGCGACGACGTGACGGTGGGACACAACGCGGTCATCCATGCCTGCACCCTGAAGAACCGGGCCTTCGTCGGCATCAGCGCAACCGTGCTGGACGGCGCGGTGATCGAGGAAGGCGGCATGCTGGCCGCCGGTGGGCTGCTGACGCCTGGCAAGGTGATTGGCCCGAACGAGATGTGGACCGGCAGCCCCGCCAAATTGCGCCGCGTCATGGACGCCGAGGAGCGCGCCCGTTTCGACCGGAACGCCGAGGTCTATCGCGAGTTGGCACGGCGCTTCCGCACAGGATTGCGCGTCACCGGATAGCCGGCACCCAGGGCTGGCGCTGATACCGCAATCATCGCTACTCTCGCGCGATCAGGGAGAGAGACGCATGGATCATGTCGACGCGGGTGGCTTGCGCATTGCCAGACCGCTTTTCAACTTTGTCAACGCTGAGGCGATTCCGGGCACAGGCATCGAGCCGGATGCCTTCTGGCAGGATTACGGCGCTCTGATTCGCGACCTGGCCCCGCGATGCAAGACACTCCTCGACAAGCGTGAGTCCCTGCAACAGCAGATCGATGCTTGGCACCTCGCCCGGCGCGGCAAGCCCGCGGATCCGGCAGGCTATATCCGGTTCCTTCGCGACATTGGCTACATCCAGCCGGAACCCGCGGACTTCGCGGTCGACACCAGCCAGACCGACGCCGAGATTGCCACTGTTGCCGGGCCGCAGCTTGTCGTTCCGGTCACCAATGCCCGCTATGCCCTGAATGCTGCCAATGCGCGTTGGGGCAGTCTGTATGACGCGCTGTACGGCACGGATGCCATTCCCGAGGATGGCGGTGCAACGCGTTCCGGTGGCTACAACAAGGTGCGCGGCGATCGCGTGGTTGCACGCGCCCGCGCATTCCTTGACCAAGCAGCGCCCCTCGCATCCGGCAGCCATGCCGACGCGGCCTCCTATGCGTTGGACGGTGGCGCGCTGGCGATCACACTTCGATCCGGAGAGCGAACCGGGCTGAAGAACCCGGCGCAATGCGTCGGCTATCGCGGCGACGCAACCGCACCGTCCGCCGTGCTGCTCAAGCACCACGGACTGCATATCGAGCTGACGATCGACCGTGCCCATCCCATCGGCAAAGACGACGCAGCCGGCATTGCCGACGTGGTCATCGAGGCGGCACTGACCACAATCCAGGATTGCGAGGATTCCATCGCCGCCGTCGATGCCGACGACAAAATTCTCGCCTATCGCAACTGGCTCGGCCTGATGAAAGGTACGTTGCAGGATACCTTCGAGAAAGGTGGCCGGTTGATGACCCGCCGGCTGAACCCGGATCGGCAATACACCACGCCGAAGGACGGCACGCTGTGGCTCTCCGGCCGCAGCCTGATGCTGGTGCGCAATGTCGGTCATCACATGTTCACCGATGCAGTCCTTGATTCGGCCGGTGCGGAAACGCCTGAAGGCTTTCTCGATGCCACCGTCACCTCGCTGATCGCGCTGCATGACCTGAAATCGCAAGGCCCGCTGCGCAACAGCCGCACCGGCTCGGTCTACATTGTCAAACCGAAGATGCACGGGCCGGACGAGGTCGCGCTCACCGATGCCCTGTTCACCCGTGTCGAGGGCCTGCTCGGGTTGCCGGCCAATACGCTGAAAATGGGCATCATGGATGAGGAGCGCCGCACCTCTGCCAACCTCAAGGCCTGCATCCATGCCGCGCGGCACCGCGTGGTGTTCATCAACACCG
>DATNEJ010000533.1:0-5714 GCA_035606775.1 Acetobacteraceae bacterium | reverse complement strand
GGTGCGTGCGTCCTGTACGCATTCGCCTGCGAACACCTGTAGGGACGGGCATCATGACGCTCGACCATCTGCTCGGCGGATTCATCACGCTCTTTCTGCTGGCCTATCTCATCTACGCCTTGATCCGGCCTGAGAAATTCTGAGGAACCACTCCATGACCATCAACGGTTGGCTGCAGATCGCACTGTTCTGCGGTCTGCTCATCCTGCTGACCAGGCCGCTAGGGCTTTACATGACCCGCGTGTTCAACGGCGAGTGGACTCCGTTGTCGGCGGTCCTGCGTCCGCTGGAACGCGGCCTGTACCGGCTCAGTGGCGTGCACGAGACCAAAGAACAGCACTGGGTCACCTACGCGGTCGCCATGCTGGCCTTCACACTTGCCGGCTTTGTTGTGCTCTACGCACTCCAGCGGCTGCAAAACGCCCTGCCCTTCAACCCGCAGCACCTCGATACGGTGCCGCCGGATCTCGCCTTCAACACGTCGGTCAGCTTCGTCACCAACACCAACTGGCAGTCCTACGTGCCGGAAGCCACCATGAGCTACCTGGTGCAGATGGCCGGGCTCACGGTGCACAACTTTGTCAGCGCCGCCACCGGCGTCGCGCTGGCGATGGCCCTGATCCGGGGCTTCTCACGGCGATCCATGCAGACGGTCGGCAATTTCTGGGTCGATATGACCCGCTGCACGCTGTACGTGCTGCTGCCGGTCTCGATCGTCGTCTGCCTGGTCATGGTCTGGCAGGGCGTCCCGCAGAACCTGAACGCCTATACGGCCGTCACGACCCTGGAAGGCGCGAAGCAGCTCATCGCCCAGGGGCCGGTCGCCTCGCAGGAAGTGATCAAGCTGTTCGGCACCAATGGCGGCGGCTTCTTCAACGCCAACTCCGCCCACCCGTTCGAGAATCCGACCGCGCTGACCAACCTGCTCCAGGTCCTGCTGATCTTCGCCATCGGCGCAGCGCTGACCAACGTCTTCGGCCGCATGGTCGGCAGCCAGCGCCAGGGCTGGGCCATCTTCGCTGTCATGGCCACGCTCTTCATTGTCGGCGTGGCGGTCACCTACCACGCGGAGGCTGCCGGCAACCCGGCCTTCAACACGCTGCCGATCGACCAGGCCGCCGGACCGCTGCAAAGCGGCGGCAACATGGAAGGCAAGGAGGTGCGTTTCGGAATCGCCGGTTCCGCCCTGTTCGCGACGGTCACCACCGACGCCTCCTGCGGCGCGGTAAACGCCATGCATGACAGCCTGCTGCCGCTCACCGGCATGGTCCCGCTGGTCAACATGATGCTGGGCGAGATCATCTTCGGCGGCGTCGGCTCCGGCCTCTACGGCATGCTGCTGTTCGTCATCGTCGCGATGTTCGTCGCCGGCCTGATGGTCGGACGAACCCCCGAATACCTCGGCAAGAAACTCGAAGCCAGGGAGGTCAAGATGGCCATGCTCGCCATCCTGATCCTGCCGCTTTCCATGCTTGGCTTCACTGCGATCGCCGTCGTGATCAAGCCGGGCCTCGATGCCCTGGCGAATGCTGGCCCACACGGATTTACCGAGGCGCTGTACGCCTATGTCTCCGCCACCGCCAACAACGGCAGCGCCTTCGCTGGCCTGTCCGCGAACACGCCGTTCTGGAACACCACGCTTGGCCTGGCGATGTTCCTCGGCCGGTTCCTGATGATCGTGCCGATGCTGGCCATCGCCGGATCTCTGGCAGGCAAAAAGATCGTGCCGGTTTCGGCCGGCACCTTCCCGACCGATGGCGGACTCTTCGTCGGCCTCGTCATCGGCGTCATCCTCATCACCGGCGGCCTCACCTTTCTGCCGGCGCTCGCGCTCGGTCCCGTGGTCGAGCACCTGTCGATGCACGCCGGCACACTCTACTGACAGCCAAGGGACGATCCATGCGAACCCTGACCCGCGCGCACGCTTCCCGCTCCGCGATGCTGGACCCGGCGATCCTGCTGCCCGCCATCCGCCAATCGCTCGTCAAGCTGGATCCACGCCTGATGATCCGCAACCCGGTGATGTTCGCCGTGGAGCTGGCGGCAGCGCTGATCACCCTTCTTCTGCTGCGCGATCTGCTGGCGCAGGCACCGGGTGCGGGATTCACCATGCAAATCGTCCTGTGGCTCTGGGTGACTGTCGTCTTCGCAAACTTCGCCGAAGCGGTCGCGGAAGGTCGCGGCAAGGCGCAGGCGGCGACCTTGCGCAAGGCGCGGACCGACACGCAGGCGCACCGGCTCACCACGACAGGAACCGAGACCGTCGCCGCACCGGATCTGCGCCAGGGCGACATCGTGCTGGTCGGCGCCGGCGAATTGATCCCGTCCGACGGCGAGGTGATCGAGGGCATTGCCTCGGTGGACGAGTCCGCGATCACCGGTGAGTCCGCGCCGGTCATTCGTGAATCGGGCGGCGACCGATCCGCGGTCACCGGCGGCACGCGCGTACTGTCGGACTGGATCAATGTGCGCATCACCGCGGCCCAGGGCTCTACTTTTCTCGACCGCATGATCGCCCTGGTGGAAGGCGCAGAACGGCAGAAGACGCCTAACGAACTCGCGCTGAACATCCTGCTGGCGGGCCTGACCATCATCTTCGTCTTCGCCGTGGCAACCATCCCGAGCTTCGCCGCCTATGCCGGCGGATCGGTCTCCGTGGTGATGCTGGCGGCGTTGTTCGTCGCGCTGATCCCCACCACCATCGGCGCCCTGCTGTCCGCCATCGGCATTGCCGGCATGGATCGCCTGGTGCGCTTCAACGTGCTGGCCATGTCGGGGCGCGCCGTGGAGGCCGCGGGAGACGTGGATACCCTGCTCTTGGACAAGACAGGGACGATCACCCTGGGCAACCGCCAGGCGACCGCGTTCCTGCCGCTGGCCGGGGTCAGCCCCGTGGAACTCGCGGACGCCGCGCAACTCTCCTCCTTGCCCGACGAAACGCCGGAAGGCCGCTCCATCGTCGTGCTGGCGAAGGACACATACGCCATTCGTGGCCGCGACATGGCGCCGCTGGGCGCGCATTTCGTGCCGTTCTCCGCGCAGACCCGTCTTTCCGGCATCGATCTGGACGGATCACGCATCCGCAAGGGTGCGGTTGACGCGGTCCTGACCTGGGCGCGCGCCACCCCTGCGGCGCTGGATGGCGGCGCGCTCGCGACAGCAGTGCGTCCGGCCGTGTCCGAAGCTGCAGCCAAGGAACTGCTGACGAAAGCCGAGGAAATCGCCAAGTCCGGCGCCACCCCCCTCGCCGTCGCCCGCGATCACCGTCTGCTCGGCCTCATCACGCTCAAGGACATCGTCAAAGGCGGCATCCGCGAACGCTTCTCGGAACTGCGCCGCATGGGCATTCGCACCGTGATGGTCACCGGCGACAACCCGCTGACCGCCGCGGCGATCGCCGCCGAAGCCGGCGTCGACGACTTCCTGGCGCAGGCGACACCCGAGGCGAAGCTGAAGCTGATCCGCGACGAACAGGCCCAGGGCAAGCTGGTGGCCATGTGCGGCGACGGCACCAACGACGCGCCGGCACTGGCGCAGGCCGATGTCGGCGTGGCGATGAACACCGGCACCATGGCCGCGCGCGAGGCCGGCAACATGGTCGACCTGGACAGCGATCCAACGAAGCTGATCGAGGTCGTTGAGATTGGCAAGCAGCTGCTGATGACGCGGGGCGCGCTGACCACGTTCTCCATCGCCAACGACGTAGCGAAATACTTCGCCATGATCCCGGCGATGTTCATCGCCTTCTATCCACAGCTTCAGGCACTCAACATCATGCGCCTCGCCACGCCGCAAAGCGCGATTCTGTCGGCGATCATCTTCAACGCGCTGATCATCGTCGCGCTGATCCCGCTCGCGTTGCGAGGCATCACCTATCGCCCGATCGGCGCCGCAGCGCTGCTGCGGCGCAACCTGCTGATCTACGGCCTGGGCGGGATCGTTGCGCCTTTCGTCGGCATCAAGCTGATCGATCTTCTCGTGACTGCCGTCGGCCTAGCCTGAACAGCTGTCGTCCATCCGCAAGGACCAAATCCCATGCTGAGTTTCGTCCGTCCCGCCGTCATGATGATCGCCACGATGACGCTTCTCACCGGCCTGGCCTATCCGCTCGCCATGACCGGCATCGCCCAGTTGCTGTTTCCCTGGCAGGCGAATGGCAGCCTGATCGTGCGGGACGGCAAGGTGGTGGGTTCCGCCCTGATCGGACAGAATTTCACCGGCGAGGCGTGGTTCCACGGCCGCCCGTCCGCCACGACGGACACCGATCCGAACGATGCGACGAAGACCGTGCCTTCCCCCTACAACGCGGCAAACTCCGGCGGCTCGAACCTCGGTCCGACCTCCAAGGCACTGGTGGATCGGGTGACGCAGGACGTAGCCCATCTGGCCGCGGAAGATCCGGCAACGCCGGTACCCGTGGACCTGGTGACGACATCCGCCAGCGGCCTTGATCCCGATATCACGCCGGCCTCCGCCCTGTTCCAGGCGTCGCGCGTGGCGCGAGCGCGGCATCTGCCGGAAGACCGCGTGCGGCAGCTCGTCACCGCCCATACCGACGGCCGCATGGCCGGCCTTCTCGGAGAACCGCGCGTCAACGTGCTAGAACTCAACATGGCGCTGCAGGCATTGGACAAGAGCCAGGTATCGGATGGGCGAGCGCGTCAACGCTGACAGGCGTCCTTCACCGGAGGCGTTGTTGCGGGAGACTGCAAAAGGGCATCGCGGACGGCTGAAGATCTTCCTTGGCGCTGCGCCCGGTGTCGGCAAAACTTACGCGATGCTGACCGCCGCCCAGGCAAAGCGGCACGAAGGGATCGATGTTGTCATTGGCATCGTCGAAACGCACGGCCGCGCCGAAACCGCGGCCCTGATGGGGGACCTCCAAACCATTCCCCGGCGCATGACCGATTATCGCGGGCGGCAGCTTCAGGAGATGGATCTCGACGCCATCCTGGCGCGCCGCCCGCAGCTTGTGCTGGTAGACGAGGTGGCGCACACCAACGCGCCGGGCAGCCGCCATCCGAAGCGCCATTTGGATGTCGAGGAACTGCTGACCGCCGGGATCGACGTCTATACGACGCTGAACATCCAGCATGTGGAAAGCCTGAATGACGTCGTTGCCCGCATTACGCGAATCCGGGTCCGGGAGACGGTGCCGGACTCGGTGATCGACGGCGCCGGCGCCATTGAACTGATCGACCTGACACCGGACGACCTGATCCAGCGCCTGCGGGAAGGCAAGGTCTACATTCCCAGCCAGGCCGAACGGGCGGTGCGGCACTACTTCGCGCCCGGGAACCTGACGGCGCTACGGGAACTGGCGCTGCGGCGCACTGCGCAGCGCGTCGATGACCAGATGGTTGACTATATGCGCAGCCACGCCATCGACGGCCCGTGGCCGGCGGGGGAGCGCGTGCTGGTCTGCATTGAGGGCGGCACGCGGGCGACGGGAACAGTGCGCCATGCCAAGCGCCTCGCCGACCAGTTCCGCGCGCCCTGGTCTGCGATCAGCGTCGAAACGCCGCGCAGCCGGCGCGCGAACGCGGCCGAGCAGGCCAGTGTGGCGGAGGCACTTCGGCTGGCGCAGCGCCTGGGCGGCGAGCCGGTGCTGATCCCCGGGCATGACGTGGCCGCTACGATCATCGACTACGCGCGGGCGAACAACATCACGCATATCGTCGTCGGCAAATCCGACCGGCCGCTATGGCGCCGCT
>DATNEJ010000520.1:0-16039 GCA_035606775.1 Acetobacteraceae bacterium | reverse complement strand
GCGGTTGAAGTGTTCAAGCAGAACGCCATCGAGGCGGAGAGACTTGCCGCTGAACAGGAGGCGGAGCGGGCGGTCAAGGAACAGCGCGCCGTGACCATGGATCGCCTCGTGCGCGACTTCGAGCAGAAGGTCGGGCACATGGTCGGCGTGCTGTCTGCCGCGTCCACCGAACTGGAATCCACGGCGCAGTCGATGTCGGCGACGGCGACGGAGGTCAACCAGCAGGCCACCACGGTGGCGGCGGCGGCCGGCGAGGCCAGTGCCGGTGTGCAGACTGTCGCCGCGTCTGCCGAGGAACTCACATCCTCCATCAACGAGATCAGCCGGCAGGTCGTGCAGTCGGCCAAGATGACCGGCAAGGCGGCGGAGGACGCGCGCAAGACGGATACTGTCGTGCAGGCGCTGGCGCAGGGCGCGCAGAAGATCGGCGATGTGGTTGGGTTGATCACCCGCATTGCGGGGCAGACCAACCTGCTGGCGCTGAACGCAACGATCGAAGCGGCGCGGGCGGGCGATGCCGGCAAGGGGTTTGCCGTCGTGGCGTCGGAGGTCAAGAGCCTGGCGCAGCAGACGGCGCAGGCGACCGACGAGATTTCCTTGCAGATCTCGCAGATCCAAAGTGCGACCAGGGAAGCGGTGGATGCCATTCGCGGCATTGCCGGGCTGATCGAGGAGGTCAGCGCCATTGCCACGACCATCGCCTCGGCGGTGGAGGAGCAGGGCGCCGCGACGGCGGAGATCGCCCGCAACGTGCAGCACACGGCGTCTAACACGCAGGAGGTGACGGCGAACATCTCCGGCGTCAGTCAGGCGGCGAATGAAACCGGTGCGGCCGCAAGCCAGGTGCTGAGTTCCGCTGCCGATCTGTCAAAGCAGGCAGAGCAGTTGTCGAGTGAGGTGGACAGCTTCCTGGAAGGCGTCCGGGCGGCCTGATCCCAGAGCCGTCACGGGTGCCACGCCGCGTGTCCGTTCTGTCAACCTGATCGTCCCGGGGGTGGCGGGTGTTTCGGCGCCCACCAGGCCGGATACCCGGCCCAGCGGGCGGTTGCACTATTCCGCCGCTCGCACCTCCGCGCCGGTTGTTGCCAGCTTGGAGATCGCCACGCCTTTGCCGACACCCTGGCGTTCCTTGTACGGAGACGTATCAAGCTCCTCCAGTTCGATCTCGCGGTTCAGCACCTGCTGCTTCCAGGCCTGGTGCTCGGGTTCGTGGCCGACGAATTCCGGCATCACCTCTTTGGCGAACAATTCCAGGCTTTCGCAGATATGCGGGTGCGCATTCTTGCCCGCCTGGTTCAGCAGGATGATCTGATCGACATGCGATGCCTCGAACCGGCGCAGCTTCTGCCTGATTGTTTCCGGGGAGCCGATCAGGCCGCCGGTCAGTGCCTTATGCGCAAGTTCGGGATTCGCTGCTTTCCACTTGTTGTATTCATCCCACAGGCTGACTGTTCCCGGTGCCGCCCGCTCCCGGTTGCGTGCGCCGCTGTAATACGCCAGCGAGAACTGGAAGAACGTCACGCCATCCGCGCGCCGCCGCGCTTCCTCGTCGGTCTCGGCGCACATGAAGTAGGACACCATGGCGATGTTGCAGTTGCTCTGGTAGTCCGTCAGCTTCTGCTGCCGTTTGACGTAGGCATTGTAGTAGGCGTGCACCCAGGCATGCGCCATTTCGGCCGAGAGGAACTGAAAGCCCAGCGCGCCGATGCCGCAGCGTCCGGCGAGTTCGATCGTTTCGAGTTGGGAGCATGCGACCCATAGCGGCGGATGCGGCTTCTGCACCGGCTTGGGCAGCACGTTGCGCAGCGGGAACTTGAAATAGGGTCCGTCGTATTCCCAGCCGCCGTCCTTGAACATGGGCAGCACACAGCGCACCCCATCTTCCCACACTGCCTGCTTGTCCTCCATCTGGCGGTCGAACGGCCCAAGTTCCGTAATGCTGGCGCCTTCGCCCATGCCGAATTCGACGCGGCCGTTGCTGACCAGATCCAGGCAGGCCACTTTCTCCGCCACGCGGGCCGGATGGTTGGTGGTGAGTTGGATGATGCCGTGGCCGAGGCGGATATTCTTCGTTCGCTGGCTGGCGGCGGCGAGGAAAACTTCCGGCTGCGGCGAGTGCGAATACTCTTCCAGGAAGTGATGTTCCACTTCCCAGGCGTAATGATAACCCAGCCTGTCGGCCAGTTCGACCTGCGTCAGGGCGTTCTGGTACAGGGTCCTCTCGGTATCGGCCTCCCACGGGCGAGGACATTGCAACTCATAGAAAATGCCGAATTTCATGCGTTGTCTCCTTCTCAGTTGGGAAGACTACCCGTGAGTATATGAAGGAGTCGATACGCGAATATGGGGTGATCAGCCCAAGGTGCGGCCGCCGCGCCGCGGTTGCGGGCCGGCCGTTGCCACGCAGGCATAGTGCCAGGGCGGCAGGTCGACCAGCCGCGCCTGCGTAAAACCCGCCGGGCCGATCGCGGCAACGGTTTCCTCCGGTGTCATCCGCATGCCTGTTGCCGGCCCGCGTGGCACGCCCAGCACCTTTGTCTCCTCGCGTGGCAGGCGGTGCCAGTTGATGATGACGAACGACCCGCCAGGCCGCAGCGTTGCTGCAACGGCGCGGGCGAGCCTCGCCTGATCGGGAACGCCATGGAACGTGTTGGCCAGCAGCACGCAGTCCGCCGGCCCGCCATGCGTGGCGGCGATGTGGGTGAGATCGTAAGCGTTCGCTTGCAGAAACGCGACGCGGTCAGGAGGGATGAGCACGGCGGTTCTTGATCGCGCCTGATCAAGCAGGGTGGCATCGAGATCCAACGCGATCACGCGTGCGAACAGAGAGGCGAGGGCAGAGGTGAAAATTCCGTCGCCGCAGCAAAGATCGATCGCCAGGTTCCCGGGCGGGATATCCGCGCGACCAAGTGTAGCAGAGGGATCGGGCCAGAGCGCTTCCCACCAGTCCCGGTCCGGCATGGACGTCGCCGGGAAACAGTCGGACACCTTCGGCGTAGTCGTTCGCGATCGGTTCATGGCTCCTTGCTGGCCGGATATGGCCAGCCGTGGTTCAATCGTCTCCTCGTCTCAACAAGGCTCTGCCTGGCAGCATACTCCCAACTTCATCCGGCAAGGACTGTCGCGTGCGACCAAATCCCCTGCATGACGTGCTGGCGTTCCTCTCGGCGTCGGGGTGGCCGACATGGGTATTCTGGCTGCTGCTCGCGGGCAGTGTGATTGCGGCCGGCGCTGCCTGGACTTCCGAGCCGGCGCAGCAATCGCTCCGTGGGCTTGCCATCTGGCTGATCCGGCTGTGTGTGGGCGCGATGTGGTGGCAGCAATCGCTGTGGAAAATACCGCCGAACTTCGACGGCCTGCGCTATTGGATGCAGCAGATGGTCGATCATGCCTCGATCCCGGTTCAAAGCGACTTGGTGCGTGATATCGTCATCCCCAATATCGCCTTCTTCGGCCCGCTGGTTTATGCGGTGGAAGTGGCGATCGGCGTCTCGCTCATGCTCGGTCTGCTTTCGCGCCTGGGCGCGCTGTTGGGGGCCTTGATGGCGCTGAACCTTTGGCTGGGACTTTACTCGGCCCCCGGTGAATGGCCCTGGACCTACGCGTTTCTGCTGATCCTGCAACTGCTCTTCGTAATCGATCCGCCGGGCCGGTGTCTTGGCGTCGATGCCTTGCTGCGGCGCCGTCTTTTCTCGTGGCTTGCTTGAAACCGGTCAGGCCGAACGCGACCCGACCACCGATTCTCGATGGCAAGCACCATGGCGCGCCGTCGATCTTTCGGCCGGAGAATCTGCTGCGCGAGGCGCGCCGCCAGCGTGGCTTGCCGAACCAGCCGGTGCCGCGGATCTGTCTGCTGGATCCCGATGGAGACATCGTCCGCGCGCTTCGGCGGGACGGGCGTGGCGAACCCTTTTCGGGCTGGGCCTGTTACCACAGCGACATGCTGACATTCACGCTGCCGGGCGATGCGGCCGCGGAGCCGATTGGCATTGTCGGCTGCGCCGTGGGCGCGCCGTACGCCGTGTTGGTCGCCGAGCAGATGTTTGCCTCGGGGTGCCGGCTTCTGATCAGCGTCACCTCCGCCGGCCGTATCGCGGCGGACCTGCCGGATGGCGCATGCTTCGTGCTGATCGATCGTGCGCTGCGCGATGAGGGCACGAGCTATCATTACCTGCCGGACCACAGGTCGTTCGTGGAAGCAGACGTATCACTGGCGGACAGCGGCTTCCGTGCCTTGTCGTCGTCGGGCCTGTCGGTGCTGCGCGGTGCCACCTGGACGACCGACGCGCCGTTCCGGGAAACTGCCGAAGCGATCGCCTGGGCCGAATCGCAAGGTGTGCTGGCGGTGGAAATGGAAGCCGCCGCGTTGTACGCCTTTGCGCAGGCGCGTGCGGCGTCCGTGCTCTGCCTCGCGCATGTGACGAACCGCATGGCGCAGGTTGAGGGCGATTTCGAGAAAGGCGAGGCAAACGGCGCACACGATGCCTTGCGTGCTGTCGCGGCGATCGTGAATGCGTGGCGCGGCCAGCAGGTTGAAGGGCTTGGAGCGTGATCGTCGGAGGCGGCACGCCGGAGACGTGAATCACGCGACCGAACCCGAGCGTGATCGTCGGAGGCGGTACGCCGGAGACGTGAATCACGCGACCAAGCAAACACGTAGAGACTGTTCGGTGTTTCTGTCTGCGCCAAACAGGCGCTATGGTGACGCCTTGTCCTCCCGCCAGCGCAGGAAGTCGCGGAACAGAGCCGCCTTCTGCGTGCCGTCCAGAGCGCCCGCCGAACCGGTTTGTGTCAGATAGGCGTCGAAGGAGTGTTGCAATGTAGCCTGATGCGCCGCGGTCTGGCGTTGGGCAAGGGCTTGCGCTTCCGGGAAACGGACCCAGCCGGGAAGCTGCGCACCCAGGCTGACCTCCCGCCATTTCGGTGCACGCCCCGGTTCCAGCAGACGATCGAAGCGAGAGAAGAAAGTGGTGACGAACCGTGACACGCGGTGTGCGCGCGGGCTGTCCGGTGAAGCGGAAAGCGTCACCATGACGGCGCTGATGGCCACTGTGTCCACAGGCTTGCCGTCGACCAGGCCCGGATAGTCCTGCGCGGACAGGCTGGTGGGCAGGTAGGTCTCCACCAGCGGTTTGGTCAGCGGGACGGGCAGAAGATGCAGACCCTCATTGTCTCCTAGACTCGCAAGCAGCGGCGCAGGCTTGGCGGCGACGAGGATGACCGCGGCAACCTTGCCCTGGCGGAGCTGCTCCAGTGCCTCCGGTTCATCGGCGTAAGACAGTTTTGCTGCGATATCCAAGCTGTGCATCAGCGCCGCCGCGGTGATTGCCGACCCGCTGCCGTGCAGACCAATGCACACGCTCTGACCGGCAAGATCGCCAAGCGCCTTGATATCGTCGCGCGCCAGCACATGAACCTCTTCCGGATACAGCTTCGCAATATACTGAATCGTACTCTCGCTCGGCATCAGGTGCTGTCGGCGCACATAACTAAGTACGTCTGATTGCACGATGGCGATATCGATGCCCTTCAGGTACAGCAGGTCGGCGACGTTCTGCATGGCGCCGCGGCCGGCCACCGGCAGCACACGCAACCGGCTGCCGTCGTCCATCACCGCTGCCAGGTCGGCGGATGTACGCGCGCCCATGCCGTACGGATCATCCGTCAGCATCTCCACAGTCAAATTCGGATCCTGTGAGACTCGAAGCGCCATGTTCGCATCAGCAGTGACCGTCGATTGGGCGTACACCGGCAACGCAGCCAAGGAAAAAAGGGCCGCCGAAATCAGAGATGCGCGAATCGGACAATGTGTTTGCGCCACGCAGCCGTCCTTCTCCCGCCGCGTACAAGGCGCAAGCGCAATCGGATCACGAAGCAGAGAGACTCCAACGCTGCTGCTCGTTTGGACAAGGTCGGCTTGCCCAAAGCGAAATTTGCGGTCTTCGCGATGGTTGCACGCGCGGCGCGGTAGACGCGGGACCCGCCGCGCGGCAGGCTTCGCGGGACCGTTGCCTGATGCCAGCGAAAGGAGTCCGTCATGCCTGCCAGCCCACTCGATCCCGCGTTGTTTCGTCCCGATGCGATTTCGGCCGAGACCGCGAAGCTGAACGATACACTCGTTCAGTTGCTGACGGGGCTGCCGGAATGGTGGGTGGTCGGTGCCGAAGCCACACGAGAGGCGCGGCGGCGCGGGGAGGGGCCATTCCCCGTTGCGGTCAAGTCGCCGCGGGCGCGCACCATCACGATCACCGGACGCGACGGCAATCAGATTCCGCTCCGGATCATCGCGCCGGCCTCGCCGCGCGGCGTCTATCTGCACATTCATGGCGGCGGCTGGGTGCTGGGTTCAGCCGAGTTGCAGGACCCGATGCTGGAGCGGATTGCCGACAATACCGGGCTCGCGGTGGTCAGCGTGGAATACCGGCTGGCGCCCGAGCATCCCTATCCGGCGGGGCCGGACGATTGCGAATCGGCGGCTGCCTGGCTGATCGCGCACGCGAAGCAGGAATTTGGTTCGGACGTTCTGACCGTCGGCGGCGAGTCGGCGGGTGGCCACCTGAGCGCGGTGACAGTGCTGCGCATGCGCGATCGCTATGGCTACACCGGCTTTCGCGGCGCCAATCTTGTGTATGGCGCGTACGATCTTGGCATGACGCCGAGCCAGCGGGCGTTCGGCAATCGCCGGCTGGTGTTGCGGACGATCGATATGCAGCAATTCTACAATGCGTTCTTGCCGACCGCCGAAGACCGGCGGGTGCCGGACATCTCGCCGCTTTACGCTAGTCTGCAAGGACTGTGCCCGGCTCTGTTCAGTGTCGGCACGTGCGATGCGCTGCTGGACGACACGCTGTTCATGCATGCGCGTTGGGTTGCGGCGGGGAACGCGGCGGAACTGGCGATCTATCCGGGCGGCGCGCATGGCTTCACGCTGTTTCCGAACGGGCTCGCGGACCAGGCTGCGGCGCGGATGGATGCGTGGCTGAAGCAGGTAACCGGATAGAGCCTGCTCGGCGCGGATAGAAGCACCGGCCAGGCTCTGGGTGTTTTTTTGCCTGCGTGAATCACGTCTCCGGCGGTTCCGCCTGCGACGATCACGCTCCGGTTTGATCGCGTGATTCACGTCTTCGGCGATGCCGCCTCCGACGATCACGCTCGGATTTGATCGCGTGATTCACGTCTTCGGCGATTTCGCTTCCGACGATCACGCTCCGGCGCGGGATTGTCCGCTACAGGACCTTCACCCCCAGGCGTCCGGCCAGGTCCTGAATGAACTGCCATGCAACGCGGCCGGAGCGTGAGCCGCGGGTCATGGACCATTCCACCGCTTGCGCGCGCAGGTCTTCGGCGTCGATCGGCAGGCCGATATCCGCGGCGTAGCCGTCGATCATGGCAAAGTAGGTATCCTGATCGCAGTTGTGAAAGCCGAGCCAGAGGCCGAAGCGGTCAGAGAGGGAGACCTTCTCCTCGATCGCCTCGCCGGGGTTGATCGCGGTCGATCGTTCATTGTCGATCATGTCGCGCGGCATCAGGTGGCGCCGGTTGGAGGTCGCATAGAACAGGACATTCTCTGGCCGTCCCTCGATGCCGCCGTCCAGCACAGATTTCAGTGCCTTGTAGTCCGAGTCCTCTTTCTCGAAGGACAGGTCGTCGCACAGGATCAGGCAGCGCCGCATCTGGCCGCGCAGCACGTTGAGCAGGTCCGGCAGGGAGCGGATGTCCTCTCGATGGATCTCGATCAGCACCAGGCAGCCAGGCAGTTCGCGGTTGGCGACCGCATGGGTCGCCTTGACCAGGGAGGATTTGCCCATCCCGCGGGCACCCCAGAGCATCGCGTTGTTGGCCGGCAGGCCGCGGCTGAAGCGCAGGGTGTTCTCGGTCAGGATGTCCTTCTGCCGGTCCACGCCTTTCAGCAGGCTGATATCGACCCGGGAAATCTTCGGAACAGGGGAGAGGTGCGGCGGCGAGGGGTGCCAGACGAAGGCATCCGCTGCTTCAAGGTCGAGCGGGGGCACCGGGGAGGGGGCCAACCGCTCTAGCGCCTCGGCAATTCGTTCGGCGGCGGCAATCAGGCGCTGGTCGGTCGAAAGGGTCATGGCGCGGCTTAAGTCCAGGGATGCTTGACGAAAGGGGGGCGGAAAGTATGGTCCCGCCCCGTTCACCGCAAGGACCTGGCGCATATGACATCCCTCGGGCTGATTTCTCCTGCCTATGCCCAGGACATGGCGGGGCTCATGGGCAGCGCTACGCAGTTCCTGCCGCTGCTGCTGATTTTTGCGGTGTTCTATTTCGTGCTGATCCGCCCGCAGCAACAGAAGCAGAAGGACATGCGCAGCATGCTGGCGGCGCTGAAGCGTGGTGACCGCGTGGTGACGGGCGGCGGCATCCTGGGGACCGTGCAGCGGGTGCCGATGGTGCAGGACAAGAACGGCAAGCAGGTGCCGTCCATGGAAGTGGAAGTCGAGATCGCGCCGAACCTGCGCGTGACGGTGATGCGGGACACGATCACCAGCGTGATCAAGCCGATGGCGGCGAATGACAGCCGCCCCGTGAAGGACAAGGCGTCCTGAAACTGCCGCCAGCGCGTTAGACTTCCGGCGCGTCCACCGCCGCCACGTCGAGCAGCCGTTCGATGACCGCCGGTTCCTGGGCGCCGGCGATGGCATGCCGCCCGTCGACAACGAAGCAGGGGACGCCGTTGATGCCCAGCCGATGGGCGCGCAGATTGTCGGCGTGCACGCCGTCGCTTTCCTCGTCGGAGAGCAGGAACCGGCGCACCGCGGTGGGATCGAGCCCGCAGGCCGCGCCGATTGCCACCAGGACGCCGTGATCGCCGATATCGTGGCCGTCGGTGAAATGTGCCGCGAACAGAGCCTCCACCATCCCGTCCGCCTGGCCGAACCGCGCCGCGTAGCGCACCAGCCGGTGCGCATCGACCGAGGATGGGGTTCGGCGGATGCGCTCGAACCGGAACTGCACACCTTCGGTGCGGCCGATTTCGGAGATCGACGTGTAGAGCCGGCGGGCGCGGTCCTCGCCGCCGAATTTCCGCATGACGTAATCGGGGCGTGCCATGCCGATCCGCGGCATATCGGGGTTGAGCAGGAAGGGGCGCCACGTCAGCTCGAACATCAGGTCGGGTCGGCGGCGTAACGTGCGCAGCAGACGGCGGACGCCGAGGTAGCACCAGGGGCACACGAGGTCATGGACGATCTCGATCCCGAGGCGGGCCTTGGGTGGGGCGAGGATGTTCACGCGCGGAGTCTGGCCCGCGGCGGCGCGATTGTCACGCGATTATCATGCGTTGACGCACAGATGCCCGACGGCGATGCCGCTCGAGCGTGATCGTCGCAGGCGGACGCCGGAGACGTGAATCACGCGATCAAACAAAGGCATAGAGTCCGTTCGGTGCTTCTATCTGCACCGAACGGACTCTAAAAATCGGGCCAGAACCGTCCGAGGCCGGATCGTTGCACCACTGATCGCACTGCCGCCTGGTCCGCCTGCGTCATCGACCCGCGCCAGCTTTCCGCCGCTGCCAGCGCATTACGAAACACGCCGTAATAGCCTGCTCGGCCTTCGTGCGTGGTGCTGCGGGAGACGAACCGCTCCGTCTGGGAGGTCCAGCTCAGTCCGGCGAAGGCCATGATCTCGCGCGCCATCGGAATGGGGCGGGCACAGAGGTCCTCGTAGACCACCACGCGCAGGTTCGGCTGTTCGGCCGGCGCGTCGAGTACCGGCGCGTTGAAGGCGACCCAGTCCCAGGCGTATTTGGCCGCGTCCGGCAGGGCCTGGAATTCTGTCGCATCGAGGCCAAAAGCGGCGGCCTGGGCGATTGCGCGGCCCTCATGGAACGGCATGTCGGTTCCCGCCTCGCGCAGCTCGAATCGCCGCTGGCCGGTACCCCGCATCACCGAGGCGACCTGGCCGCAGGGGTGGCGCAGGATGAAGAAGGTCCGGCTGGCCGGCAGCGAGCGGGTAAGGAGGGGAGCGCCCTCGCTCCAGCGGACCGATTTGATGACGGCGCGGGCCGGCCGGTCACGTGCCAGATCCGGCAACGCCGCTGCCGCGAGCCGGCTTGCGCCAAGCACACGTTCGCCCGCTGTCACCGCGTGCGCCAGGCCGGTTCGCAGCAAGCGGGCGGGCGCGCTCTGCCAGGATTTCGGGAAGAACGGCCGCTTGCCGGCGCTGCGCAGCCCACGTTCGGCGATCCACGCGGCGATCAGCCTTCGCAGTGCGGCATCCTCCAGTTCCGCAGGCGCCGGAATGACCTCATCGGGCTCATGCCGGTAGAGCACGTCGGGATGGCTATCGAGGATCTTCGCCAGCCAGGTCGTGCCGGAACGCGGCGCGCCCAGCACGAGGATGACGGTCTCGACAAGGCTATCCGTGACAAATCCCGGCGGCATGGCAACCCGAAAGGGCAAGATCCTGGCGGGCGGCCGCCCCGCGCTTCGACGGGTGCAGGGCGATCGGTCCTCGTGGCAGTGCAATGCCCGCGCGCAATGATCGCCGCAAGTCGCCAAAGGCGCCCCGTTAACGGCTTGGCAATCAATAGCGGCCACCATTCGGCGGTTTTCGCCGCTTCCGCACCACTCTGACCCGCCGGCCGATGTCAGCCCCATTCGATGCGAGCCAGTTTCACGATCCGGCAGACGGCTATTACGCCGTCCATCCGGAACAGCCGTTGCCGCTGGCCGGCGGCGGCCTGGACGCGTTCGCGGCAACCGATCGCCGATCGCCCGGCGTTCCCCTGATGGCGGTGCGGATCGCCCGGACCGCGCCGGTGCGCCCCAGGCCGCTCCAGGCGCTGACGGCGCGGGTAGAGAACCTGCTCGTCCCGCTGGCGCTGCTGAACGCAGGGGCGGGAGAGGATTCGGCCGGCTACGTCATCTGTCCGGCGCCCGCCGGCAAGCCGCTTTCCACCGTTGCACGCCCCTTGGCCGAACCGCTGCTGATCGAGCAGGTCCTGCGCCCCGTTGCCCAGGTGCTGGAGACCCTCGCCGCGCGGGGCCTGACTCACCGTGGGATCAGGCCGTCGAACGTTTTTGTTGCGCGGGCCGGCCGTCCGGTCACCCTTGGCTGCGCATGGGCCGCGCCGCCGGCGATGCATCAACCCGCCCTGTTTGAGCCTCCCTACAGTGCCATGTGCCGCCCGAGCGCACGTGGCGACGGCTGCATAGCCGATGACGTCTATGCCCTCGGCTGTCTCCTCCTTACCTTGGCGCTTGGCCGCCAGCCGCTCGCGGACCTCGATGACGAGGCCATCCTCCGCCGCAAGCTGGAACTCGGCAGCTATGCGGCGCTGGCCGGCGACGAGCGTCTGCCGCCGATGATCGCGGATCTGGCGCGCGGCATGCTGGCGGAGGACCCGGAGCATCGGCCGCCTCCGGGACTGCTGCTCGATCCTGCGGTCGCCCGCGCCCGCCGGGTTGCCGCGCGTCCGCCGCGGCGAGCGCCACGGCCGCTGACGGTCGGGGATACCGCGGTGTGGGACGCGCGGAGCCTTGCCCATGCCATCGGGACGCGCCCGGCCGATGGACTTGCGGTGCTGCGCGGCGGATCGGCGACCCAATGGCTGCGGCGCGGCCTGGGCGACGTGGCGCTGGCGGCACCGATCGAGGAGCTGGTCCGCCAGCGGGCTTTGGATGCGCCCTCCAACGACCAGAGGGCCGATGCCATCCTGTCAATGCGGGCGGTTGTGCTGCTCGACCCGCTGGCGCCCTTATGCTGGCGGGGCGTGGCTGTGTGGCCGGACGGGATTGGCCCCGCTCTGATCGCCCCGGCCGGCGAGGGCGACGAGACGCCGGGGCTGCTGGCCGAGATGGTTCAGGCAGAAGCGGCCGCGGTCTGGGCGTCGCTGCGCGACGAGCGATGCGACAGCATGACGCTGCGGCTGGACGCGCAGCAGCATCGGGCGTGGCTGCAGGCGCGGGGTCCGGCGGGCGGGCTGTGGCGCCTGGTCTATATGCTCAATCCGTTGCAGCCGTGCGGCAGCCCGGCGCTGGCCGGCGCCACGGTTCGCCGCATAGCGGCGCTGCTGCCGGCCATGGAAGCCGCCGTTGCCCATCGCGGGACCCTGGCGGACAAGGCGGGGCCTGCGCAGTCCGGCACCGGCCTGGTGGATGCCGAAATGGCCGCATTCATCGCTGCCCGGGCGGAACGCCGCACCGAAGCCGATGTCAGCGCTTTGAGCGACGCAACCGGCCCGCCTGGGCGAGCGGTGGCGGAACTCCGGCTGCTGAGCCGGTTGCAGGCGCGCTACTTCCCCAAGGCACTGCCGGCGATCGCAGCCGAGGCAGCCGGGGCGGTGGTGCCGGCACTCACGCTGTGGCGCCACCGGCCGACGCGAGACGCAGTCAGCGAACGCCTGCGGCGCCTGGCGGAAGACGGGTTTCTGGCCTCCATGGCGGCTGCGGTGGACGACGCCGCGGCAAGGGCCGCCGACGCGGAGGGCGCGCGCCTTGCGGCAGCCGAACTTCAGCAGATCGAGCAGGAACTGGCGCGGGCCGCGCAGGGCGGCGATGCCCGTTCGGCGCTGGCGAGCCGGATCGGGCATGAGATTGCCGCCGGGGCGGGTCTTGTGGCCCTGACCGGCGTGCTGCTGGCCGCCGCGCTCGGATGAAGGCGAGCCGCAGGCCGGGCGGTGCGCAGGCGGTGTTGCCCGACGCAAAGCGGGGCGAGGGGCGAGGCTCGCTGCTATGGCTTCAGGGGCTGGCGTGCGGGGCGATGGTGGCGCTGGCACCCATGGCGGCCGCGGCCGTCGCTGTTCTGCTCACCCCCAGTGTCCTGGCGGTCTTCCTTGACCGTCAGCCCGGGCGGCCGGTGGCGCGCGCGATCTTTCTCTGCCAGGCGGCGGCGTGCGTCGCGCCGGTGCGGGCGATCTGGTCCGGCGATCACACTGCCGGGGTGGTCTCGGCTGTTATGTCGCACCCCTACGAAATCGGCTCCGCTTGGTGCGCTGCGGCCGGCGGGTGGCTGCTGACGCAGCTATTGCCGATAGCGGTCAGCGCCGTAATGGAGGCAGCGGCGATCACACGAGCAGCGGGCCTACGGCGGCGGCGGGAGCGGATCGAGGCGGAATGGGATTTGGGTTCGCCGGACAATGCGTGAGTATGGCGGTGTGGGGATCGTGCGGTGCTGCCGGTATGGTGCGAGAGGCTTCCTGCGGCAGGGCACCATCTGCCATTGTTTCACCTGGCGCCGGTTTCTCAACACGGGTGAATGACAGGCAGGAGCTCAGACATGCCGAAACCGCAGCTTTCCGTACGCAGTGCGAGGGCACGTGAGCTCGCTCATCGTCTGGCCCGCCGCGAACGCCGATCGGTTGCGGACATCGTGGAGCGTGCGCTTGAAGCATACGAGGTGCGAGAAGCCGATCGCGAGCCGGCCTCCGTCTTCTATGCGCGCGTGTCGCGCGAGTGCGGTAGCGACGTGGATCTGGCGTCTGTTATCCGGAAGAACCGGCTGATCGATACGGGGCCGGATTTTTGATCTGTCACGCTATGGATTGGATCTGACGACCAGATCACCACCGCGATGGCGGTGCAGTCCATTCCGCCCGCGTCAGGCCTCGCCGAACACACGCTCGAATATCCGGTCCACCGCGCGCAGATGCAGCGCCGGGTCCATCGCCGCGTCCAACTCCTTGGCGGCGACCCGCCGGGAGACCTCCGGGTCCGCTTCCAGGTTCGCGCGGAAACCGCGCCCTTCCGGGGTGCCCAACTTTGTCCAAGTCTCCATCGCGCAGCGCTGCACGATCCGGTACGCGTCCTCCCGCGAGATGCCGGAGCGGGTCAGTGTCAGCAGCACCTCCCCCGAGTGCACCACGCCGCCCAGGCTTTCCAGGTTCGCCAGCATGCGCTCCGGGTAGACCACAAGCCGCTCCATCATCCCGGCCAGCCGCACCAGCGCGAAATCCAGCGCGATCGTCGCGTCCGGCCCGATCACCCGCTCGACCGACGAGTGGCTGATGTCCCGCTCATGCCACAGCGTCACGTTCTCCAGTGCCGGCACCACCGCGCCGCGCACGATGCGGGCAAGGCCGGCCAGATTCTCGCTCAGCACCGGGTTGCGCTTGTGCGGCATGGCGGAGGAGCCTTTCTGACCGGGATGGAAGAACTCCTCTGCTTCGCGCACCTCACTGCGTTGCAAATGCCGCACCTCGGTGGCCAGCCGCTCGATGCCGCTGGCGATCACGCCCAGGGTGCAGAAGAACGCCGCGTGACGATCGCGCGGAATCACCTGCGTCGACACCTGTTCCGCCGCCAAGCCAAGCCGGTCGGCGACATACTCTTCGACCGACGGGTCAAGATGCGCGAACGTGCCGACCGCGCCGCTGATCGCGGCAACGGCAATCTCGGCCCGCGCCGTCGCCAGCCGTTCCCGGTTGCGCGCGAACTCGGCGTAATGCCCCGCAAGCTTCAACCCGAACGTCGTGGGTTCCGCATGGATGCCGTGACTGCGGCCGATGGTCAGCGTGTGCTTGTGCTCGATCGCCCGCTTCTTGAGCGCTGCCAGCAAGGCATCGAGGTCCGCCAGCAGCAGATCGGCCGCCTGGCTCAACTGCACCGACAGGCAGGTGTCGAGCACGTCGGAGCTAGTCATGCCCTGATGCACGAAGCGGCTGTCGGGACCGATCGCCTCGGCGAGCCACGTCAGGAAGGCGATCACGTCATGGCGCGTTTCGCGCTCGATCGCATCGATCCGCTCCAGGTCCGCCGCCTTCATGGCGGCGAGCTTCGGTGCGCCCTTCTCGCGAATCGTGCGGGCGGCACTTTCCGGGATGGCGCCGACCCGGGCCATGCCTTCGGCCGACAGGGCCTCGATCTCGAACCAGATGCGGTAGCGGTTTTCGGGCGCCCAGATCGCCCCCATCTCGGGTCTGGTGTATCGGGGGACCATGCCTGTCTTATCCGCTGTCCAGAGTGAGCCGTCGGCGTTGCCGACCGATCGGGCCAGCTAGACCCGCCGCCTATCGCCTGGCAAGGCCAACGAGGATCTGAGCCATTATAGCAACCGCAACCTTAACCCACGACCTGACCGCACTGCTGCAGGTCGTCCTGATCGATGTTGCCCTCGCCGGTGATAACGCCGTGGTGGTGGGCATGGCGGTGGCGGGCCTGCCGGCCCACCAGAAACGCCCGGCTATCCTGCTTGGCATCGCCGGCGCCACGGTGATCCGCATCGCGCTCGGCGCTATCGCCCTGCAATTGCTGGAAATCATTGGCCTGCTGCTGGCCGGCGGCATCCTGCTGCTGTGGGTTTGCTGGAAGATGTTCCGCGAATTGCGGCACGCGCATCATGACGGCCGGGCGTCGGGCCAGAGCAAGACCCTCAGGCAGGCGATGCTGCAGATCATTCTGGCCGATGTGTCCATGAGCCTGGACAATGTGCTCGCGGTCGCCGGCGCGGCTAACGGCAGTACGTGGGTACTGGCGGCGGGGCTGCTTCTCTCGGTCCTGCTGATGGGTGTGGCCGCCAACCTCATCGCTCGCCTGCTGGAAAGCCAGCGCTGGATCGCCTGGGTCGGCCTGCTGATCGTGCTGTATGTCGCGCTCAACATGATCTGGGACGGCGCGACGGACGTGGCCGAGGCGGTTTCCTGAGGACTCTGTCTACCCCACCCTGACACCGCGGTGCCGGCCGCCTATCTTCGATTCAACCCAAGGACCAGGAGGACCCGCGCCATGCTGAATCCCACCTCCCCATTGCCCCTGAAGGACCCGACCCTGTTCCGCCAGGCAAATTACCTGGATGGCAAATGGGTGGAAGCGGACAGCGGCAAGACCGTCGTGGTGAAGAACCCCGCGACCGGGGAGGCGATCGGCGAAGTGCCGGCGATGGGTGCCGCCGAAACGCGGCGGGCGATCGAGGCGGCCAACCGCGCCTGGCCGGCGTGGCGCGCGATGCTGGCGAAGGAGCGCGCGGCCATGCTGCGCAAGCTGTCGGATTTGATGCTTGCCAATGCCGATGACCTCGCCGTCATCATGACCGCGGAGCAGGGCAAGCCGTTGAGCGAAAGCAAGGGCGAGATCGCCTA
>DATNEJ010000519.1:0-8990 GCA_035606775.1 Acetobacteraceae bacterium | reverse complement strand
GGCCTCAACTTCCTGGACAATTACAGCCAGCCGAACGCAGCCTTCGTCATCGTCTCCCTGAAGCCGTTCGAGGAACGGAAGGGCGCAGCCAACGGTGTGCCGGCGATCATCGAGCGCCTGTCAAAGGAGTTTGCGACTCTGGAGGGTGGCCGAGCGGTACCGATAGCACCGCCGCCGATCATTGGATTGGGCAATGGCGGGGGGTTCTCGTACGTGCTGGAGGATCTGCGCGGAGGCAATCCGAAGGCAATGGCGCAGGTCATGCGCGGCTTGATCATCGCCGCCAACCAGGAACCGAAATTGAGCCGGGTTTTCAGTACATTTTCGGCCACGGCGCCGTCGCTGTTTCTGGATATCGACCGCGATAAGGTCCAGGTGCTCGGGGTCACGCTGAACTCGGTATTCCAGGCGCTGCAAGCCAACCTCGGGGGTGCCTATGTCAACGATATGAACCTGTTCGGCCGCACGTGGCAGGTGCAGGTGCAGGCACAGGCGCAGGATCGTGCATCGGTGGACGATATCAGCCGGATCAACGTGCGCAACGACAAGGGCAAGATGGTGCCGCTGCGCAGCCTGGTCGAGGTCCGGCTGGTGCAAGGACCACAGGCGCTGATCCGCTACAATAACAAGCGTGCGGTGGTGCTGACGGGCGGCCCCGCGCCAGGTGTTTCGTCCGGCCAGGCCCTGACAGCGATGGAGCAGGTCGCCGCGAAGACCCTGCCGCAGGGTTTCAAGGGCGAGTGGACGGACATTGCCTACCAGGAACAGAAGGCCGCCGGGCAGACGACCGTCGTGGTCGGTTTTGCCCTGCTGTTCGCCTACCTGTTCCTGGTCGCTCTGTATGAAAGCTGGACCATTCCGGTGCCTGTGCTGCTGTCTGTCACCGTCGGCGTGGCCGGCGCCTATGCGGGCATGGTGGTGGCCGGCTTGACGATGGACCTTTACGGGCAGATCGGCCTGGTCGTGCTGATCGGTCTGGCAGCCAAGAACGGCATCCTGATCGTCGAGTTTGCCAAGGAAGAGCGGGAGCGCGGCTCACCCTTGCTGCATGCCGCGATCAACGGCGCCCGTTTGCGCTTTCGCCCGGTGATGATGACCAGTTTCGCGTTCATCCTCGGCCTGTTGCCTCTCGTGATTGCCGAGGGACCGAGCATGCTGGCACGCCGCGACGTCGGCACGCCGGTTTTCGCCGGCATGCTGGCGGCGAGCTTCCTTGGTATTTTCGTAATTCCGATCCTGTACGTGGTATTTCAGGGCATCCGGGAGCGGCTTACCGGGCGTTCCCGCCCGGCCTCTGCCGAAGAGGACCTTGCGCAGCCGGTACACAGGGTTGCTAAATGAAATTGCGCGCACCAGTCGCCCGCGGCGGCTAAGCCCGCGCGCGGTGCGCGCTCAGGGTGCGATCTTCCAGCCTTCGCTCAGGACATCGCACCAGTTTACGACATACTCTCCCGGTTTGTACTGGCCCTTAATTGTCACGTCGTACTGAACCTTGCGGCAGTCATAGTTCTCGCCTCGATATTTGCCCCTGTACGCATGCAGCAAGGTGACCTTGCCGAATGCCCCGGTCGCAGGATTGCTCCATGTCTGGGAAGCACCTTCCACCGGCGGCTTCGCCGTGTAGACCCGCTCGGCGGCGGCATTCATCATGGCAAGGTCCGATTGACTGAGCTGCGCGTTGCTTCTTGTTTTGCCGAATGGATTGATCTGGGCGTTAGCCGGACCGGCCAAGGTCAACCCCGCACCGAGCAGGAAGGTCAGTCGCAAAACCAGCGAAACGCGCATGATCCCAGTCCCCCGTAAACTCCACAAATGATAGGAACTCCACGCTGACGTGTCACTTTTCTGCATGGTTCGTTGAGCGCTTGCGTCGCAGCCGTCTTGCCCTTGTCGAAGGTATTGCGGCAGCCATTGACGGTCGGGCGATCACCTGGAAGTGATACCGACTGGCAACGTTGTTTGCTGCTTCAGCAAACCCAGGAAGGAACGTGCCCAGCTCACCACGCAATGAGCCATTGGATCGACGCGGGCCGATGCACCGCCCGAGAGGCTACGTGCGCGGATGGATGCGCGTGATCTTCGATCCCTCAAGCCCAAGGCCCGCCATCAGGCCATGCTGGCCGAACGGAACTGCATAGACATCCTGCGTCACAGTGGTGCTGTTCATGCTGGCCGCCGTGCCCTTGTCCAGCACGACGACACTGGGGCCGGAGCCGATCGACCAGCCATCGCTGTCCTGCAGGTATTTTAGCGATGATGACGTCATGAAAAACAGCGCGTAGCTGAACGTCTGTCCGCCCGCTTGCAGCCCAAAGGACGCGGCGGAGATGTTGTAATAGGCATTCGTTCGCCCGTTTATCTGCAAGCTACCATCACCTGTCTGACCGCCGATGATGAAGCCACCCTTGATGATCTTGGGGAAGATCAGGATTGCTTTGGCACGCTTGGAAAGCTCGCGTGCCTTGGGCTGCGCGGTATAGAGACGCTGCAGCGCGCCAGCAGCGTCCCGGTCGATGTCCCTGGCCGAGGCCGCGTGCGCTGGCTCCACTCCCCATAGCGACGTGATTCCCGTAGCCGCACAGGCCGCGAGCAGGAAACGTCTCTCTGTGACCCTTGGACTCATCTTGCCATCTCCGCTGCTGGACCGTTGGTTATCCAGAATGCTCGTCGCGCATTCCTGTGACGACGTTGGAGGAGAGCGATGTGACCGAGCATGCCAAGCAGATCGAATTACCTTATTCCACCGTCACCGATTTTGCCAGATTCCGCGGCTGGTCCACGTCTGTCCCCTTGAGCACGGCGACATAGTAGGCCAGAAGCTGCACCGGAATAGCGTACAAAATGGGAGCCACGAACGGGTCAACAGACGGCAAGACCACAGTCTCCGCCGCGATACCCTTCAGCTTCGCCGCACCGGTGTCATCCGAGAATACGATCACCTGGCCGCCGCGTGCCGCCGCTTCCTGCAGGTTCGACGCCGTCTTCTCGAACAGCGGCCCCGAGGGCGCGATGGCGATCACCGGCACTGCCGGATCGATCAGCGCGATCGGCCCGTGTTTCATTTCGCCGGCAGCATAACCCTCCGCATGGATATAGCTGATTTCCTTCAGCTTCAGCGCGCCCTCCAGCGCGATCGGGAAGCAGTTGCCGCGCCCCAGGAACAGCACGTCCCGGGCCTGGGCCACGCGTTGCGCCACCTCCTGGATTCGTGCATCGCCCTCCAGGACTTCCGCCGTGCGGCTGGGGACTTCCAGCAATGATTGCGTCATCGCCGCTTCCTGAGCCGCGTCTATGGCGCCCCGCGCACGGCCTGCGGCCAGTGCGAGGCAGGCGAGCACGGAAAGCTGAGCGGTGAACGCCTTGGTGCTGGCCACGCCGACCTCCGGCCCTGCGACCGTCTCCAGCACCGCATCGCTTTCACGAGCCATGCTGCTTTCCGGCACGTTCAGGATGGACAGCACCTGTTGTCCCTGTTCGCGCATGTAGCGCAGCGCCGCCAGCGTGTCCGCCGTCTCGCCAGACTGGGACACCAGCAGACCCAGCCCGCCCTGCGGCAGCGGCGGCGTGCGGTAGCGGAACTCACTGGCTACATCGCCATCGCAGGGAAGACGGGCGATCGCTTCGAACCACCAGCGTCCGACCAAGCCGGCATAAAAGGCGCTGCCACAGGCGCTCATGGTGATGCGGGGCAGGCGGGCGAAGTCGATCTGCAATTCGGGAAGCGCGACTGCACGGGTCGCGGGGTTGACCATCCGATGCAGCGTGTCGCCGATCACCGCTGGATGCTCATGCAGCTCCTTTTCCATGAAGTGGCGGAAATTACCTTTGCCGATCGCGGCGCCGGTCAGCCGGGTCAGCTTCACCTCCCGCTGTACCTCGGTTCCGGTCATGTCGAAAAATCGTGCGCCGTGGCGCTCCACCACCGCCCAGTCGCCGTCGCGAAGATAGGCGATCCTGCGGGTCAGCGGTGCCAGCGCCAGTGCGTCGGAGCCCACGAACATCTCGTTCTCGCCGAAGCCTACCGCCAGGGGTGCGCCATGCTGCGCGCCGATGATCAGTTCCGGATGGCCGGCGAAGATCATCGCCAGCGCATACGCACCCTCCAGCCGGCGCAGGGCCGAACCCGCGGCCTCGATGGGCGGCATGCCGCGCTGCAGGTTCAGATCGACGAGCTGCGCGACGGTTTCGGTGTCGGTCTCGGTGCTGAATTCCTGGCCCGCCTGCTCCAGTTCCGCCCGCAGCTCCGCGTGGTTCTCGATGATGCCATTGTGCACGATCGACACGCGGGACGTGCCGTGCGGATGGGCGTTGCTTTCTGTGGGGGCGCCGTGCGTGGCCCAGCGCGTATGGCCGATGCCGATGGTGCCGGTCAGTTCCGCGCGGTCGAGCGCGGCGGCCAGATTGCCAAGCTTACCTTCGGCGCGGCGGCGGTCGATATGGCCGTTCACGAGGGTGGCAATGCCGGCGCTGTCATAGCCGCGGTATTCCAGGCGGCGCAGTGCATCAAGGATCAGCGTCGCCGCTGGGCGTGAGCCGATAACGCCGACTATGCCGCACATCTAGGTTCGTCCCTTTCTCGCTGCCCGCATCGCGGCGGCGCGTCCCGGCTTCTGCACCTGCCGGCCGCGCGCCAATGCCAATGCATCCGGCGCCACATCCTCGGTAATGACGCTGCCTGCAGCGATCACCGCACCATCGCCCACCGAAACCGGTGCGACCAGTGCCACGTCGGAGCCAATGAAGGCATGCGCGCCGATGGTCGTGCGGTGCTTAGTGTGACCATCGTAATTGCAGGTGATGGTGCCGGCGCCGATATTCGTTGCGGTTCCCACCGAGGCATCGCCAACATAGCTCAGATGATTGGCCTTGACTCCGGCAGCCATGTGCGCCGCCTTCAGTTCCACGAAATTGCCGACATGGACATTCTCATCCAGAACGGTACCGGGTCGCAGGCGGGCGAACGGGCCGATGATGCTGCCGGATCCGATCGTGGCACCTTCGATGTGGCTGAAGGCGCGGATCGTCACACCGCTCGCCACGGTCACGCCCGGGCCGAACACGACATTCGGCTCGATCGTTACGTCGGTCGATAACCGCGTATCGGCACAGAGGAAGACCGAGGCGGGATCAACCATCGTCACACCCGCCTGCATCGCCGCATCGCGCAGCCAGGACTGCACCACGGCCTCGGCGGCCGCGAGTTCGGCACGCGAGTTGATGCCGCCGAGTTCCTCGGCGGGTGCTTCCACCGCGGCGACACGGGCACCCTCGGCGCGTGCCAGCGCGACCGTGTCGGTCAAGTAGTATTCGCCCTTGCCATTGCGATTACGCACGCCGCGCAGCCAGCGCGTCATCGCGTCGGCGGGCGCACACAGGACACCGGCATTGCACAGGCCGATGGTGCGTTCCTGGTCTGTAGCATCGGCAAGCTCGACGATGCGGGTGACTAGTCCATCCTGTGTGACGACTCGCCCATACTGTCCAGGATCGGCGGGGCGGAATGCCAGCAACGCCAGGTCGGCATGGCCATTCCGGCGCCTGTCCAGCAGGTGGCGCAGCGTCTCGGGACGGATCAGCGGGTTATCGGCATACAATACCGCGACCTCGCCATCGCCGAAGAGTTCGGCCGCCTGTAACGCGGCATGGGCCGTGCCCAGTTGCTGCGCCTGGACGACGGAGTGGTGCGGTTCGGCTTCGCGGCGAACCGCCTCCATATCCGGGCCGGTCACCACGACAATGCGGTCGAACACTGTCTCGCAGCTCGCCAGCAAATGGCGCAACATGGATCGGCCGGCGATCCGATGCAGAGTCTTCGGCAGCGAAGACTTCATCCGTGTGCCAAGGCCGGCGGCCAGGATGACGGCGGTTGCTTGCATGCCTTTCCCCTGCTTCGCTGCATCCACGGGGGTAGCGGCGCGGTGCGCCGGCTGTCAAAGGGCACCGTTATGCTATTGGTTCAATTCACGTTTCGGAGTGCAACATAAATGCCGCGCACGCTGCTGCTCGATCTCGACGGAACCCTGGTGGACACCGTCCCGGATCTGGCCGCGGCACTGAACCGGCTGATGCGGGGGCGCGGGCTGGCACCTTTCACCCATGCGGAGACAGCCTCCATGGTCGGCGATGGCGTGGCGGTGCTGGTCGCCCGTGCCTTCGCGGCGCGCGGCGCTGCGGCCGATGCAGCGGCCGTGACAGACTTCTCGGCGGACTATACGGCCCATGTTGCGGATGAAAGCCGGGTCTATCCCGGCGTCCCTGCAGCGCTGCGCGGCCTGGCCGCTGAAGGCTGGCGGCTGGCGGTCTGCACCAACAAGCCCGAGGCTGCGGCGCGCCTGCTGTTGACCGCCCTCGACCTCGCGCCGCTGCTTTGCGCCGTGGGCGGCGGTGACAGTTTCCCGGTCCGCAAGCCGGACCCGGCGCATCTGCTTGCCACGCTCGCCCAGGCGGGCGGGGAGGCGGGCAGGGCGGTGATGGCCGGCGATCATGCCAATGATGTGACCGCCGCAAGGGCCGCCGGCATGCCCGGCATCTTCGCCGCCTGGGGGTATGGCACACCGGCGATGGCCGCCGGCGCCACCGCCGTGGCCGCGACGCCGGCGGACCTGGCGGCGATCGCACGCCGCCTGCTGCCCGCGAACTTGTCCGCGTCGTCCGACCACGCCTAGGTTTCCCAGTCTCCGGGGCGTGCGGGCCCCGGGCAGCAGAGGGGGAGCGTAACATGCGAACAGCCGATGCCATCGTCGAAATCCTGAAGCGGGAAGGGGTTTCGACGCTGTTCTGCTTCCCCACGACGTCACTGATCGAGAATGCCGTTGCGGCCGGCATCCGCCCGATCATCTGCCGGCAAGAGCGCGTCGGCGTCGACATGGCCGATGGCTATGCGCGTGTCACCAACGGCCGCCCGCCTGGCGTGTTCATGATGCAGTACGGTCCCGGCTCGGAAAACGCCTTCCCCGGCATTGCGACCACATTCTCCGATTCCGTGCCGGTGCTGTTCCTGCCGCTCGCCCATGCACGCGAGCAGTCGCAGGTGTTCCCCACCTTCCGCTCCAGCCGCACCTATGCGTCGGTCACCAAGCAGGCCGAGGAGATCATGATTCCCGAAGCCACCGCCGGGGCGATGCGGCGCGCGTTCAGCGCGTTGAAGAATGGCCGTGTTGGCCCGGTGATGGTGGAAGTGCCGCGCGATATCGTCGATCTGGATATCGGTAGTGAGACGCTGGAGTATCGGCCGATCAAGGCGAGCATCGCCGCGCCCGATCCGGACGATGTGGAGGCGGCGGCAAAGCGGCTGCTTGAGGCATCCTGCCCGATCATCCTGGCGGGCCAGGGCGTACTGTATGCGCAGGCGTCGCGGGAGCTGGTGGCGCTCGCGGAACTGCTGCAAGCGCCGGTCATGACCACCGTGGACGGCAAGAGCGCCTTCCCGGAAGATCACGCGCTTGCGCTCGGGTCTGGCGGCAACACCTTCAGCGGCCCGGGCCGGCTGTTTCTCCATACCAAGGCGGACCTGATCCTTGGCATCGGCTGCGGTTTCACGAAGCACCCGCTTACAACGCCGGCGCTGCCACGCAACGTGCCGATCATCCACGCCACCAACGACCCGCGCGATCTGCACAAATCCTACCAGACCGAGATTGCCTTGCTGGGTGATGCCAGGCTCACGCTGGCGCACCTTGTCGCCGCGGTAAAGGATCGCCTGGCCGGCAAGCTGCCGAACCGGTCTCCCGCGACGGAGATCGCTGCCGAGCGTGAGGCGTGGCTGGCGCGTTGGGATGCCAGGCTGAACAGCAAGGAAACGCCCATCACGCCGTATCACGTCATGTCGGAATTCATGCGCGTGGTCGATCCCGCCGGTGCGATCGTCACGCACGATTCCGGCAGTCCCCGCGACCAGCTTCTGCCGTTCTACCGGGCCACGCGGCCGCGGGGGTACCTGGGCTGGGGCAAGTCCCACCAGCTTGGCACCGGGCTTGGCCTGATCATCGGCGCCAAGGCGGCGGCGCCCGACAAGTTCTGCGTGAACTTCATGGGCGATGCCGCGTTCGGCATGACCGGGCTCGATCTGGAAACCGCGGTCAGGGCCGGCATCCCCAGCCTGACGATCGTGCTGAACAATTCCACCATGGCGATCGAAATCCCGCACATGAAGCTGTCGCATGAGCGGCACAGGTCGCGCGACTTGGGCGGCAACTACGCCAATCTGGCGCATGAGCTCGGCGCCTGGAGCGAACGGGTCAGCGAACCGGGCGACGTCGCCAACGCCATCCTGCGCGCCAGGCGGGCAACGGAAGAGGGACGCACCGCTTTGCTGGAATTCATCACCAGTGCCGAGACAGCCTTCTCCCATCGCAACGGAGCTGCTTCCTGACATGACCGACGAAGTACTGACCCAGACCGAGGAAGGCCTGGCCATCGTCACGCTCAACCGGCCGGAGCGGCTCAACGCGCTGACCCGCACCATGCTGGACGGGCTGCTGGAAACCTTGAAGGCCGTGGCGGCCAATCCGGGGATCGGCTGCGTCGTCCTGACTGGCGCGGGACGCGCCTTCTGCTCTGGCGGCGATGTGCAGGTACAGGCGCAGAACGCCGGCAAGGTGAGGCTGGATGCCTCGCCGGAGCAGCGGGCGGATCAGTTGCGCGCAGGTATGGAGGCGTCCCGGCTTCTGCATGAAATGCCCAAGCCGACGATCGCCATGGTGAACGGCGTGGCGGCCGGCGCCGGCATGTCGCTCGCTCTGGCCTGCGACATGCGGTTCGTCGGACAGTCCGCGTGCATGACGACGGCCTTTGCGCGCGTCGGCCTCTCCGGCGATTACGGTGGCACGTATTTTCTGACCAGGCTGCTCGGCCCCGCCTTGGCGCGGGAACTCTACTTCACCTGCGAGATGCTGGATTCCGCCCGACTGCAGGCGCTCGGTCTTGCCAGCCGCCTGATTGCGGATGACCGGCTGGTGACCGAGACCTTGGATTTCGCGCGGCGGCTGGCA
>DATNEJ010000505.1:0-11644 GCA_035606775.1 Acetobacteraceae bacterium | reverse complement strand
GCGCGAGAACAAGCTGCCTGCGCACATGCTTCTGATGCCCGGCGTGCTCGATACGACAACGAACTTTGTTGAGCATCCGGAAGTTATCGCCCGACGGCTTGAGGAGGCGGTGGCCGTGGTCGGTGACCGCGAACGGGTGATCGCCGGGACCGATTGCGGATTCGGCACGTTCGCCGGTCGCGAGTTCGTGGCCGACGAGATCGTATGGGTGAAGCTGGCCGCGGCTGCCGAAGGGGCGCGCATTGCGTCGCGCCGGTTGTGGGGCCGGGCGGACGGGTGATGTCTGGTCGGTTACATGCGCGACAATGGAATGTACCGCCATGCAGTCGGATCGAACCACCCGTTCTGGCCGGCGGGCGAATACGTCGTCGATCTGGACGCTCTGGAACTTGGGGAACCTGCCAATGCCGCTTTTCTCGCTGGCAATGCGCAACGCGTATTCCGGCTCAACTGAGAGCGCAGCCTCGACTCTCGCACGAGCCCTCTGCTCATGAACCCGGGAAGGAGCGTCCCCATGTCGTGGACCATCGAGCGCAGACACGCCCACGTCGCCGTTGTGACCATGAACACAAACAAGGTCAACGCGCAGAACCCGGCGTTCTTCGGTGACCTGCATGCCGCATTCGATCGCCTCGAAGCAGAGTTCAGCGACTGTGCGGTCGTTCTCACGGGCGTCGGCGCCGTGTTCTCGGCGGGGCTCGATTTTGACTACCACTTCCCCTTGTTCGCGCGACGATCATTGCAAGAGATCGATGCCTGGTTCGATACCTATCGCGCCACCAATCTGCACCTCTTCACCTATCCCCGGCCGACCGTGGCCGCGATCAACGGCCATACCTACGCCGGCGGCCTGATCACGGCGTTTGGCTGCGATTATCGCATCGCTTCGGAAGGTGCTCTCCAATTCTCATTGAATGAAGTGCCGATCGGCATCCCCATGCCGGCAGTCTACTGCGAGATCATCAAGTACGCCGTAGGCCAGCGCGCTGCATCCGAGGTGACGCTCTTCGGACAGATCTACGACCTGGCGGCAGCTATCCGGATGGGCATCGTTCAGAAGACCGTCGCGCCGGACAAGCTTCTGGATGCCGCTGTCGCCTGGGCTGCTCTCGTGCCGCCTGACTGTTATCCGGTCTATGCCTTCTCCAAGCGCGCGTTACAGGCGGCGACGATGGCCGCAATCGACGACGCGGCGCGGCTCGATCGGGATTGGCTGTCGCGTGGCATGTCAAATCCCGCGAGCCTACGCGCACACGCGCGGCGCTACCGCGAGTTGAAGGGCCGGGACATTACCTGGGCGCTGCCCGGTTAAGACCTATCGGCGAAAACGCGGCGGTTCTCCAGTTGTGGTCGCCCCTCTCACCCATGGAGACGACCAGGGCATCGTGGAGCGCTCGGCCTCGTATGAGCACTCGTGCTCCCATTCCGTTCAAACTTAGCGTCGTCTATCCGACAACCGACGCGATCCCCTCTACAGAAGCCCCCGCGCCGCCAGATTTCGCATCAGTGCGCCCGCACCGAAACTCCACGCCTCGCACCGATCGGTCGGCATCATGCGGTTGACCAGCCGCCCAAGCGCGGGGGCCGCTACCGTGACGATGTCGCCGGTCTTGTGCGTAAACCCCTGGCCCGGTGCGTCACGGTCCTCGGTTGGCGCGAACATCGTGCCCAGGAACAGCACAGCCCCGTCGGGATAGCGGTGATGCGCGTTGACCATCTGCGCCGCCAGATCCGCCGGATCGCGGCTGATGCGCGCGATGGAGGAGGAACCCTCCAGCACGAACCCATCCTCTCCTTCAACGCGCAGTGTCACCGTCGTGCTGCGGACGGTGTCGAGCGTGAACCGGTCATCGAAGAAACGCAGGAACGGACCCAAAGCGCAGGACGCGTTGTTGTCCTTGGCCTTGCCCAGCAGCAGCGCGGAGCGGCCCTCCACGTCCCGCAGATTGACGTCGTTGCCCAAGGTCGCGCCGACGATGCGCCCGGTGGAGGCGACGGCCAGCACCACCTCCGGCTCCGGGTTGTTCCACGACGAGTTCGGGTGAATGCCGGCGTCCATGCCGGTTCCCACCGCCGCCATCGGCTGGGCCTTGGTGAAGATCTCGGCGTCGGGACCGATGCCCACTTCCAGATACTGGCTCCAGACGCCCTGCTGGATCAGCACTTCCTTTAGCCGCGCGGCCTGTGGGGAGCCGGGCTTCAGCTTCGCCAGGTCGTCACCGACCAGCCGGTTTACCTCGGTGCGGATCGCCGCCGCGGCGTTCATGTCGCCGCGGGCGCGTTCCTCGATCACCCGCTCCAGCATCGAGATCGCGAAGGTCACGCCGGCCGCCTTGATCGCCTGCAGGTCGATCGGCGCCAGCAGCCAGGGCTTCGCCGCATCGCGCGTCGCCGGCGGCGTGTTGGCCAGCACGTCCGCAAGGTCGCCCAGGGCCTCGCCGTCAGCGGCACGCATTGCCGCGGCGGGGTCGGGAGCCTCGCACAGGTCGCGCATGGTCGGAAACCGGTGCGAGATGTCGATCAGCGTCTGCCCGCGCAAGGCGACCACCGACGGGCCGTTCGCATACGGCCGCCACACCCGGCCGGCCAGCGCGGCATCGGCCGCATCGTCAGGCAGCGCATGGCGCAGCGCGTCATGGAGAGCGGGCATCGCGTCAATCCTTCGGGCAGCCGGTCCAGCCGATCATCCCATCCGGCGCCCCTTGCCGCCAGGGGGCGGCCACAGAATTGCCCGGACTCAATCCAGGACCGCAATTCATCCGTTGTCGGCCGCCGCGCCGAGAGTCATGCTGACGGAAGGCTTCACAAAAGAGAGCTTCATCGAAAGCTCGATCGCATGCTTCCCTGGGAGGGTCTGTGGGATGAAACGGCGCACTGTGTTTCGTCTGGGCGGTGCCGCGGCCGCGGTCACCGCGCTGCCGCGCTTCGCGATCGGCCAATCGGCCTCGGCGACCACGCTGAAGTTCGTGCCACAGGCCAATCTGACCTCGCTGGATCCGATCTGGACCACGGCTTCGGTGACCGAGAACCATGCCTATGCGGTGTATGACACGCTGTATGCGACGGACTCCAAGCTGGTGCCGAAGCCGCAGATGGCGGAAGGCCACACCATCTCCGAAGACGGTCGCACCTATCTCATCAAGCTGCGCGAAGGACTGAAGTTCCACGACGGCGAGCCGGTGCGCGCGCAGGACGTGGCGCCGAGCCTGGCGCGCTGGTCGGCGCGGGATACGCTGGGGCAGACGGTGGCGAAGTTCGTCGACACCTGGGGCGTGCAGGACGACAAGACGGTCAAGATCACGCTGAAATCGCCGTTCCCGCTGTTGATCGATGCGTTGGCCAAGCCGGCCGCCAATGAGCCGTTCATCATGCCGGAGCGTCTGGCCAAGACCGATCCGATGCAGCAGATCAAGGAGACCATCGGCTCGGGGCCGTTCCGCTTCCTGCCGAAGGAATTCGTGGCGGGCAGCAGTGCGGCTTACGAGAAGTTCGAGGGCTACGTGCCGCGGCAGGAGCCGCCGGACTGGGCCTCCGGCGGCAAGGTCGCCTACTTCAAGCGGGTCGAGTGGAAGATCATCCCGGATGCGGCCACCGCCTCCGCCGCGCTGCAATCGGGCGAGGTCGATTGGTGGGAGCAGGTGCAGGCCGATCTGGTGCCGCTGCTGAAGCGGTCGAAGAACCTGACGATCGGGCTGTCGAATCCCACCGGCTATCTCGGCGTCATGCGATTCAACAACCTCAATCCGCCGTTCAACGACCCGCGCATGCGCCGTGCGGTGCTGATGGCGGTGAACCAGGACGACTACATGCGCGCCGTCACCGGCAACGACACGTCGGCGTTCAAGGACTGCAAGGCGCTGTTCCCCTGCGGCACGCCGTTCGGCACGCAGATCGGCGCGCCGCTGATGAAGGGCGATCTGGAGGCGGGCAAGAAACTGCTGAAGGAAGCCGGCTATGCCGGGCAGAAGGTGGTGATCATCAACCCCACCGACTTCCCCAGCATCGGCCCCTTTGGCGACGTCACCTACGATCTGCTCAAGAAGCTCGGCATGAATGTGGAGCTGCAGGACAGCGATTGGGGTACGGTGGTGCAGCGGCGCGCCAGCAAGAAGCCGCTGAGCGAAGGCGGCTGGTCGATCTTCCATACCTGGTGGCCGGGCGATTCGATCCTGAACCCGGTGGTGTCGGCGATCCTGCGCGGGCAGGGCGACAAGGGCTGGTTCGGCTGGTTCAGCGACGAGAAGATCGAGCAGTTGACCAACCAGTTCCTGACCGCGAAGGACCAGGCAGCGCAGCTCAAACTCACCGATGAGATCCAGCAGGAGGCGTTCCAGCAGGCGCCGACGATTCCGCTTGGGCTGTTCTACATCCGCTCTGCCTACAGTTCGACGCTGACGCACATGCTGCAAAGCCAGGCGCCGTTCTTCTGGAGCGTGCGGCGGGGGTAGGCGCTCGAGTCTTTGGCTGAGCCCGCGATTCACGCTTGAGGCGTCGGCCTCAAGCGATCGCGCGCTGCGCATCGCCGCCTGCGGATTTCTGATCCCGGAAAGGGGAAACACGATGGTGTTGGGGCCGTAACGGTCTGGGATGGTGAAAGTCGTTTCTTCCTGGGTGATGTGATCGCCGGTGAAGTCCTGTCCCTTGACCTGGATACGGTCGTCCAAGTCCATCCCCGCCACCTTGCCCGGGGAAGCGCCGCAGAATCCAACGCGCGTGTATCGGTGCTGAGATTTCCGCTGGGAGAAATGTCGCTGCGCGACTCGGCAATGCCGCCGACTACGGATATGGTTTCCCCGATTGTGCCGGTCGGCCGAGTGCACACAGAGTTTCACCGAGGGCGTGTTATGGGTGCTACGCGCGGAGCGCAAAATCTCTCTTTCCCCGAGGGACACCGTGTCGAAATCATAGGCGAAGACAACCTCGAACCCTGCGAACGCTGCCTGGAATGGCGGCACGGCGCGCTGATAAACGAATTTACAGTAATCTCGCAGCCATAACCGGTTCATCCCACATCGGAGACATCCCCAGGCAATTGCAGCGCATCACGAGCCGGTCAGCCGACGGGGGGCCGGGAATTGACTCGGCAATGTCGTACTACGATATATGGTCCAACCCAAGAACAGGGCCGTGCGGTCGCCGCGAGGTGACGGTGCAGTATCAAAAGGGAAGGACGGACGACGATGGGTTATGTGAGTCGGCGCGCGGTCATGGGCGGGTCGGTTGGGTTAGCGGCGGGATCGATGCTGGTTCGCCCCAACATTGCGCGAGCCGCCGGCAAGACTCTCACCGTATGGTGGAACCAGGGCTTCTATGAGGCCGAGGACGCCGCGTTCCACAGCCTGGTTGCCGCGTGGGAGAAGGCGAGCGGCAACAAAGTCGCCCTTACGCTGCTGCCGGGTCAGGCACTGAATGAGAAGATTGTCTCGGCGCTGACCACCGGCCACGTGCCCGATTTGATCTATGCCGACAACGCGCCTGCACAGATTTTGCCGCAGAACGCGTGGGACGGCAAGATAGTCGACGTCACCGACGTGGTCGAAACGCAGAAGTCGGAGCTAAGTGCAACGGCGTTACAGTCCGCGCAGTTCTACAACAACGTAGAGAAGAAGCGTAGTTTCTACGGTGTGCCGATCAAGGGGGCGACGCTCAATATTCCGACCTGGAAATCGCTGATCGAGAAGGCCGGCTACAAGGTCTCCGACATACCGAAGACGTGGGATCCCTTCTACGCCTTCTTCGAGGACGTGCAGAAGAAACTGCGCGCAAAGGGGATGCGCCACACATACGGCCTGGGTTACACGATCTCGACGACCGGCGACGATCCCAACAATAATTTCGCGCAGTTCCTCGTTGCACACGGGGGTGGCGGCATCGTCACGTCGGACGGCAAGCTGCACGTGGACGACCCCAAAGTGGCCGATGCAATGGCCAAGACGCTCAAGCAGTTGGCGTCGGCGTTCAAGGGCGGCTACGTGCCGCCCGATGCGCTGAACTGGGGCGATCCCGATAACAACAACGCCTTCCATTCGCAGGAAGTCGTGATGACGCCGAACGACACCGTATCGATTTCCGCGGCGGTCGCCGATAAGAAGCAATGGTACTACGAAGACATCATGACCAGCCCGTTGCCGCTGGGCAATGACGGCAAGCCGGTGTCGGTATTGCTTGGCGTTTTGCTTCCTTTCATTCCGAAGGGATCGGGAAATATCGACCTGGCCAAGGATTTTCTGCGCTACCTGATCCAGCCGGAGCATCTCAACACGTACCTGAAAGAAGCGCGTGGGCGCTGGCTGCCGGTGATGCCGAGCCTCGTCAAGAACGATTCCTACTGGCTCGACCCCAAAGACCCGCACCGCAGTGTCGCCGTGAAGCAAGGGGTACTCGGCCCGACCGCGACATGGTTCTACGTCTTCAATCCTGCCTTCGCCCAGGTGGATGCGGAGCATGTCTGGTCGGTTGCGGTATCCGACGTCATTAACGGAATGACGGAAGAACAGGCGACCAAGAAGGCATTCAGTCGGATCTCGGCGATCTTCTCGAAATACGACACCACAAGCTAATCGGGCCACAACCGCGATGGACGGAACATCGGCCGCGATGGACGGAACATCGGTCCCGCGGCGCCATACTCGGCGCCGCGGGGGGTTCGGCGGACTGCAAGGGTCAGATACCGGCTGGGCACTCGCGTTCCTGGTGCCGTATGTCGGCATCTTCTTCGCTTTCGTCCTGCTGCCGGTCGGCTACGGGCTGTGGCTGGGCCACCGGCCTTCGAGCTATGCGACGCTGTTCGCTGATCCCATCTATCTGCGCACGCTGGCGAACACGGCGCTTTTCCTCGCTATAGGCGTGAACCTGCATCTGTTCCTGGCGCTGTTGCTGTCCGGCTATTTCATGAACAAAAACTGGTGGGTGCGCTCGCTGCTGCTGGTGTTCATCCTGCCCTGGGCGGTCCCGGCCATCCCGACGTTCATCGCGATCCACTGGATGCTGAACGGCGAGTGGGGGTTCATCAACAACCTGCTGTGGGAGGTGTTCGGGATCAACGGTCCATCCTGGCTCAACTATCGCTGGCTCGCCCTCGGTTCGGTGATTGTCTCCTACGTCTGGAAATGGACGCCATTCTGGACGGTGATCCTGATCGCCGGGCGGATGGCCATCCCGCAGGAATTGTATGAGGCGGCGAAGGTGGATGGCGCCACCGGACTGCGGCGGTTCACCTACGTCACCTTCCCGTTGCTGGCCAACCTCTATCTGGTTTGCACCTTGCTTTCGACAATCTGGACACTCGGCGACTTCAATACGGTGTATTTCGTCACCGGCGGCGGCCCGGCGCTTTCCACGCACGTGCTTGCCACGCTTGGCATCCGCGACGCCTTCCAGATCGCCAATCCGGAACTCGGGATGGCGGCGGTGATGTCGGCGCTGCCTCTGCTGATCCCGCTGGTGATTTTCCTCATGCGGAAACTCGCAACGACAGAGGTGCAACTATGAGCGCGAGCCAGGCTGCGAGCGCATTGTCGCACCGGCATTCGCGCATTCGACTGACGCGAAACCTTTCCATCGCGGGTCAGATAGTGATCGGCGTGGTTGTGTTCATCTGGACGATCATCCCGCTCTACACCATGGTCCAGGTGGCGCTGGAACCGAAGGAGAACGTATTCAACGGCGCGATCTGGCCGGTCAATCCGACACTCAGCGGCTTCTGGACTGTCCTGACGCAGGGCTACTGGTATCTTGCCCATTTCTGGCAGGAGATGGGCAACAGCATCTATATCGGGGTGGCGACAGCGGCACTGACGCTGTTGGTTGGTACTCTCACCAGCTTCGTTGTGGGCCGCATGCGGATCCGCCATGCCTGGCTCGTAAGCAATGCCGCGCTGCTGACCTATGTCATCCCGATGTCATTCCTGGCGATCCCGTTCTATCGGCTCATGCAGAACTATGGGTTGGGGGACACGCTATGGGCAGTGATCGCGGTCGAGGTGACGTTCGCCACGCCTTACGCGATCTTCATCTTTACCCAGTATGGCTCGAGCATTCCGCTCGAGCTCGACGAGGCTGCGCGGATCGACGGCGCCACGCCTTTGCAGATTTATTGTCGCATCTATCTGCCACTGATGCTGCCGTCGATGGTGGCGGTGGGGACTTATGCGCTGCTGCTTGCGTGGAATGAGTATCTGTACATGTTCCTGCTGCTGTCGAGCCCGGATAAGATGACTGTGCCGGTGGCGCTTGGGCGCTTCCTCAATAGCGATGAGGCGCCGTGGAATCTGATGATGGCAACGGCGGTTATTTATGCGATTCCGCCTGTCGTGATCTACTACGCGTTCCGGCGGTATATGAGTGCAGGACTTACGATGGGTGGGGTTAAGGGGTAACGGAGGCTTCAACTTCTGGCTCCAACTTCCGGGAGGAAGGGGCCATGAAGAGCAAGACGACCCATCGCCGTCAGGTCTGACAAGCCGCAGCGTGCAGCGCCGCCATTTCGGCGTCGGCGGCGGTGATCTTCTGGAAGATCGGCCGGGACGTAATCCGCTCGGCGTAGCGCGTGAACACATCCTTCCGGGGGACGATGCCGAACGACATGGTCCAGTGGAACGCCACGCCCCAAAGAATATCGGCCGCCGTCATGCGTTCGCCGAGCAGATAAGGCCTCGTGGAAAGCTGCGCTTCCAGCGCCCCGAGCATGGTGTCGTAGTCCGCATAAGGTGACTGTGTCACAGGCGCCGGCGTGCGCTGCATGAACCTGTCGATCAGCGCAGGCTCGAAGGACGCGGCATAATAGGCGATCCAGCGCAGATACGGCCCCCGCCGCGGATCGTCGATCGACGGCGTCAGCCCCGCCTGCGGGAACAGATCGGCGAGGTAGATGCAGATGGCGACCTGCTCGGTCACCAGTGCCCCGCGATGGCGGATCGCCGGCACCTTGCCGAGCGGATTGATGGCGAGATAGGCCGGCTTGCGCTGCTCGCCCGCTTTCATGTTGAGCACATGGAGGTCGTAGGGCGCCCCAAGCTCCTCCAGCAGCACCCGTGTGCCCGTGGCGCGGGACTGAGGCGAATAAAACAGCGTGATCTGGTCGTCGTCGGTCATCGGCAATTCTCCTTTGGGCCTGTCGGGCTGCGAGCAGTCTACACGCCAATACCTGACATCCCGTGTCAGGTATGGTTGAAGCGGCCATGCGTGCGAGCCGGCTGCTTTCGATCCTCACCACCCTCCAGGCGCGGGGGTGCGTCACCGCGCCCGCGCTTGCGGAGACCTGCGAGGTTTCGGTGCGCACCATCTATCGCGACATCGACGCACTCGCGGCGGCTGGCATCCCGGTCTATGCGGAGCGTGGCGCGGAAGGCGGTTATCGCCTCCTGGATGGGTATGGGGTCCGGCTGAACGGCCTGTCGCCGCCGGAAGCCGAGGCGCTGTTCCTGGCGGGACTGCCCGGTCCGGCGGCCGATCTCGGCCTGGATGCGGCCATGGCGACGGCGCAGACCAAGCTGATCGCGGTTTTGCCGGCCAATCTGCGCGCGCGCGCAAGCCGGATGCAGGGGCGGTTTCATCTCGACGCACCGGCCTGGTTCAGCCAGTCTGAACAGCCGCCACATCTGCGCACCATAGCCGGCGCAGTATTGAGTGAGGTGCAGATCGAGATCCGCTACCAAGGCTGGACGGCCGAGAAGCGCCGGCGCGTCGCACCGCTGGGCCTCGTGCTGAAAGGCGGCGGCTGGTATCTCGCCGGCAGCGTCGAGGGCAGCGTGCGAACCTACCGCGTGGCGCGCGTGCTGGATTGTGTAGTGCTGGAGGAGGGTTTCGTCCGTCCGGCGCATTTCGATCTCGCTGCTTACTGGCAGGCGGCGACGCGCCGGCTCGAAGCCGAGCTGCACCCCAATCGGGCCACCGTGCGGCTCTCGCCGCTCGGCCTCAAGGTGCTCGATGCGTTGAGTCAGCCTTACGTGAAGGCTGGTACGCGGCTTTCTGAGGATGCGGATGCGGCTGGCTGGCGGATCGCGGTCGTGCCGGTGGGCAAGTCGCTTTTACATGCCGCTGCGGAGCTGCTGCGTCTCGGGCCGGAAGCGGAGGTGCTGGACCCGCCGGCGCTGCGTCAGAGGATGGCGGAACTCACGCAAGCCATGGCTGCGTGCTATCAAGCTCCGACCACGCGTTCGCTGAAGGAAAAGAAGAAAGCTTAATCGCAGATATAGAAGGATGCACGCAGATTACGCAAATGGTACGGTGCGGTTCAAATGCCCTGCGCCACGCGTTGGGCCTCCAGGCGTGAATTGCCGAAATTCAGCGGCAGGCACAGCCGCAAGCCAGTCGTTCTGAAATGCCTTGAGTTCCGCATCGACCGATCGGAAACTGGATTTGGTCTCAGGCGTCGTCGTTGTGGTTTTCTCGACTGGGGACATCAAACCATGCTCACCGCTGAGAAGAACCGGCTGATCACGGAAACAGGCCCAGGTACGCCATGCGGCGCGCTGATGCGCCGCTACTGGCAGCCAGCCGCACTGGCGGAAGAACTTGCGGGTCCGCGCCCGGTGGCGCGCGTGCGCCTGTTGGGTGAAGACCTGGTGCTGTTCCGCGACCCGGCGGGGCGCGTGGGACTGCTCAACCGGCACTGCGCGCACCGCGGGGCCGACCTCGGCTTTGCCCGCTATGAGGATGGCGGTCTGCGCTGCCCGTTCCATGGATGGCTGTATGACTGGAGCGGCATGTGCCTGGAGCAGCCGGCCGAACCGGCGGGCAGCACGTTCCATCGCAAGGTCCGGCAGCCGGCGTATCGGTGCGTCGAACGCGGCGGCATCATCTGGGCCTATATGGGACCCGGCGAGCCCCCGCCGTTCCCCGGGCTCGATTGCTTTCGTGCCCCTGAAAGCCACGTGTTCGCATTCAAGGGCCTGTGGTCCTGCAACTGGCTGCAGGCGCTCGAAATCGGCATCGATCCTGGCCACGCGAGTTTCCTGCATCGCTTCTTCGACGATGAGGACACATCCGGCGCCATTTACGGCCGGCAATTCCGCGCCGCAACGATCGGGGCCGATATCCCGATGACGCGCCTGCTGCGTGAGGTGCCGAACCCTCAACTGGACTCGGAAGCAACCGCGTATGGGCTGAGGATCATCACACGCCGGCCGATCAACGATCAGGTTACCCATCTTCGTATCACGAACATGGTTTTCCCGAGCGCGTTCGTGATTCCCTTGAGCCGTGAGATGTCCATTACCCAGTGGCATGTGCCGATCGACGACACGCATTGTTACTGGTACTCGGTTTTCACCAGTTTCACCGACGCGGTGGACAAGGCGACCATGCGTGCGCAGAGGCTGGCGAACCACGCGCTGCCGGATTATGTCCCGCACGCCAGCCGAACGAACGACTGGGGCTACGATCCCGAAGAGCAGCGATCGACGACCTATACCGGGATGGGCATGGACATCAATGTCCACGACCAATGGGCCGTCGAAAGTATGGGCGCCATTCAGGATCGCACCAAAGAGCATCTCGGTTCCACGGACCGCATCATAACCGCCGCCCGGCAGTTGATCTTCCGTGCCATCGATGATGTGGCCGAGGGTCGTAATCCACTATTGACGGTGGATGCCGACACGATCGAGGGACCTGACACACTGGACGCAGTCGTACCGGCGGA
>DATNEJ010000489.1:0-3782 GCA_035606775.1 Acetobacteraceae bacterium | reverse complement strand
AAGGCGCAGCCGCGCGGCAGTGCCGACAGATCGGGCGGCTGCCCATCAATCGCGGTCAGTCGCTGGCGGCTGTCGTTCATGCGCGGCATAGAGTTGAGCAGCGCCTGCGTATAGGGATGCGCCGGTGCGTTGAAGATGCGCGAGACCGGCCCCGACTCAACGACACGGCCGGCGTACATCACGGCAAGCTGGTCGCACATCTTGGCGACGATGCCCAGGTTATGGGTAATGAAGATCAGCGCGAGATGGTGCATCTGCTGCAATTCCCGCAGCAGATTCAGGTATTGTGCCTGGATCGTCAGATCGAGACCTGTTGTCGGTTCGTCCGCGATCAGCAGCCGCGGTTCGCAGGAAATGCCGATGGCGCCGACAATGCGCTGGCGCATGCCGCCGGACATTTCGTGCGGATACTGGGTCACGCGCGTTTCAGGCGACGGAATCTTGACCGCGCGGAGCAAGTCGCAGGCTCTCTTCCAGGCGCTGGCGCGGCGTGCGTGGAGATGCACGCGCATCGGCTCGGCCACCTGATCCCCGATGGTAAAAAGTGGATTAAGCGACGCCATTGGGTCCTGCAGGATCATGGCGATCTTGCGCCCCCGCACGTGGCGCATTTCCGCATCGGATTTGCGCAGAAGGTCTTCTCCCTCGAACCACATCTTGCCGCTGACGACACGCGCTGCCGGGGGCAACACGCGGAGAATGCTGAGAGCGAGCGTGCTCTTGCCGGACCCCGACTCCCCGACGATGCCCAGGGTTTCCCCGGCGCCGATCCGCAGCGACACGTCGTCCACCGCGCGCACGACACGGGTGCCCTGTGCGGAGACGTAATGGGTAGAGACGTTTTCAAGTTCGAGCAGCGCGCCGTCAGTCATTGGGGCACCCGATTTGTCGGCCATCGGCTAAGGAAAATCAAAGCTGGCGAAGTTGAGGATCGAGTTTGACCCGCAACCAGTCACCCAGAAGATTGGCGGAAAGCACCATCAGCATGATGCAGCAGCCGGGCAGCACGGTCAGCCACCAGTAGCCGACCATGAGTCCCTGCTTGCCGTCGGAGAGCATGAGTCCCCAGGCGGGCTTCGGCGGCGGAACGCCGATACCAAGGAAGGACAGCGACGCCTCCGTGACGATGACCACGCCCAGCATCAGCGTCGCAAGCACGACCGCCGAATTGATCACGTTCGGCAGGATGTGGCGTTTCATGATCGTCCACTTCGAGCAGCCCGCCACGATTGCCAGCCGGACGAAGTCGCGCTCCTTGAGCGACAGGACCTCCCCGCGGATCACTCGGGCATAGCGTGTCCAATAGACGGCACCGAGGATGATCACGATATTCATCTCGCTCGGTCCCACAATCGCGGCCAGGAAGATCGCGAAGGTCAGCGCCGGCAGGGCCAGCCAGGTATCGGTAATGCGCATGATCACCTGACCAACCCAACCACCGAGGTAGCCGGAGACGATGCCCAGCGTGGTGCCGATCACACCGGCGACGATTACCGCCGTAAAACCCACCACGACGGAAACCCTGGCGCCGAAGATCAACCGCGACAGGACATCGCGGCCGAGCTGGTCAGTGCCGAGGAGATATTGGGAACTGCCTCCAGTCTGCCAGACGGGTGGGCGGAACCGGACAGCAAGATTGCCGACCTCCGGGTTATGCGGCGCGAGGAGATTGGCGAAGACCGCGACAAAGGCGATGCAGCACAGTATGGCCATCGGCAGGACAGGAATGTCCCGCAGCCGGGAGACTCTGCCACGCGGGCGGAGAGGTATCGCGGCTGGGCTGGTCTGAACAGACGAGCTCATTTGGCTATTTCTCCAGTCGGATACGCGGATCGATGAAGGCATAGACGAGGTCGACTAGCAGGTTCACGCACACGATCATCGCCCCGCTTATGAGGACGACCCCCTGAACCACCGGGAAGTCGCGGAATGTGATTCCTTCGTAGAGAAGACGCCCAACACCCGGCCAGGCGAACACTGTCTCCACGACCACCGCCACGTTGATCATCAGGATCAGGTTGATGCCCGCCAGGGTCAGCACCGGGATCAGGGCGTTTTTGAATGCATGCTTGGCGATCACGAGGGATTCGGGCAGGCCCTTGAGCCGCGCGAGTTTCACGTAGTCCGCGCCAAGCACCTCCAGCATCGAAGAACGCGTGAGCCGCATATGCGCGGCGGCGAAGTACCAGCCCAATGCGAAGGCAGGCATGATGAGGTGCAGCGGGCCGCCTGCCCCCGAGGACGGCAGCCAGCGAAGATAGACGGAAAAGAACAGGATCAGCACCAGGCCAACCCAGAATGAGGGCAGCGACAGGCCGAGCAGCGCGAAGAGTTTTCCTGCGCTGTCCCAAAAGCGGCCGACACGCACCGCGGCAAGTACACCGCTTGGGATTCCCACCAGCAACGAGAAGGCCATTGCCGCCACGGCGAGCAGCAATGAGTGCGGGAAGCGGCTGAGGTAAAGCTCCATGACCGGCGTCTGGTAATAGAAGGATCGGCCAAGATCCCCGTGCGCGAGCTTCGCCATGAACAGGCCGTACTGCACCCAAAGCGGCCGATCGAGCCCGAACTGATGGTGGATCGCCGCGATATCGGCTTCGCTGGTGCCCGGCTCCACAAGCAGAGTGGCCGGATCGCCGGTCACGCGAACGAAGAAAAAGATGGTCAACGACAGCAGGAAAAGCGACACCACGGAATAGCCGAAACGGCGTATGACGAATTCCTTCACGAGATTCGCCCTCCGCACAGGAGCGATCGCGAGACTTGCGGATTGCGGTCGAAGGGAACGGCTGCTCGGTTGTTCATCCGTCACTCTCCGGCGTTGCTATGCCTGTTTCAGCGTGATGTCCTCATACGGCGCGGTGTAAACAAATCCTGCTATGCGGCCGAACCCGGACTCGCCGACCCTTGGTCCGACGCCGCTGATGAAGGCGAGTTGCCAAATAGGCGCGTACATCGCCCTTTCGTGCACAATTTCCTGCATCTTTTGCAGGATTTCCTTGCGCTTCTGGTAGTCGAGTTCGGCTGCCTGCTGGGCGAACAGCGCATCAAGATCGTCGTAGTGCCCGTAGGCGTAGGTGCCGTCCTTGACGGCGAAGGTTTCCAGGCGGGTCGCTAGATTGCCAAAGGCGCCACTCGCGCCCTGGATGATGTTCTTGAATTTCTTGTCAGCGTATCCCTTGAAGAATCCCGCGCGCTCCAGCGGCCGCAGCTTCGCGCGAATACCGACCGCAACCAGATTATTGAGGACCGCCTCCCCGATATTCGCGTAGGAGGAATCGCAGGTATAGAAGCCGGCATCGAAGCCATTGGGATGTCCGGCCTCGGCCAGCAGTTGCTTCGCTTTTTCCGGATCGTACACTGGCTTCGGTGGCGGCCAGTAGAACTCGAAATTCTCAGGGAACACGCTGCCGGTCAGATGCGAATGACCGAGGGTCAGGGCCTGGTTGATCGATTCCCGGTCGATCGCCAGGCTGGCGGCAAGACGAACGCGCTGATCGTGCCAGGGCGATTTCGGATCCCATTGCTCGGGGAAATACAGCCAATAGGGTGCTGAACCGACCGTCGGTTTCAGGACAAGGCCCGGGGTACGCTGCAGGTCCTCGGCCAGTTCGCTGCGGATCGAATAGGCGATGTCGATCTCACCCCGTTTCAGCGCCGCGAGGCGCGTCGATTCGTCGGGGATGACCCGCAGCACCAGCCGCTTCACGCTTGGTGTCTTGCGCCAATACTGGTCGAATGCTTCCAGCACCAGTTCCAGGCCAGGGGAGAATGAGGCGAAT
>DATNEJ010000488.1:0-18324 GCA_035606775.1 Acetobacteraceae bacterium | reverse complement strand
AGGCTTCAAAGAGCGGCCATCCCGGGGCGCGAATGGCTATCCGTTCCGGATGCGGTTGAATTGGCCGACTTCGAGCACTGGAACTTGCCATATGACAAAGGCATATTATCTCCAGCGCAGTCCTTCCGGCGGGGGTGTTCGTGCGACGGACTGACGATCCGGGCCATTCCGCCGGAATGCAGGTTTAACCTGGACGTCACATCACATCAGGGAAGCGATCATGCATCCCAGTCCGTGTAAGGATCAACGCGCCGGGCTCTTCGTCCCCGGCACGCGGCGCCTTGCGGAAGACCTGGTCTGTGGGAGGCGAAGCACGGCGGGACCCAGCCAGTCAGGAGCCGCACCATGCGCTTCACATCGGCACGACATGCTCTCGCATGCGTCATGGGTGACATCTACCTGCTGCGCGCACTTGGGCTGGCTGGCCTGCCCTGTGCCACGGTAGCCGAACCGGGCAGTCCCTTGCGCTACTCCCGCTTCACCCGGGCGGCAATCCGTTGGGATGGAGAAATAAAAGAGGGTTCGGAGGGTCTGGTTGAAAGACTGGTAAGCTTCGCAGCGTCTCAATCCGAACCACCCGTCCTGTTCTACGAGGACACCGATCATCTGCTGCTGGTCTCCCGGTTTCGGAAGCGGCTGGCCGCCGGCTTCCGCTTTGTCATTGCGGAACCTGTCCTGGTCGAGGATTTGGCGGACAAGACCCGCTTCCTGGTTCTCGCGGCAAGCCTCAACCTGCCCGTTCCTATCACGTATCGTATCAAGCCCGCCGTGACCGCGGCACCGTCAGGGCTCGATCTGCGATTCCCGGTGGTCGTCAAGCCACCGGCGCGGGACATGGCGTGGCAAAAGATCGCGGGATTGTACAAGGCCCTTCCACTCCGTACCCCGGGCGATCTCCAGGAAGTGTGGCCGCGTTTGGCGGCAACGGGTGGGGAGTTCCTGATCCAGGAAATGGTGCCGGGCCCCGAGACCCGCATCGAGAGTTACCATGTTTATGTTGACGGAACGGGACGGATCGCCGGCGAGTTCACCGGGCGAAAGGTCCGCACATACCCTGCCGCTTGTGGGCATAGCACAGCGTTGATGACGACCGCGGCAGCGGATGTGTCGGCACTCGGCCGCGATCTCGTTGGCAGACTCGCCCTTCGAGGCGTTGCCAAATTCGATTTCAAGCGTGCCCCGGACGGGCGGCTTTTTCTATTGGAGGTCAATCCCCGCTTCAATCTGTGGCACCATCTGGGCGCGGTTGCCGGCGTGAACCTCCCCGCCCTGGTCTACGCCGATCTGGTTGGTTTGCCTCGTCCGGCCGCGCGTGAAGCACGCGCGGGGGTCCAGTGGTGTGGGCTCGGGAACGATTGGCTCGCCGCGAAGGCTGAAGGGATGTCGTTCGCGGCGTGGGCATTCTGGATGTCTGGGTGTGAGGCAAAAGCGCTCAATTGGGATGACCCACTGCCATTTTTGCGCGCGGTCATGCTCCGATCCGGCTGGACAAAATCAAACCGAACGCAGGAACTACACAAAGCAACGACCTGAGGCGCTGACGCGGCACATGCGGTTCGCGATCATATCAGACGTTCATGCCAATCTGGAGGCACTGCAAGCGACACTTGGCGACATTACCGGTCAGCGTGTCGAACAGATCGTGTGCCTTGGCGACATCGTCGGATACAACGCCGAACCCGCGGCCTGTATCGGTCTGCTTCGTCAGACGGGCGCACTGTGCGTGGCGGGAAATCACGATCGCGCGGTTGCGGGCCAGATCAGCACGGACGCGTTCACCCCTTTCGCGGAAAGGGCGATCGCCTGGACGCGCACCCGCCTCGGCGCTGATGATCTGGATTACCTTGCTGAACTGCCGCTACGGGCCAGCATATCGGATACGCTGGTCGCGGTTCACGGCGCCCTGCACCCGGATTCCGGCTGCGAGTGGGTGCGGCTGGACAGCGATGAACTTCGGCAGCTCAGCTTCGACGCCCTCAGGACCCACGCGTCGGCAGCACATATCTGCGCTTTCGGCCACACGCACCACCTTGGGATCTATAAGCTTCACGGCGGGCAGATGCGGATGCACCAGGGGGACGAGGCGGCTCTGTCCCCGGACGCGTATTACCTCGTCAACCCAGGGACGGTCGGTCAGCCGCGAAGCAGCGAATGGCGCGCCACCTACCTTGTACTGGATACCGGACTGCGGTCCCTGACGGTTCGGCGCGTCGAGTACGATGCCGCATTGAACCTCGCGAAAACCCGGAAAGCAGGGCTTCTGCCGCGCTCCCGTTACATTCCCCGGCCACTACGTTCCGTGCTTGGACGGGGTGCCCGCGGACTGCGCCGCGTGTGGCATGGCAGCTCTTGATGGCGCCCCCGCTCCGATGTCTCGATCCGCCTGAGTGTTCGACGTGGAGCCGGTCTGGTGCTTCTGCCTGCACCTAACAGAATCTAACCGTCGCGTTTCGACAGATCGACCACAGCGGCGACCCCCGTTTCAGTGCCGAACGCCAGCCGGGAACCGTCCGGACTCCATGCCAGCGTGGTGATCGGTCCATGCTCCGGCGGCGCAACCGGCACGATGCGGGAAGAGCCGATATCGGCAAGCACCACCAGCCCGTCCGCGAATCCCGCAGCGACGTACTCCTGCAGCGGGTGACAGGCGACCTGGTTGCAGATGATGCCGTCACCGCCGGCCAGTTCCAGCGGCGCCTTGCCCATCGGGCCGCCGCCGAAAAACGGCCAGGCGACGATCGCGTCCGCACCGCTGCTGGCCAGCCATTTGCCGTTGCGGGTGAACGACAGCGACAGCGTCTTCGACGGATAGCCGCTCATGCGCATGTGCTGCCCGTCGGGCAGGCGCCAGCCGTGCAGCGCGTTCTCCTGCATCGCGGTCACCACGGCCTCGCCTTCCGGATGGATCGCAAGCGCGGTGTGGCTGCCCTTCCATTCCAGCCGCCGCGGCGTATCGGTCTTGGCGGCAACGAACCAGAGCGTGGCACCATTGTAGTGCGAGGCCCCAACCCGCTTGCCCTTGGCATCGAACACCAGCCCCGTGACGGTGGACGGATGCGCGAATTCCTTGAGCTTCTGCCCCGACTGGTCCAGCAGATGCACGGTCTTGCCGACGGCAGCCGCCACCAGCCCCTTACCCGCCGCACCGGACCGATCCTGTGCAAAGCTCGCCACGTGCTCGACCCATTTCATGCCGAACCGGCCGAGGTCGGACACCTGATCGTCCGCGCCGACGCGCCGCAACGCGCCGTCATCGCCGCCGGAGAGGAAACCGTCCGCATCGGTGTCCTGGGCCAGCGCGAGCACCGCGCCATCATGCACGGACACGGATTGCCACGTATCCGGATCGGCGACGCGCATGATGCGCAGCGTGCCGTCGCCGAGCGCGAAGGCGATGCGGCGGCCGGTGCGGGAGAAGCGCGCGGCGACGACGAAGGCGCCAAGGTCGCGGCGTGTGCCGCGCTGTTCCAGCAGGAAGCGGGCAGTCTCGGTCTGGCTCATGATGGGTCGATCAATCCGCCGCGCACTCTTCGAACCCACGGCGCAGTTGCGGACGGTTCAGGTTGCGGCCGATGAACACGATGCGGGACACGCGCGGATCGACGTCCTTCCAGGGGCCGATGAAGTCGCCGTCGGCGATCATGTGCACCGCCTGGAAGGCGAAGCGGCGATCCTCGTTCGCATAGCTCAGGATGCCTTTCGTGCGCAGCAGGTCGGGGCCTTTCTCCTGCAGCAGCGCGCCGATCCAGGCGTTGAACTTCTCCGGATCGATCGGCTTCTCCACCTCGAAGCTGACGGAGGTCACGTCGTCGCTGTGCTCATGCTCATCGTCGCCGTCCAGGAAGTCGGGATCCACCGCCAGCACGCGCTTGAGGTCGAATGCGCCGCGATTCAGCACCTGGTCAATCGGCACGGCCGCGCGCTGGGTGCGATGGATGACGGCAAATTTGTTGATCGAGCGGATCGTCGCCTCGACCGCCTCCAGTTCCTCCGGCGTCACCAGATCGGTCTTGTTCAGCACGATCACGTCGGCGAAGGCGATCTGGTCGGCCGCTTCGTGGCTGTCCGCCAGGCGCGCCGGCAGGTGCTTCGCATCGACCACGGTGACGATCGCATCCAGCCGCGCCTTGGCCTTGACGTTGTCGTCGACGAAGAAAGTCTGCGCGACCGGCGCGGGGTTCGCCAGCCCGGTCGTTTCGATGATGATGCCGTCGAAGCGGTCGCGCCGCTTCATCAGCCCGCCGACGATGCGGATCAGGTCTCCGCGCACCGTGCAGCAGATGCAGCCGTTGTTCATTTCGAACACTTCCTCGTCGCTGTCCACGACCAGGTCGTTATCCACACCGAGCTCCCCGAACTCGTTGATCACCACCGCGTATTTCCGCCCGTGCTGCTCGGTCAGGATGCGGTTCAGCAAGGTCGTCTTGCCGGCACCGAGATAGCCGGTCAGCACCGTGACCGGCACCTGGGTTGCCACGCTCGTTTCGGTCTCCGCCATCTCTCCGCTCCCGCTGATCCGTCGCCGGCACATATCCGTCATCGGCGAATATAGGTAAGGCAGGGGCGATCAGCCACCGCCCCCGCCCCTGAGCACCCCATAACGCAGCGCTGACAGCCGTTCGGCGATCGCCGGCAGGTCGAACAGACGAGCACGGGCACGGCCGGCCTCGGCCAGGGCGGCGCGGCGCTGATCGTCGCGGCCAAGCGTCCGCAGCGCCGCCGCGATGTCGTCCGGCCGGTCCGGATCGGCATAGAGCGCGGCGTCGCCCGCGACCTCCGGCAATCCGCCACGCGGCGAGCAGACCAGCGCCGCACCGCTCGCGAGCGCCTCCAGCGCCACCAACCCAAACGGTTCCGCCCATCTGCTCGGCACCACGACGATGGCGGCCCGCGCCATGGCCGCAAGGACGTCGGGATGGTCCCGGTAGCCCAGCATCCGCACCCCGGCGGCATCCGCGGCGGCACGGACGATTTTGACGAAGGCAGTGTCGGGACTGTCGAAACGGAACCGGTCGGCGCCGATCATCTCTGCCCACCAGCCGGACAGATGCGGCAGCGCCGCGGCGCAGGCGGTGACGAAACTATCCGGCCCCTTGTCCGCCACCACGCGCCCGGCGAACAGGATCATCCGCTCCCGCGGCCGGGGCGGCGGCAGTTCGGTCAGGTCCAGGCAGTTGGGCAGCACGGCCGGTTCCCGCGCAGGCGACGCAACTCCGTCCAGGACACGCCGGCGGAGATAATCGGAGGAGGTGACCACCAGCGCGAGCCGCCCCAGCATAGCCGCGCGCTCCCCCGGGGTGGACGCCTGCCGCATGTCCTGCGGATCGTTGTTGAGAATGAGCGAGACCGGCGTGGACGGCAGGCGTGCCGCGAGGGACAGCGCGATCTCCGGACGGTTGTGCACCTCCACCAGGGCCGGCCGCAGCCCGCGCACGACACCGGCGACCGAGGCGGCGTAGCGGAGGCTGGTGCTGCCCAACCGCCAGCGGGACGGTGGCACGGGCTGGAACGGCACACCGGGGAATAGCGGGCCATCCTGCGGGCCGCCGACAACGATGGTGCGGAAGCCGGGCGCCGACGCAAGGCGGCGGGCGAGCAGGCCGATCGCCCCGGTCCTGCCGGGGCCGAAGCCTTCGCGCGGCGGCAGGACCACACAGACGAGCGGAGCGGAGGCGGACATCGCGGGCGGCTATACAGGGCGGGTTCCATTTCGGCCATGCCACGCTTTCCGGCCCCGCGTTGGCCGGTCCGGCTCGGCGGTATAGACTGCCGGGATGAACGCTGTGACCGATGCCGCGCCGACCGCCACGGCCGCCCTGCTTGCGCGCCTCGTGTCGTTCGATACGACCAGCCGCAATTCGAACCTGACGCTGATCGGTTTCGTGCGCGAATACCTGGACGCGCATGGGGTGCCGTATCGCATCAGTACCGACCCGACCGGCCAAAAGGCCAATATCCACGCCATCATCGGCCCGCAACAGGCCGGCGGCGTTGCGCTGTCGGGCCACGTGGACACGGTCCCGGTGGACGGCCAGGCCTGGAGCGCGGACCCGTTCACCCTGCGCCGGCAGGACGGGCGGTTCTACGCGCGCGGCGCGTGCGACATGAAGGGGTTCGTGGCGTCCTGCCTGGCCGCGGTGCCGGAGTTCAAGGCGCGCAACCTGACCCGTCCGCTGCACCTGTTCATCAGCTACGATGAGGAGGTCGGCTGCCAGGGCGCGCAGCGGCTGATCCAAGACCTGGATACGTCCGGCCTGAAACCGGCCTTGTGCGTAGTCGGCGAGCCGTCCGGCATGAAGCCGATCCTGGCGCACAAGGGAAGGCTGACGGTGAACGTCTCGGTGCGCGGCCTGCCGGGCCATTCCAGTGAGCCGGCGAAGGGCGTGAACGCCGTGCATGCGGCGGCCCGGGCGATCGCCTGGGCGGCGGACGAGGCGGACCGCGCGTCCCGTGACGGCCCGTTCGAGGAAGGCTTCGACCCGCCTTACACCACGATCCATGTCGGCACGGTGCAGGGCGGCACGATCCTGAACATCATTCCGGAACGGGCGGCCTTCGTCATGGAATGGCGGCATATTCCGGGGGACGACCCGCAGAAACGCCTGGCCCAGTTGCAGGCTTATATCGCCGATCGTATCGAACCGGCGATGAAGGCGGTACATCCGGCGACCGGCTTCAGCTACGAGATTACCGAACGGATGCCGGGAATGGCGCTCAGTCCCGATCATGCGCTGACGAACATCGTCAAGCAGGTCACCGGGTCCAACACGACCGGCAAGGTCAGCTACGGCACCGAGGGCGGTTTCTACCAGAGCGCCGCCATTCCCACGATCATCTGCGGCCCCGGCCACATCGCGCAGGCGCATCAGCCGGACGAATGGATCGCCGAGACAGAGCTCGCCGCCTGCGACGCATTCATCCGCCGCCTGGCGGATCGTCTGCTGATCTGACGCGCTGCCGGTTCGATGAGTCAGCCAGCCAATCCGGCGCCGCTGCCGCATTTCGATGTGCGGCTGGCCGCCCCCGACATCAGCGACTGGATCGCCGGCAATACCGGCATCCCGGGTGTGACCACGCGCGACTCCGGGAATGCGGGGCCGCACGTCGCTCTGCTGTGCCTGACGCATGGCAACGAATTCGCCGGCGCGATCGTGCTGGACCGGCTGCTGCGCGCGGGGCTGACGCCGACGCGCGGGCGTCTGTCCTTCGTGTTCGTCAACCTGGAGGCGTTCGCGCGCTTCGATGCGCGCCGTCCGACCGCATCGCGCTTCATCGACGAAGACCTGAACCGGGTGTGGGACCTGTCGGTGCTGGATGGGCCGCGCAATTCCATGGAGCTGGAGCGGGCCAGGGAGATCAGGCCGCTGATCGACACCGCGGACGTACTGTTGGACCTGCATTCGATGCTGTGGCCGTCCGATCCGCTGATCCTGAGCGGCTCCACGGAGAAAGGGCGCCGGCTGGCGGAGCAGGTGGGCGCGCCGGCGATGGTGGTGGCCGATCACGGCCATGCCAACGGCAAACGGATTATCGACTATCCGCGTTTCGCCGATCCGGCGACACCGTTTCTGGCCTGTCTGGTGGAGGCGGGCCAGCACTGGGAAGAGGCGACTGTCGAGACGATGGAGTCGAGCGTCGCCGGTCTGCTTCGGCACCTGGACGTGGTCGCGGCGGATGCGCCGCTGCGTTCGGCGCCGGTGCGGGGGACGCCGCGCGTTGCCATGGTCTCGGATGTTGTGGCCGCCACGACATCCGGTTTTGCGTTCGTGCAACCGTTCCGCGGCGGCGACGTGATCGGCCAGCGGAACACGCTGATCGCTGTGGACGGCACGATCGAGGTTCGCACACCGCACGATGATTGCCTGCTGGTCATGCCGAGCCTGAGACCGAGCCGGGGACATACGGCGGTGCGGCTGGCGCGGTTTGTGGAGGCGTAGCGGCGGGCCAGAATCGCCGCTGCTCACCTATGGCGGGCGCACCTCTCCGGCGCCCGCCTTTCTCGCGGTTTTTGACAGGTCCGTGTCGAAGGTGACGAAGGCGTCGCAGTGAGCGGACGCACCCAGGTGCAGTGCGTCGGCAAAATCCAACCCCTGCTCCAGCCAATACAGAGCCTGCGCCGCAAGCGTGGGATTTTCCAGGACCACTCCTGGCAGGCCCGCGAACCCGCGCAGGGCACCCACGATCTGCGCCTTGGTGTAGCGATACACATTGCGCAGGACCCATTCGGTTTCCAGCAGGACCGATGTCGGCACCCATACATCCTGCGCGTCTACCACCTTGCGCGCCCGCGCGGATTGCTGCGGGTGATCGTTGGTCAGGTAGCGAACGACCACATTAGTATCGACCGCGTCCATGCTGGCGCCGAACCTCCGCTTCGATCCCGGTTCTCATTTCATCGAGCGTTTTTGGCGGCCCTTTGTGCGGCAGCGAACCGAAAACCTGTTCCGGCAGCGTCGGCGGGAACAGCGGGGCGGGTTTCAGCAGCACGCCATCGGGCGTGTCCTCAACGACCAGGCGCGTGCCGGCATCCCAGTGCCGGCGGCGCCGGATCTCGACGGGAAGTATGACCTGCCCCTTGGTGGAAAGGGTTGTCGTGACCTTGGCCGCCGACGCCACAGAATGCCGCCTGTTGAAGGGTGTAAGACGCGGGTAAGATAATATCTCATTCACCTTGCCGCAAGAGGATCGGTGACCCGGCCGCACCCGGGCTCCCATCAGCCGCTGTCGATCACGCCCTAGCCTTGAAGCAAGGCGGTGTAGAGCAGCGCCACGGCTGACAGGCCCATGACTGCAAAAGTGAGCCATACCAGGGCGCGCGACAGCAGCCCGCCGCGATACACCCCGAGGATCTGCGCGCTCGCATTGATCCGGCCGAGGATGAACAGCAGCGGCACCGCGGCGATACCATTGAACACGGCGGCGAAGACCAGCGCCTTGAAGGGATCGATGCCCACGAAGTTCAGCAGCAGGCCGATCGCCGTGGAAACGATGATGATGCCGTAGAAGCCCCGTGCTTCCCTGAAGCGCCGGGACAGCCCCTGTTTCCAGCCGAAAGCCTCGGACAGCGCATAGGCGGCCGAACCGGCGAGCACAGGAATGGCAAGCAGGCCAAGGCCGATCACGCCGACAGCGAACAGGTCCCGGGCAATCTGGCCGGCATTGGGGAAGCCGCGCACCAGGGGCTCCAGCGCCTTCGCCGCATCGGCCGCACTGTTGATCGTCGTGACGCCGTGACGAAACAGCACCGATCCTGTCGTGACGATGATGAACCACTGGACCACCTCGGCCGCGATCATGCCCACCGATGTGTCGATCCGCATGTTGCGCATGAAATTGCGCGGCAGCATCGGCGCCCCTCTCTCGTCGGCGGCAACGCCGAGGGCTACCTCCTCCTCCACTTCCTCGGACGCCTGCCAGAAGAACATGTAGGGCGAGATCGAGGTGCCGAATACGCCGGTCACCAGCAGCAGGAATCCGAAACTGAGCTCGATGTGCGGGATCAGCGTGGCGCGAAAAATTGCGTGCCAGTCCTCGGCGACCATGAAGGTCGTGGCAGGGTAGGAGAACAGCGCCAGCACCAGCCATTTGAGCACTTTGGCGCAGGCTTGGTAGCTGGCGAAAATCTCGACCGTGACAATCGCCACCGTCGTGGACAGGGCGAAGATCCAGAACGGGAGGTGAATGACAAGCTGCGCGGCCTCCGCCACCGCACCGATATCGGCGCCGATGTTGATCGTGTTTGCGACCGCCACCAGCAGAACGACGCCGATCAGGATGGCGCGGGGATAGTGTTCGCCGATCACCCCGGCCAGGCCCTTGCCGGTGACCGATCCGATGCGGGCGCATGTCTCCTGCACCGCGAGCAGCAGGGGGATCTGGTAGAGCGATGTCCAGAGCTGGCCGAAGCCAAACTGCGCGCCCGCCTGGGAGTAGGTTGCGATGCCGGAGGGATCGTCATCCGCCGCGCCGGTGATTACCCCGGGACCCAGCACGTGGAGAAAACGCCGCAGAGGGGATTCGGGCGGCTCACCCCGAGCCTCAGGGCTGGACGGCAGCGCCGGCTCCTCGACGGAATGGCTCACGAATTCCTCTCTGACTGTCGGAAGCTGCGCCGATGGCCGCTTCCGTCCCCCTGCGCACATTTCCTCAGTTGGCAATCGAACGAATTACCAGCGCCGGATTTCCCCCGACAAGGCTATTCGGGGGAACATCCCTGGTGACGACCGAACCCGCCGCGACGACCGAGTTCTCCCCTACTGTCACGCCACCAATGATGATCGCGCCGGCTGCGATCCAGACGTTTCTCTCAATCACGATAGGCTTTGCGACGACGCAAGCGCGCCGTTGGGAAGGATCAAGAGGATGGCCAGATGTGATGAGACTCACGTTCGGCCCGATCAACACATCGTCGGCAATGTCGAGTCCGCCAAGGTCGTAGAAAGTACAATTCTGATTTACGAAAACATTGCGCCCGACACTGATATCGAACCCGCCGGTTGTGTAGAACGGTGGGATCAACAAAAAGCTGTCATCCACCTTCTTACCTATGAGGTTGCTGAACAAGGCCCGGACTTCGTCAGCATCGTTGAACGTCAAACGGTTGAGAGTGGCGGTGATCGCCATCGCTCGCTTGACGTTTGCCGTCATGGCCGCCGATTCCGGCGTTCTCCTGGGAATCAGCCTGGTGCGCTCACCATTCGCCATTCGTTGTTCTTCTCCGGGTGCGTCAAACGAGCGTTCGGCGCATGACAGCCGCGCAGCGTTCTACAGGCCTGCCAACTTCCATCCGGCCAGATCCGGATGCGGCAGACCAAGATTCTCCCGCAACGTCGCGCCCGTGTAGTCGCGATGATACAGCCCGCGCCGCTGCAACTCGGGCACCACGAAGCGGACGAAATCCTCGAAAGAGCCTGGCGTGTGCGTGCCGGCCACCACGAAACCGTCGCAGGCACGCTCGACGAACCACTGCTCCAGGCGATCCGCGACCTCCTTGGCGCTGCCGACGATCGCCTCCCGCGGGCGGCCGCGCCGCGTCACTTCCAGGAAGTCGCGCACCGTCGGGTTGCGGCCGATCGCCTGCATCACCCGGTTGCGCATCGCCTGCATGCCCGACATGCCTTCCAGCTCCGCGTCGCTGAACGGCTCATCCATGCCCTTCTTCTTGAAATCGAAGTTCAGCGCCTCCGAAAGCAGCGAAAGCCCATCGACCTCCTTGTACAGCGAGTCGATCAGCGCCATCTTGTCCTCGGCCTCCGCCCGGGTTTCGGCGACCACCGGATAGGCGATGGTGTTGACTGTCACCTTGTCCGGATCGCGCCCATGCGCGGCGATGGCCGCCTTGAAGGCGTTGTACTGGCGCTTGCCTTCGTCGAAATTCGGGTAACCGACGAACACCGTTTCCGCCCAGCGCGCGGAAAATTCGTGGCCACGCGGGCTGGATCCCGCCTGGATCACCACCGGATGCCCCTGCGGGGAGCGCGGCACGGTGAAGGTGCCGCTGGATTTCAGGAACTTTCCCGCGAATTCCATGCGATGGACTTTGTCCGGATGCGCGAACAGGCCGCTCTGCTTGTCGACGACAAGCGCGTCGTCCTCCCACGCATGCCAGCAGCGCAGCACAATTTCCATGAATTCGTCGGCGCGGTCGTAGCGCAGGTCGTGTTCCATATGGACATCGCGGCCCATGTTATGCGCCTCGCCGTCGTTCACCGAGGTGACGACGTTCCACGCCGCGCGCCCACCGATGATGTGATCGACGGTCTGAAACCGCCGAGCCACGTCGAAGGGTTCGTAGTAGGTGGTGGAAGCGGTGGAACCGACGCCCAGGTGCTTCGTGCTCAGCCCCATCGCCACCATGGTCACGACCGGATCGATCTTGACCACCCGCACCCCGTTGGCCACCACCTCCGCCGGGTTGCCCCCGTAGATGTCGGGCATCGCCAAGCGGTCGTCGAAGAAGGCCATCTGGAACTTGCCTTCTTCCAGCACCTGGCCGATCCGCTGGTAGTAGGCGGCGCTGGTGAAGTCGGGCCGCGCATCCGGGTGCCGCCACGCGCTTGCCAGGGTGGTGCAGTTCTGCGCCTGCAGGAACCCGACCATCACCATCTGCCGCATCGGTCCGCTCCGTCGTTTGCTTTTGTCAGAACTGATAACGCCGCAAGCCGCCATCCACCGGAATCACCGTTCCGGTCACGTAGCGGGCGAGCGGTGAGGCCAGCCACACCGCCATGACCGCCAGATCCTCCGGCTCTCCCCAGTAGCGCACCGGAATCTCCGTCTCGGCGAACTGCTTGCGGAAATCCTCAGGGTAATTGCGGCGTATCTGCTCGCTCATGATGCGGCCCGGCGGGATCGAGTTCACCGTGATGCCGAATTTCCCCACCTCGCGCGACAGACCCTTCGCCCAGGCATGGATGCCGGCCTTGGCCGAGAACGCCGCGTTCAGGTGATCCGGCTCGCTCTTGCCGGTGATATTGATGATGCGGCCCCAGCGATTCTCGATCATGTCCGGCAGCAGCGCATGCGCAAGCTGGCGCGGCCGGGTGAAGTTCAGGGTCATCGCTTCGGTCCACCGCTCCTCCGGCGCGTCGATCGGCAGCACCCGGCTGCCGCCGGCGTTGTTCACCAGGATGTCGATGCGTCCCACGGCCTTGCGCGCGGCGTCAGCCAGGCGCGCCACGGCGTCCTCGGCCATGATGTCCTGCTGCACCAGCGCGGGCCGCGGGTGCTGCTGCGCCGCCACCTCATCGGCCATGGCTTCCAGCAACTCGACGCGGCGCGCCGCCGCCACCACGCGCACGCCCTCCGCGGCCAGCGCCTTGGCGATCGCGCGTCCAATTCCCATGCTGGCGCCCGTTACGAGCGCGGTCTTGCCGCGAAGCTGCAGATCCATCGAGCCCTGTCCCTTCCCGGGCGCGCACGCCCATCACGGACCATGTGTTGACCAGGACCGGAACCGGCACAAGGGCCGCACCGGCCGGCACCATGGCAGCCCGGGGGACACCCCGTGGCATCCATGCCCGCTCTGCCATAGGTTGCCACCGGGCCCGCCACACGCCCGGGAGCAGAGTCAAGTGTCTATCTTCGAGCAGAATCTCGCACCCACCGCCGCCAACCACGTGCCGCTGTCGCCGGTGTCGTTCCTGGTGCGCGCCGCCCGCGTCTACGGACAGCGGGTGGCGGTGATCCACGGCGAGCGCCGGTATACCTACGCCCAGTTCCTCGATCGCGCGCGCAGGCTGGCCTCGGCGCTGGCACGCGCCGGCATCGCCAAGGGCGACACCGTGGCGATCATGGCGCAGAATATCCCCGAAATGCTCGAAGCCCACTACGCCGTCCCCATGCTCGGCGCCGTGCTATGCTGTATCAACATCCGTCTGGACGCTGCGGCCATCGGATTCATCCTGCGGCACGCAGAGGCAAAGGCCGTCCTGGTCGATCGGGAATTCGCGTCGGTCATGCGGCCGGCATTGGCCGAAGCCGGCACGCGGCCGCTGGTCATCGACATTGACGACACACTGGCCTCCGGCGGGGAATCGATCGGTTCGACCGATTACGAAAGTTTCCTGGCTGGCGGCGATCCTGCGCACCCCGTCACGCTGCCGGATGACGAGTGGCAGGCAATCGGGCTGAACTACACATCCGGCACCACGGGCAATCCGAAAGGCGTAGTGCTGCACCACCGCGGCGCCTACCTCAACGCCACCGCCAATGCGCTGGCGTTCCGGCTGTCGCCGCGCAGCGTCTATCTGTGGACGCTGCCGATGTTCCATTGCAACGGCTGGACCTATACCTGGGCCGTCACTTTGGCCGGTGGCACGCATGTCTGCCTGCGCCGCGTGGAACCGGCGGAGATCTTCGCCGCCATCGCCGAGCACGGGGTCAGCCACATGTGTGGCGCCCCGGTGGTGCTGTCGATGCTGATCCACGCCCCCGAAACCGCCCGCCGCACGTTCAGCCAGACCGTGGAGATCGCCACCGGCGGCGCAGCGCCGCCATCGACAGTGATCGCGCGGATGGAGGCGATGGGGTTCTCCGTCACGCATCTCTACGGCCTGACCGAAAGCTACGGCCCGTCCACCGTCTGCATGTGGCAGCCCGCGCTGGATGACATGGAAACCGAGCAGAAAGCGGCGTTCATGGCCCGCCAGGGCGTGAACACGCCGATGCTGGAGGATGCCGCGGTGCTGGACCCGGAAACCCTGGCGCCGACGCCGGCCGACGGCACCTCGATGGGTGAGCTCATGTTGCGCGGCAATACGGTGATGAAAGGCTACCTCAAGAACCAGCCGGCAACCGAGGCGGCGTTCGCCGGGGGCTGGTTCCATACCGGCGATCTCGCGGTGCTGCACCCCGACGGGTATGTGGAGATCAAGGACCGGGCCAAGGACATCATCATCTCCGGCGGCGAGAACATCTCCTCCCTGGAAGTCGAGGAGGTGCTCTACAAGCACCCGGACGTCATGGAAGCGGCCGTGGTCGCGCGCCCCGATGCCAAATGGGGCGAGACGCCGCAGGCTTTCGTGACCCTGAAACCGGGCGCCTCGGGCGTCACCGAGGCGGATATCATCGCCTGGTGCCGCCGGCACCTCGCGCATTTCAAATGCCCGCGCTTCGTGACGTTCGGGCCGCTGCCGAAAACCTCCACCGGCAAGATCCAGAAATTCGATCTGCGGGAACGTGCGCGCGGCATGGCATAAAACCGCGTCACCGACCGCTCAGCAGGAGAAGACATCATGGCCGTCAGCATCCGCCCGCTCAGCCCGGTCTTCGCCGGTGAGGTCTCCAGCGTCGATATCACGCGCCCCCTTTTGGCCGAGGACGTGCGCGCGATCGAGGCCGGCATGGATCGCTATGCCGTGCTGGTCTACCACGATCAGCGGCTGACCGATGAACAGCAGAAAGCCTTCAGCGTGAACTTCGGCGCGCTGGAGCAGACCGCCGGCGGCAACGTCACCAAGGCGCAGGACAAGCGGCTCGATCCGCAGATGGCCGACGTATCGAACCTCGACGCCGATCATAAGCCGCTGGCGCGCGACGACCGGCGGCGGCTGTTCAACCTGGGCAACCGGCTCTGGCACTCGGACAGCTCATTCCGCGCCATACCGGCGAAATACTCCCTGCTGTCCGGCCGCATCGTCGTCGATCAGGGCGGGCGGACGGAATTTGCCGACATGCGCGCCGCCTATGACGCGCTGGACGATGCAACGAAAGCGGAAATCGACGACCTGGTCTGCGAACATTCCCTGGTCTATTCGCGCGGCACGCTTGGCTTTACCGCGCTGTCCGAGGAAGAAAAAGCGGCGTTCAGGCCGGTGCGGCAGCGTCTGGTGCGCACGCATCCGGTGACTGGACGCAAGTCGCTGTTTCTGTCATCGCATATCGGCACCATCGTGGGCTGGCCGGTGCCGGAGGCGCGGGCGTTCATCCGCGACCTGGCGGAGCACGCGACGCAGCCCCAATTCACCTATGCGCACAAATGGCGGCCATTCGACCTGGTGATGTGGGACAATCGCCAGACCATGCACCGGGTCACGCGGTTTGACGAAACCCAGGTCCGCGACATGCGCCGCACGACAATCGCCGGCGATGCGATGACGACGGCGCAGGCAGCGGCTTGAGGCGTCACGCTCGCTTCAGGTTCGTACGACCACGCATTGCAATACTCGGTTTTGCAAGCGCGTTGTTTTCAGGACGTGTTGCACGCGTTCCGGCCTTCGGACCGGGGTGATCGCAGCCTAATTCCCGGACCCGCCAGCCAGAACCTCCGATTTGCTCCTCAGGCTCGCCGCCAACGCCGCCGCGCCGCCGGTGGACAGCAGGCGGCGGAAGTCCGAGCGCTGCACCGCGACCCGGCTGACCGCGCCGTCGGCCAGCACATCCACCGCCCGCCAGCCGCTGCCGGTATGCCGCATCACATAGTCCAGCTCGTGGCTGTCGCCCGAAGCCGGGATGATCTTCGTCATCACCACCTGCTGCCCGTTGGCGACAGCGCGGGTATCCGGCTGAACAACGAATTGCTGGCCGGTGAAATTGTCAAAGCTGTTGACATAGGACGCGATCGTGTAGCGCCGGAAATCCTTGCGCAGCATGGTCTGGTCGTCCGGCGACAGGTTGGACCACGCCAGTCCCACCGATTCCTGCAGGACCACGCCCAGGTCGAAGGCGCGGTCGATGATCGGCGCCAGGGTCGCATAGCGCTGGTCGAACGGCGTGCTCTGGCCGGCTTTCATGATCCGCAGCAGCCCAGCCACCAGGTCCCGGATGGGCGCGATCACGGACTGGTCGGCCGCAAAACTGGGCACTGACCTGGCCAAAGCGGCAGTGGCAGCCACGCCGAACAGGCTGCGGCGAAAGAAGGGGCGTCCTGTCATCAAAGATCCTTACAGCAGAAGTTTGGCCCCTGCGGCGCCAATCGCAAGTCTGCGCATTGCTCCGATCGCGGCCGGGGGACTGGCGGGGGCAGATTTTGCGGCGACGATACAATAGAGCCGAAACCGTACAGATACATGGGTGTGCTTGCCTGACATGCACGCATGGCCGAAATGCGCCACATCACGTGTTTGTGCCATATCGCGGCCACGCGATCCGGCCAACATCCCGGCCGGAGCGCGGTGACCGTGAAGGCGGACAGAGAGGGAACCTGACCTTGCCTATCCAGACTTTGGCGCTGCGGGCCGCGGACACGCTGGCAGGTGCCAGCGGCCTGCTCGATCGGCCCTTCGCGGTTGATGCCCTGATCGGCCTCGCGCGCCGGCGGACCGGCCTGACCGATTTCGGCGAAACCTCCTTTGTCGGCCCGCTCCGCCGCTTCCTGGCGGCATGCCACGCCGAATCGTCGCTGGGCCTGATCGGACGGTCCGCCACTAAGTGGGACGTCGTACGTTTCCTGTCGAACCTGCTTCGCCTGCAGGCGGCGGAGACTGCCGATCCGGGCATCCTGGCCGAACCTATCGCCCGCCCCGTCTTCATCACCGGTCTGCCGCGCAGCGGCACGACCCTGCTGCATCGGTTGATGATGACCGATCCGGTCAACCGCGCGCCGGCCGTGTGGGAAACCATCTATCCGTACCCGGACCGGAAAGGGCGCGACCGCCGGGTGGCCAGGGTCGCCCGCCAGTTGCGCACCTTCGAACTTCTGGCACCGGAATTCCGTGCCCTGCACCCGCTGAATGCCACATCGCCGCAGGAGTGCAGCGAGATCACCGCCCATGTCTTTCGCAGCCTGCGCTTCGATACCAATTACGACATTCCCTCCTACCGGAACTGGCTGGACGCCGATGTGGAGCGGCACACACCCGCCTATCGCTTTCACCGCAGATTCCTCCAGCACCTCCAGCACCAGGACGGTGCGGTGGGCCGATGGGTGCTAAAATGCCCGGAGCATCTGTTCGCGCTCCAGGCGATTCGCACGGTCTATCCGGACGCCCGCCTGATCGTCGTCCATCGCGATCCGGTCAAGGTCCTGCTGTCGGTTGCCAGGCTGACGGAGGTGCTCCGCCGCCCGTTCACCCGCCGGCTGGACCGCTTCGCCATCGGCCGCACGGAGAGCGCCCGCTGGCTCGCCGGCGCGCACAAGATGATGGAAGTCGGTGACGATGCCGGCCTGCCGGAGCCGGTCTGCCACGTTCACCACCTGGACCTGGTCAGCGACCCGGTGAGTACCGTGGCCGCGGTCTACCGCCATTTCGGCATGTCGCTGCCCGCCCAGGCGGTGGCCGGCATGGAACGCTACATGACGGAGCGGCCGAACGGCGGCTACGGGCCGCGCGACTATCATTTCGAGGACCATGGGCTCGACGCGGATGTCGAGCGGGACAAGTTTCGCCCGTACATGCTGCGATTCGGGGTCACCGCCGAAGCGCTGCCGGCACCCCGAAGCGGCGCTGCGCAGCCAGGGCAACGGACGCCCGCGGAGACACCGATCCACCACTGATCCCTGGTCGGCGACGATAGAGACTGCGGACGAAGCCGGCAGAAGCGGAGGGATTGCTGGTGGCGGAACAGACGAACCTCACTCTGTCCAAGCGCGACTGGGACGTCGCCCTTTTCGACATGGATGGCGTACTGACCGATACCGCTCGGCTGCATACCACGGCCTGGAAGCGTCTGTTCGACGCGTTTCTGGACCGGCGCGCGACAGCCACCGGCGGCAGCTTCATCCCTTTCGATCCCAGGGACGACTATCTCGCCTATGTGGATGGCCGGCCCCGGGAGGACGGCGTCCGCACCTTTCTGGCCGCGCGGGGTGTCCGCCTGCCTGAAGGCTCGGACGATGATGCGGACGATGCCGAGACGGTCTCCGCCCTCGCTCGCCGCAAGGAT
>DATNEJ010000465.1:0-7381 GCA_035606775.1 Acetobacteraceae bacterium | reverse complement strand
TCGAACAATACCGGCAAGCCGATCACCTGTGCCGGCAGCCCTGCCTCCCGCACCATCCGCGCCAGCCCGTCCATCAGGCGCTTTCCCGTGGCAAAGGCGGTGTCGTAGACGCCCGGCTGCCGCAGCACCTCCAATGTCGCCAGCCCGGCCGCGGACGCGACCGGATTGCCCGACAGCGTGCCGATCTGCGGCAGGACGGCATCGCCCACCTCGCCGCGGTCGAAATGCCGCATGATGTCCGCCCGGCCCGCGACCACCGCCAGGGGGAACCCGCCGGCGACGATCTTGCCCAAGGTGCAGATGTCCGGAATCACGCCGTAGTATTCCTGAGCACCTCCATAGGCGAAACGGAACCCTGTGACGATCTCATCAAAGATCAGCGGAATACCGCACTCGGCCGTCACCGCGCGAAGCGCCTGAAGGAAGCCCGGACGCGGCGGGATCAGCCGCTGGAACGGCTCCACGATCACCGCGGCCAGTTCCTCGCGGTTCTCTCGGATGATGCTCGCCGCCAGGTCCGCATCGTTGAACGGCGCGATCAGCATGTCCCCGGCCACCGAGCGCGGGATGCCGGGCGAGTCAGGCACCGCCTGCGGGAAATTGCCCGGCCGCTTCGGTGCCATGCTCTGCAGGCTGTACTCGCTCATGCCGTGGAAGCCGCCCTCGAACTTCATCACCTTGTCGCGCTTGCGATAGGCACGAGCGACGCGCATGGCGTACACGTCGGCCTCGGTGCCGCTGCTGGTGAAGCGCACCTTTTCGGCGCAGGGCACCGCTTCCACGATGGCCGCCGCCAGGCGAATGCCCGGCTCATTCAGGGAAAAGAAGGTCGTGCCGCGGGCCACCTGCGCCTGCACCGCCGCAACCACGTCAGGGTGCGCATGGCCGGCAAACATCGGGCCGGAGCCGAGGAGAAAATCGACGTACTCGTTGCCGGCGACGTCACGGACACGGGCGCCTTTGCCCTCGGCCACGATGATCTCCGACGACAGGTTGCCGAAGCTGCCGCCAGGCAGGACCCGGCGCGCCATGGCATCAAGCGCCAGTTCCTTGTCGCTGCGCGGTAATTCGACCATCGGGTCACTCCATCGTTGGCCATGGACACTACATCGGGCCGACCGCCCGGCCGCTACCACACCACCACGGGCCGCCGTCACGCAAGCTGGAGCATGATCGTCGGAGGCGAAATCGCCGAAGACGTGAATCGCGCGATCAAACCCGAGCGTGATCGTCGGAGGCGGAACCGCTGGAGACGTGAATCACGCGATCAAACAACAACGTAGAGCCTGTTCGGTGCGTCTGTCCGCACCGAACAGGCTCTGGCGCCGACTCGCGGCGCGCTTTCATGGTATCAGCATGTTCATCGTGGAAATTGCGCCTGACATCGACCCGGCCCTTGCCTTGCGGGACAGCGACCTTCGCGCGCTGTTCCAGCCGCGAACCCTGGAAGCCGGGCGGGTCTACGAACAACGCGGCCGGGTCCGCGATCTGCGTATCGCCGAGGGCGGCGGACATATCTCCGCCGCGACCCAAGGGTCTGCGCCCGATCCCTATGAACAACGGATCCGGGTTGTGCACAGCCGGAGGGGCGGCCTTTCCATTGTCGGCATATGCACCTGCCCGGTTCATCGCCTGTGCAAGCACCTGGCCGCCGTCCTGATCGCCGCGCACCGGCGGCAGCTCCTGATGGATGACGCCCTGCCGCCATCCTCCTCCGGCGCCGCGCGGCGCGACCGGCACCCGGTTGCATCGGCCAAAGAGCGCGCCCTGCCGACAAACATCACCGGCTGGCTCGATGGCCTGGGCAGCAGCGAGGACGCCGATACCGAGGCCTACCCGCCGGGGATGCGCCACCGGATTCTCTACGTGCTTGGTCCGGAAGCGGTCCGTAACGGTGCGCCGAGACTGAAAATCCAGCCAATGTCCGCGATCCTGCGCAAGGATGGCGGCTGGGGGAGTGCGCGCCAGTATTCGCCCAACCAGGTGCAGTACGCCGCGCGCTTCCTGCGTCCGTCGGATCGCCTGATCCTCACCCGGCTCGGCCGGCGTACGGGTGGCATAGTGCCGCCCGATGACGATCCGGCGGACCTGTTGCGCCGTATCCTCGGCACCGGCCGGGCGCATTGGGAGACCATCACCGGACCGCTGCTGACAGAGGGTCCGGCTCGTCACGGGCGAATCGCCTGGACCTTGCTGCCCGACGGATCGCAGCAGGCGGCGCTGGAAGCCGAGGACGGTCTGACGGCATTCCGCACCCCGGATCCCTGGTACTGCGACCCATCCAGCGGGACGATGGGCGAACTGACGACGGACCTGCCAAGATCGGTCACGGATCGACTGCTCTCAGCCCCGCCGATTTCCGCGGACGACGCGCCGCGCGTCCGGGAAGAACTGGTGCGGCGACTGCCCAACCTGCCGGTGGTGGTGCCCAACGAGTTGCCGGCGGCCGAACGGATCACCGCACCGCTGCGGCCGCATTTGCGGCTGATCAACGGCACCCTGCCGATGGACCCTGCGCACGGGAACGGTTCAGGCCGCCCTGTCGGCTCCGGGCTGTTTGCTGTGCCACTGGCGCGGCTCTCCTGGCAGTACGGCCCCGTCACCGTGCCGTCCACCAGCGGCCCCCAGGCCCGCATCACCGTGCTTAACGGCGCGCTGTATGAACCGGTCCGCGATCGCCACGGGGAAGTCGAGACCCTCGACCATCTCCGGCGCCTGGGCTTCGGTCGCGTCGCCCAGCTTGTCCCGGTCTACTACCAGCACGCGCATACCGAAGATTTTGCCCTGCAGGAGGGGTACGGGCGCGTCAGTTGGCTGCATCTGGTGACGCACGAAATACCGCAGCTGCGGCGGCTGGGCTGGACCATCGAGTTCGACGACGCGTTCCCGTTGGTGACGATCGAGCCTGACACGGAAATCGCCGCGGAGCTGATCGAAAGCTCCGGCATCGATTGGCTGGAACTGCATCTTGGCGTGATGGTCGACGGCCAGCGGATCGACCTGATTCCTGCGCTGATCCGGCTGATCACCCGGCCCGACAGCGCCACGCTCCTGGAAGGATCGGACGACGCGCCGCTGGCCCTGCCGCTGCCGGATGGCCGCCTGCTTAGCCTGCCGCTCAGCCGCATCCGGCCCACAGTGCAGACGCTGCTGGAATTGCTGGCCAGCGGTGCGATCGACGCTGATTCCGGGCGGATCGGCTTCAGCCGGACGGGCGCCGCCGACTTGGCCCTGTTGGAAGAGCGGGCCGGCCTGGTCTGGCGCGGCGGCGAGGCGCTGCGCGCACTGGGCAGGCAATTGCGCGAGGCCGGCGGTGCGATCGAGGCGGCCGCGGCCCCAGAGGCGTTCGGCGCGACCTTGCGGCCCTACCAGGCACAAGGCGTGGGGTGGCTACAATTCCTCGGCGCGGCCGGCCTGGGCGGTGTGCTGGCAGACGATATGGGCCTGGGCAAGACCGTGCAGACCCTGGCTCACCTGCTGATCGACAAGGCAGCGGGCCGGCTGGACCGCCCGGCGCTGATCGTCTGTCCGACCAGCCTGATTCCCAACTGGATGATGGAGGCCGCGCGTTTTGCCCCGACGCTGCGTGTGCTGACGTTGCATGGTCCCGCTCGCCACAGCCGATTTCCGGAAATCCCCGCGCACGATCTGGTGCTGACAACCTACCCACTGCTGACCCGCGACCACGAAATCCTGACTCAGCAGGACTGGCATGTCGTGGTGCTCGACGAAGCGCAGATGATCAAGAACCCGAACGCGGCAACCACGCGGCAGGCGCTGCGGCTGCAGGCACGCCAGCGCCTGTGCCTGTCCGGCACGCCGTTGCAGAACCACCTCGGCGAGTTGTGGTCGCTGTTCGATTTCCTGGCACCGGGCCTGCTCGGCAGCCATCAATCATTCCGCACGCGATTCCGCCTGCCGATCGAAAAGCGCGGCGACGCGGAGCGGCAGGCCCTGCTGACCCGCCGCGTGCGTCCGTTCCTGCTGCGCCGGACCAAGGAAGAGGTCGTCACCGAACTGCCACCGAAAACGGAAATCACCGAAGCCGTGGAAATGGAGCCGGCTCAGAGGTCGGTCTATGAAGCGATCCGCCTCGCGATGCACGCGCGGGTCAAGGCGGCGATCGAGGAAAAGGGTCTCGCGCGGTCCGGGATCATCATTCTCGATGCGCTGCTGAAGATGCGGCAGGCGTGCTGCGATCCGCGCCTGCTCAAGCTGCGGGCGACGGAACGAGCGAAGGCGGGATCGGCCAAGCTCGACCGGCTGATGGAGATGCTGGCGATCATGCTGGCGGAAGGTCGCCGCGTTCTGCTGTTTTCGCAGTTCACCGAGATGCTGGCCCTGATCGAGCGCCGGCTGACCGAGCAGGACGTGAAATATGTCATGCTGACTGGCAGCACGCGGGACCGCGCAACTCCGGTCCGGCAGTTCCAGTCAGGCGCCGTGCCACTGTTCCTGGTGAGCCTGAAGGCCGGCGGCGTCGGCCTGAACCTGACCGCCGCGGACACGGTGATCCACTACGATCCATGGTGGAATCCGGCCGTCGAGGACCAGGCGACCGATCGCGCGCACCGGATCGGGCAGAACAAGAAGGTGTTCGTCCATCGCCTGGTCACGTTGCGCAGCATCGAAGAAAAGATGGAGACCCTGAAAGAGAAGAAGCGGTCTCTCGTGGCGTCGGTCCTGGAGGCCGAAAGGGGCGGCGCGTTGCGGCTGACAGAGGCGGACGTGGAAGCGCTGTTTGGCACGACGGCATAGCGCGCACCGCCACGTCCGGTCGGGCGCTGAACGCACCGGCTGCGTGGCCGGCGCCGGCGATGAAGGGCTGGGTTCCGGAAGAGCAACATCTTGCTTGCTACGTAGCCGGCGCCGAAACAAAATACCCTCGTCTGGAGCGTGATCGTCGTAGGCGGAATCGCCGAAGACGTGAATCACGCGATCAAACAAAGAGCGCGGCGGGAGCGTCTTCACCAATGCCAAGCATCACGTCGACCTGGAACAGCGACGTTTCGGCGAACTGGGGCGTCGGTACCGCCTGGGCGCCCAGCGGCGTACCCGACGCGGCGAACGCAGACGTCCTGATCAACGCCGCCGGTGCCTATACGGTGACCATCGCCGGGAACGAGTCCTATCAGGTCGACTCAGTCACGCTGAATGGCGCGGACGCCGTCCTGTCGATTGCCGGCACATTGGACTTCACCGGCTCCGGCAAAACCCTGAGGACGACAGCGGGAACGATGACGCTGAACGGCGGCACGATCGCCGACGCCACCGCGTTTACAGGGTTGGTAGGTGGAAAAGGTACGATCCTTGGTGCCGGCATTTTGGGCAATCAGGGGACCCTGATCGCCAACGCAGGAACGAACCAGGACTTGTTCATCCTGCAATCCTTCAGCAACACCGGGACGGTCATCGCGAACAATGGGTTCCTTGGGATCGAAGGGAGCAGCCTGACCAACCTGTCGGGCAATACGCTCACGGACGGCGCGGTCACCAGCGGCGGATCGGTCACGGTTGCGGCGGGAGATGCACTGACTCTGTCGGGCGGGTCGATCGGCACGCTGGTCAACAGCGGCACCGTGTTCGGTGCGGGCGGCGTGCTGACGGTGAAAACCGCCAGCGGCGCCGGCACGACAAGCACGAACGGCATGCCGATCGAGACGAGCATGACCAACTCGGTCACGACGACGACGCTGTCCGCGACGACGCTCAGCAACATCATGACGGATTTCAGTGTGGCCGCCGCGAACTGGGGGCAGTACATCACCAGCGATCTGCCGCTGCGCGTCTCCCTTATCCTGAGCGACAGCGCAAGCGGCGCGGAGCTGGCGCAAGGCGGACCATACAACGTCATACCGACAGGCGGCACGCTTGATGGGCGCCGCGTTTACGAACCGGACGGCATGGACGCGATGACGACCGGCAGTTACTACCCGACCCTGCCGTTCGATATCGTCGTCACGCTGGATGCCAATACGACCAACCTGTCGAACTTCTATATCAATCCGAACCCGACGGTGCGCACGGCCAATGTCACCCTGACGGGCGCGAATCGCCTGAAATACGACCTGGAGAGCGTGTTCATCCACGAAATCGGGCACGGCCTGGGAATAGCCGGGTTGATGCAGCAGACCGGCTCTTTCTCCGGCGGTTCCGAGACGATGTACGACCATTACGTCCAGACGGTCACCACCAACGGCACGGTCAGCAGCGCAAACTTCGTCGGCCCGAACGCGAAGGCAGCCTATGGCGCGGAGCTTGGCACCAATATCTCAACGCCGGTGCCGCTGACCTTCCTCGACAACGGCGAAAATCTCTACCACCTGGCAAATAAGACGACCGATTTCCTGGACAGCGACGTGATGAACGGCGTCGGTCTGTCGGTGGGAACCGCCTACGCCGTGTCCGCGGTCGATCTCGGCATCATGGCGGATATCGGTGTGCCGGTGACATCCGGCCTTGTCTGTTACGCGCAGGGCACCCGCATCGCCACGCCGCGCGGCGACATTCCGATCGAGCAGCTTGCGATCGGCGATGCTGTCCTGACGTCCGCAGGCGAAGCCAAACCGATCGTCTGGATCGGCCAGCGCCGGATCGATTGCCGCCGGCATGCGAACCCGCTGGTTGCCGAACCGATCCGCATCGCCCGAGACGCGTTCGGTGACGACCAGCCGCGACGGGACCTGCTGGTTTCCCCACAGCACGGGCTGTTGGTGGACGGTGTGCTGATCCCTGCCCGCCTGCTGGTCAACGGTGCCAGCATCCGGCGCGAGCGTGGCGCCGGGATGGTCACCTACTATCATATTGAACTCCCGCGGCACGCGATCCTGCTTGCGGAAGGACTGCCGGCGGAGAGTTACCTTGATACCGGCAATCGTGCCCTGTTCGACAATGGCGGCGAGGTTCTGGCGCTGCATCCCGACTTTGCCGCCATCACCCCCGAACGCGCCTGGACCGAACTTGCCTGCGCCCCGCTGGTGGAAGACGAGCCAACAGTCCGGCCGGTCCGGCAACGCCTGGCAGACCGGGCTGTCGCACTCGGTTTCGCTCTGCCGGACCCGGCAATCACCGAGGATGCGGGACTAACTTTGGTCATCGACGACAAGGCCGTGCGGCCGATACTTCAGGAGCGTCTCCGTCATGTCTTCGTGCTGCCGCCGGGCGCACGCGTTGCGCGGATCAGGTCCCGCTCCGCGCAGCCCTGTGCGTTGTATCCCTGGGTCGAGGATATGCGCCGGCTTGGCGTCCAGGTGCAGGGGATCCGCTTTCACACTGTGTCCGACCGCCGCGATGTGCCGGTGGATCACCCCGCCCTGTCCGAAGGCTGGTGGGCGCCGGAACGGAACGGTGCGGCCCTCTGGCGCTGGACCGATGGCGACGC